>JBDTRB010000063.1:0-22190 GCA_039931865.1 Acidobacteriota bacterium | reverse complement strand
TCCCGCCCCGAGAGGCTCCTCCTTCCCTTCGGTCAGGAGACTCCTCTCGGGGCGATCGTAATCACCAGCTCGACCGAAGCGCAGCTCTGCTCCCTCGCCCCGCGCGCGGGGAGAGGGTCGGGGTGAGGGGCGCAGGAGCACGAGCCGTGCCCGTGAATGCCGAGCCGAACGCTAAACGCCTAACGCCTAACGCTGGGCCCTCGAACCCATTGGCGACCCTGCCCGCGCTGCCGATGGCGTCACTCCGAAGTGCCGGCGAAACGACGACGAGAAATGGCTGTGGCTCGAGTAGCCGAGGTCGAGAGCGATGCCGGTCAGGTCCTGGCCTGACTCCCGCAGCCGCTCGAGCGCGGCGGCGAGCCTCAGGCGTTCGCGGAAGGCCTGCAGTGTCGTGCCGGTCTCGCGGCGGAAGATCCGGCAGAGCTCGAAGGGGGACACGCGGAGAGTCCGCGCGAGCGTCGAGATTCCGCCAGCTGTGCGAAACGAGCGTCCGAGCTCGACGCGGGCCTCCTGAGCGACGGCGCGCGAGCGGCGCCGCGCGGCTTCCCCGTGCGGCGCATCCTTCGAGACCGGGCGCTCCCGGTACCGCGCCGCGATGAGCCGCTCGAGCACCCGGAGCATCGTCTCCTCCACCTCCCACGCGTCGGCGGCAGAAGCAGTGAGCGCGTCGACGACCCTCCGCTGCCGGAAGTAGGACTCGACGTCGCTCGGGCCGGACGTAAACGAAAAGAGGGAGTCCGCCCGGTCGGCCGCCGCCGGATCATGCGGGCGGAGAGCGTCCAAAAGCGCGTCGGGCGAGAACGAGAACCATTCGCAGCGGTCCGGAAGGCCGTGGACGCTCTCGCGCCGGTAGACCTGTCCTCGGTTGTAATACGTGACGAGGTCGGGCCCCGCGACGAAAGGCTCCCGGCCCTCGTGCGCGATCCGAACGAGAGTCCTCGGAAAGACGACGAGAAACCCGCGCGTCGGGCCGGAATCGGAAAAGCCGGGCTGACGAGGATGGGCGCGGAACTTTCCAATCGAAACGATCTTGCTTTCGAAGAGGACCGTGTCGAAGGAGGTGTTGGCGTCAGCGGTCCGGGTCATTTCCTGGCGAGGTACGGAACGCCGGGAAAGAAGTTGCGGCCGCGGGCCGGACGGAGCCGCGCGATCCCGACGCCGCCGCGATCGCGTCCGCGATCATCGCGGCGTGATGGCGGCTGTTTTCGATGAAGATGCGGCCGATTTCCGCTCCGCCGAGGAGAGCGCCCGCGAGATAGAGGCCCGGAACGTTCGACTCGAGGGTCGAGGGGTCGTGGGCGGGCGCCCGGCAGGGGCCTTCGAGACGAATTCCGCAGCGGTCGAAGAATGCGAAATCGGGCTCGTACCCGATCAACGGGAACACCGCATCGGTCGGGACCGTCCGTTCGCCGGCCGGGGTCTCGAGGCGCACCGCGCGCGGCTCGATCTCAACGACACGGCTGTCGAACCACGCCGCGATGCTTCCCGCCTTGATCCGATTCTCGAGATCGGGCTTGATCCAGTACTTGACTCGATCGGAGATCGCCGCCCCGCGGACGACGAGCGTGACGCGCGCGCCGTGGCGGTAGAGGTCGAGCGCGGCTTCCGAGGCCGAGTTCTTTCCGCCGACGACCAGCACGTCGCGAGCGTGGAACGGATATCCGGAAACGTATCGCCGGTGGACCATGGGAAGGTCCTCGCCGGGGACGCCGAGACGCTTCGGGTTCCCGAAAAACCCGCTCGCGACGATCCCCGCCGAAGCTTCGAATTCGGACGTCTGCCCGTCGCGGGAGGCGGACACGCGCACGCCGCCTCCTTCCCGGGGAAGTATCGAGAGGATCTCCGTTTGGGGGACGACCTGGACGTCAAACGCGTCCGCGACGGAGCGGTAGTACGCAAGGGTGTCGAGCCGCGTGGGATGCGGCTCCGGGCCGGCGAAGGGCACTCCCGCGATCGCGAGAAGCTCGCGAGTGGAGAACCAGCGCATCTCTTCCGGCATCCGGTAGAGCGTGTCGAGAATCCCACCGCGCTCGTAGCAGACAGCCCGGATTCCGCGCCTCGAAAGCTCGACCGCGCAGGCGATCCCCGTGGGGCCGCCGCCGACGATGGCGACCGGAAGGTCCGTGCTCACGGCCGGATTCTGCCAAAAGTCACCGCCTCGTGCCGGGCGTTCCCGGTCCCGGGCCAGACGCTGAAAAGGCGCCCCCGTGCGTGACGCTACGATCCCGCCGTGGAAAGAGTGGTTCTGGGACGCGCGGAGCAGTGGATCTCGGTCCGGGGGGAATCTCCGGAAAAGCCTCTCCTCCTTTTCGTCCACGGCGGCCCGGGGTCCGCTATGACGCCCTGGCTCGGTCGGTTCGCCCCGAATCTTTCGGCACGGTTCACGGTCGTTTCGTGGGATCAGCGCGGCGCCGGAAAGTCGTGGCGGGCGATCGAGCCTCGGGACGATATGACCGTCGAGCGCCTCGTCGAGGACACGATCGAGCTCGGCCGCCTGCTCGGTCCTCGATCTGACGCAGGGAGAGTCCTTCTCGTCGGGCACAGCTTCGGGTCCATGCTCACGGTTCTTGCGGCGAGTCACGACCCCGCCCCGTTCGAAGCGCTCCTGGCGGTGGCTCCGGTCATCAGCTCGCCCGAAAACGACCGGCGCTCGTGGGAGCGGACGCTGGAAACGGCCCGCGCGCGGGGAGTCGAACGCGCGGTCTCCGATCTCGCGGACGCCGGGCCCCCTCCCTACGACCCGAGGCACCTGTTCGAACGGTCGTTCGTCCTTCTCGCGTGGGCGGAGCGCTTCGCGGCCGACAAGACGGGTCCGAGCCCGTTCCGCTCGTCGTCGCTCGTCGCGCTCGCCGAGTCTCAGGAATACGAAGCCGCCGACCGTGCGAACTACTGGCACGCGTACCAGACGAGCTACGAGATCCTCCAGCCGCAGCTCGCGGCCATCGATCTGCGGGACAGGGTGACGAGGCTCGATCTCCCCGTGACCCTCGCGCTCGGACGGCACGACGGGAACACGATTCCTGAGCTTGCCGAAAAGTGGCTCGATTCGCTCGACGCCCCCCGGAAAGACCTCGTCTGGTTTGAACGGTCGGGGCACGCGCCGCTGTTCGAGGAGCCCGAAAAATTCGAGGGGCTGCTCTGGCGGATCGCGGGGCGCTGAGTTCAGCAGCCTGCTAGAGGGCCAGGATGTGAACGGAGCCGCCGCTCGTTCGGAGCCGCAGCGTCTCGCCGCCGGGCCCCAGGGTTCCCTTCAGGTGCCGGCGGGAGATTTCTCCGCGCACCGTGATCGGCACGTCCGCCTGGACGGAGTTGCCGGAGGCGTCGATTGCGAGGCCCACCGACGGGTCGACGGAAACCGTGACCCCGCCACCGGAAGATTCGATCGAGCCGCCCCGCGCATTCGAGCGCGTGAACTCCACCTGGACGGAGCCGCCCGAGGTGTCCGCTTCGACACGTCCTCCCGCTTCCCGGATGTGGATTCCGCCGCCCGAGGAATGGGCGTGGATGTCGCCGGTGATTCCATCGAACCGGATCGAGCCCCCGCTCGTCTCGCCATCCACCGCACCGTCGATCGCCTCGGCCGTTATCCCGCCTCCCGAAGTCTCGACACGGCACCGGCCGCGAACATGCGACAGCGTAATTCCGCCGCCCGACGTGTTTGCCGCCACCTCGCCGGCGTGGTCCCGGACTTCGATCCCGCCCCCGGAGGTCTCGAGTTTCGTGTCTCCGCGGAGCGACGCGAGCTTGATTCCGCCGCCGGACGTGTCGACGGTGACGCGGGTCTCGGCGGGTACCTCGATCTCGAAGCGCACGGAGCGGCCCGGACTTCCGAAGAAATTCGACACAGGATGGCGCTTGCGGGCGACCACGGAGGCCGAGCCGGCCCGCTCCTCGTACTGAAAGGCCAGGAGCTCGTTCAGGTCGTCGCGGGTCGAGGTGACCACGACGCGAACCCCGGCGCGGTCGGTGCCGATGACGCGAACGCCGCCGAGCTCCGTGCGGACCGAGAAGGTCCCGCCGGGCGCGAGTGTCAGGGTCTTCTCGACGCGCGAATCGGCCTGCGCGACCCAGGCGGCGGCCGCGAGCGCCGCGCCCAGGGCGATGATTTTCATGGGATGCATGGGTCCTCCTTCGGGTTTGGAGCCTCCGGCCCGGGTTCCTCGAGGGTTCAGACGTGCGCCGGGGCTGAAATGTTCTGTCGTCAGCTCGAAATTCGCGCGAGAAAGGCGTCGAGCTCCCGGTCGAAAGCGTCCGGCTGATCCATCATGAGCCAGTGGCTCGCCGACTCGACGCGCCGCGCGGGAACTCCGGCGACCGTCTTGTGGACCGCGATGGGGTTCTCGAAAAGCATCGAGGCGATCGACAGGCGAGGCCCGGCGTAGCGGGCCAGAGCCGAGTCTAGGTCGAAACGGTACAGCGCCTCGGTCGCACCGACGAAGACCTCCGGGCGTGTGTGCGACAGAGCGTCCAGGACGCTGACCCGGGTCTCGGGCCGGGCGCCGGCGAGAATGCCTTCGAACCACTTCCGGGTAAAGTCCGGATATCTGTCGCGCAGCGCGCGCCGCATCGGCTCCAGGGTCTCGGGTGGCGTGCGGTGAAGGTCGCCCGCGCAATCCGCGAAGACGAGGCCCGCCAGACGCTCGGGGTGGCTTCCGGCGTACGCGGCCACGACGGCGCCCCCGTAGCTGTGCCCGACCAGGACGAACCGCCGGTAACCGAGCGCGTCGGCGACGGCCGCGACGTCGGCGGCGAAACCCTCGACCGAGATCTCCGACCCCGGCGCGAGCTCGGAGTCGCCCATCCCGGAGAGGTCGAACGCCGCCGCCGGCCGCGTGGCCTTGAGGTGCGCCAGCGTCTTCGCCCACGACGATCGATTCCCGCCGTTGCCGTGGACGAGGAGCACGGGAATGCCGCGACCGGACCCGCCCGCATCGACGCGCAGGAGGCCGTGAGGGCCGGCGACCCATTCCGGAGCGGGCCGCGCATCCCTTCCGGTCGCGCAGGCGAACGCCATGAAAGAAGTCAGGGTCGCGGCAAGGAACGAGGCGGCGCGCATGCCCGATGATAGATGCCGGCACGGCCGCGGCTCGTCTCCGCGTCCTCGCCGGGCCTGAGAAGGCGTGGGGCTTTCTCCGGATTTCTGTCCGCATGGATGCCCGGACACACGTCCGTTCCGGACACACATGTTGGCGTGTTTCGGCCTGTTTTCGCGTTCTTTCGCGAAAAATTGCTGGCAGCCGCATTGCTCTTCAGCGGGCAGTGATCGACAACCTTTCCGCAATGGACAAAGTGGTCGAGAAGCCCGGAGGCGTCTCGCGGCGGACGATTTTCCTCGGCGTCGGCGCCGCCGTCTTTCTCATTCTCACGGTTCTCCTGCTTCCGACCATCCGCCGCTGGTCCCGAGCCGATCGCTCGGTGGACGCCTCCCGGGTCCGGATCGCCGCGGTCTCGCGGGGAGACCTCGTCCGGGACGCCTCGGCCGAAGGCCGGATCGTCGCCGCGCTCCATCCGACCCTTTTCGCCCCGACCCAGGGGATCGTCTCGTTGACGATCAAGGCGGGCGCCTCCGTCCGCAAGGGCGAGGTCCTCGCGCGCATCGAGAGCCCGGAGCTCAAGAGCCGCCTCCTGCAGGAGCGCGCCACGCTCCAGTCCCTGCAGTCCGCATGGGAGCGGCAGAAGATCGACGCCCGCCAGGACTCGATCAAGAACTCGCATGCGATCGATCTGCTCGAGGTCCGTTTCACCGCGTCGAAGCGGCTCCTGGAACGTGCGCAGTCCGCCTTCGACCAGGGCATCCTGAACAAGACGGACTACGAGAAAGCCAGGGACGACGTCCGGATCGCGGAGCTCGAGTTGAAGAACCTGCAGGAGACAGCGAAGCTCCAGATCGAGACCGCCGATTTCGACGTCCAGAGCCGCAAGTCGCTCGCGGAGCGCCAGGCGTCGGCGGTCGGCGAGCTTCAGCGCCAGGTCGATCTCCTGACCATCACCGCGCCGTTCGACGGGCTGGTCGCCTCCGTCGCGGTGCAGGATCGTGATGCGGTTGCGGTGAACGCGCCCGTTCTGACGGTCGTGAACCTCTCCGCCTTCGAGATCGAGATCAACCTCCCCGAGAACTATTCGGCCGACGTGATTCCCGGCACCGAAGCGCAGATCCTTTACGAAGGCCGCGAGTACCAGGGCCACGTCACCGCGATGTCTCCCGAAATCAGGGAAAGCCAGGTCCGCGGCACGGTCGTCTTCGAGGGCGCGGCGCCCGCAGGGCTGCGGCAGAGTCAGCGCGTCAGCGTTCGGATGGTCATGGAGACGAAGAAAAACGTCCTGAAAGTGCCGCGCGGCCCGTTTCTGGAAAGCGGCGGCGGACGGCAGATCTACGTCGTCGAGAACGGGGTCGCTGTGAAGCGCAACATCCAGGTGGGTGCGGTGAGCGTCTCCGAAGTCGAGATTAAGAGCGGACTCTCGGAGGGCGACAAGGTGATTCTGTCCGACACGTCTGAATTCGCGGGCGCGAAAAACGTGCTCATTCGTAGTTGATCCGAGGAGAAGCGCCATGCTTTCGATGAAGAAGATTCAAAAGGTCTATCGCACCGACATGATCGAGACCCACGCCCTGCACGACTTTTCGATCGACGTGAAGACGGGCGAGTTCGTCGCCGTGATGGGGCGGTCGGGATCGGAGAAGACGACTTTCCTGAATGTCGCCGGGCTGCTCGACACGTTCGACGAAGGCACGTATCACCTGGACGGCCAGGACGTGAGCCGCCTCTCCGACAACGAGATGTCGAAGATCCGCAATCAGAAGATCGGCTTCATCTTCCAGAGCTTCAACCTCATTCCCGACCTGGACGTCTTCGACAACATCGACGTCCCGCTGCGCTACCGAAGACTCCCCGCGGCGGACCGCCGGGAGCGGATCGAGAAGGCGGTCCGCACGGTCGGTCTCCTCTCGCGCATCCATCACCTCCCCTCGCAGCTCTCGGGAGGACAGCAGCAGCGCGTCGCGATCGCGCGCGTGCTCGCCGGTGATCCGAAGTTCATCCTCGCCGACGAGCCGACCGGAAACCTCGACACGATGATGTCCCGCGAGGTCATGGACCTGCTCGAGAAGATCAACGACTCCGGCACGACGATCGTGATGGTGACGCACACGCCCGAGTGCGCTTCGAGAGCGTCCCGGCAGATTCACCTGCTGGACGGGGAGGTCGTCGACTTAAACGCGCTTCCCCCGGAGAACGCGGATCGTTCGTCCGCCAGCCTCGCCTCGACGCTTCAGTAAGGAGGCCACGATGCTGCTGCACAACCTCCGCATCGCCTGGAAAAGCCTCCGCCGCAACGTAACGCTTTCGGTGCTGATCGTGAGCGGGATAGCGCTCGGCATCGCGGTGTCCACCACGTTCGCTGCGTTCCGCCACGCGTTTTCGAAAAACCCCATCCCTCAGAAGAGCGACGTGCTCCGCTACGTGCGGCTCGACAGCTGGGACCCGCTGAAGCCGTACCCGGGGGACGATCCCGCGCGGCCGCCCACCCAGATCACCTATCGGGACATGCAGGGCCTCATGAAATCGACCATCCCGGTCCGGCAGGGCGGGATGTTCGTCTCGAATTTCTACGTCTATCCAGACCCGAAGGTCGGCCGCCCGTTCCGGGAGCTGACGCGGCTCTGTTTCTCCGACTTCTTTCCCATGTTCGACGTGCCGTTCCAGTACGGCTCCGGGTGGGACCGGAGAGCCGACGCGGGGCCCGACCCGGTCGTCGTGCTCTCGCAGGAGATGAACCACAAGCTCTTCGGCGGCGCGAACAGCGTCGGCCGGACCGTCCGCCTGGCGGACCGGGACTTCCGGGTCGTCGGCGTTCTCGCCGGGTGGCGGCCGAACGTCCGTTTCTATGACCTCACGCAGAACCAGATCGCGACCCCCGAAAACATCTACATCCCGTTCAACCTCCTGCGCCCGATGCAGATCCGCACCAACGGCAACACGGATGGATGGGGCACGAGCGGCACTTCCGGCTTCGAAGGGTTTCTCCAGTCGGAGGTCTGCTGGATCCAGTACTGGGTGGAGCTGCCGAACGAAAAATCCGCCGGCGCGTACCGCGATTTCTTAAACGCCTATGTCCTCGAGCAGAAAAAGACCGGCCGGTTCCAGCGGCCTCTGAACAATCGCCTCTCGACCGTTTCGGAGTGGATGACCGACGCCGGGGTCGTGCCGAAGCAGGCGACCGCGATGTTGATCGTTTCGCTGCTCTTCCTCGCGGTCTGCGCGGTGAATCTGGTCGGCCTTCTTCTCGGGAAGTTCCTCGCCCGCGGCGGGGAGGTCGGCGTGAGGCGCGCTCTCGGCGCCAGCCGCGCGGACATCTTCCTGCAGCACATCGTGGAGTGCGAGCTGATCGCGGTCCTCGGCGGGGCGATCGGGATCCTGCTCTCGCTCGGCGCTCTCGCGGCGATGAACGCGTGGTTGAAAACGATCGCGGCGCGCGGCGGATTCTTCCGCCTGGATCTCTCGATGATCCTGCTCTCCGTCGGCCTGTCCCTGGCCGCGGGACTGGTCGCAGGGATCTATCCCGCTTGGCGGACCTGCCGGCTCGCCCCGGCGATGCATCTGAAAGTCTGAGGAGGCTGCCATGGAATTCGGCCCGATCCTTCGGTCGATGGCTCGCAACAAGGTCCGCTACGGGTTGATCGTCGCGGAGGTCGCGTTGACCCTCGCGATCGTCGTCAACTGCGTGAACATGATCGGAGACGCGCGGCGCGAGATGGGGCGCAGCTCCGGGTTCGACGACGACAACATTCTTTCCGTGCGGAGCACGCCGTTCGCTCCCGCCTTCAAGGAGGATGGTTATCTCGACGCGGCCCTGCGCAAGGACCTCGACGCCGTGAAGGCGATCCCCGGCGTCGTGGCGGTCTCGAACACGCGCTTTCTCCCCTGGCAGGGGGGCGGAAGCTCCACCACCACGCGGGTCCTGGGATCGAAAGGCGAATTTCTGCGCAACCAGGTCTACAACGCCGACGAGTCGACGCTCGAGACGCTCGGGTCGCGACTCGTGGAAGGCCGGAACTTCACGCGCCAGGAAGTGGAATCGGACACCAGACGGCTTCGCGAGGTCACGACGTCGAACCGGCCGCTCGGCGCCGACGGAAAGCCGCTCGAAAAGGTCAGCCAGAACATCATCATCAGCCGCGCCTTCGGCGAGCTGTTGTTCAAGGATGGCAAGTCGCTCGGCAAGGGCCTCGAGGACGAGGACGGCGACCAGTACCGCATCGTGGGAGTGATCGACCATTTCTACAATCCGTATGGGTGGCCGATCCACGAATACGTGATGTTCTTCCCCGGGTACGCACGGAGCTTCCAGGGCGGATCGGCGTATCTGGTGCGGGCCGCGCCGGAGAAGATGAAGGCTGTGCGTCCCCAGGTCGAGAAGGTCCTGCTCGCGGCGAACACCGGGCGCAACGTCCAGTTGAAGGAGCTGACCGAGATCAAGGAGCGCTTTCAGTCGCAGTCGGCGCTCCTCGTGAGGATCCTGTCCCTCGTCATCTTCCTCCTCCTGTTCGTGACCTCGCTCGGCATCGTCGGCCTGACGGTGTTCTCTGTCGCGGAGCGCACCCGCCAGATCGGAACGAGGCGGGCGCTCGGCGCCCGGAAGCTCGACATCCTGAGCTACTTCCTGCTCGAGAACTGGCTCGTTACATCCATGGGTCTCGTTCTGGGGGTTGCGCTCGCCTACGCCCTGAACGTGGCGCTCGTGACGCGCCTGAACGGGACGCGCATGGACGCGGGTCTCGTGATCGTGGGTGTCGGGCTCCTGTGGCTCTTCGGGCTGGCGGCGACGTACTTTCCGGCGAGGAAGGGCGCGGCGGTTGCGCCTGCGGTGGCGACGCGGAATGTGTGAAACCGAGGTCGCCAGACGTTAGGCGTTAGGCGTTGACCTCGTCCGCCTCACCCCTTACCTCCTCACCCCTCAACGGCCCCCGTCTCTACCGGGCCCCCGGCTGAATCGCCTCCTCCAGTAACCTTGGCCATGCCCCGTCGTCTCCCGGGCGTATGCCCTCCCGAGCGCTGCGGCGCGTCTCTCCGGCCGGCGCGGCCGGCGCACTGATGTCCCGAGTTTTGATCGTCGAGGACCAGATCGCGGTCGCGCGGGCACTCGGCGTGTTGTTCGAAGTGCACGACATTCCGTACGTGACCGCGCGCGGCCCGTCGGAGGCCCTGTCGACCGTCGCCGGCGGAACGGTCGGAGTCGTGATCCAGGACATGAATTTCTCTCCCGGCGCGACGTCGGGTGAGGAGGGTGCCGCTCTCTTTCGCGCGCTCCGGCGTCTCGACCCGACGGTGCCGGTGCTCCTGATGACCGCGTGGACCTCTCTCGAGACCGCGGTCGCCCTGGTGCGGGAAGGGGCGAACGACTATCTCGCGAAGCCGTGGGACGACGAGAAGCTCCTCGCCTCGGTGCGGACGCTCCTGCGTCTCCGGGCACTCGAGGCCGAGAACTCCCGGCTCCGATCGACGCGGGCGCGTCCGCGGGAGGAGCTCGCCGGCCGTTACGACCTCTGCGGGATCGTTTACGAGAGCGACGCCATGCACCGGGTGGTCTCGCTCGCGGTGCAGGTCGCAGGCTCCGATGTCCCGGTGCTGATCACCGGGCCGAACGGCGCGGGGAAGGAAAAACTCGCCGAGATCGTGCAGGCGAATTCGTCGCGTCGAGCGAAGCCCTTCATCCGGGTCAACGCGGGCGGGCTCCCGGACGAGCTTCTCGAGAGCGAGCTCTTCGGCGCGGAGGCGGGCGCGTACACGGGATCGCGCCGCCTCCGGATCGGGCGCTTCGAAGCGGCGGACGGCGGAACCCTCTTTCTCGACGAGATCGGAAATCTTTCGGCCGCCGGACAGATGAAGCTCCTCCGCGTGCTGCAGAATTCGGAGTTCGAGAGGCTGGGATCGAGTGAGACGAGGAAAGTGGACGTGCGGGTCCTCTGCGCGACCAATGCGCACCTGCCCTCCGCGATCGCGGCGGGGCGCTTTCGCGAGGACCTCTATTTCCGGCTGAACGTGATCGAGCTCGCGGTGCCGGGGCTCGGCGAGCGCCCCGAAGACGTCCGTCCGCTGGCCGAGAGCGTGATGGAAGGGCTCGCCGCCGCTCCGTCGGGCCGCCGCTGGTCGCTGTCTCCCGAAGCGGAGCGCGCGATGTTCGAGCACGCCTGGCCGGGTAATGTCCGCGAGCTCATGAATCGTATCCAGCGCGCGGTCCTCGTCGCGCCGCACGGGACCCTGACTCCCGCCGACCTCGGCTTCGAGGGAACGGCGGGGGCGCCCGGACTGCTGCCGGCGGGGGAGAGGGCTGCTTTCGAGGAGCTGCTGCGCCGCCACGGGGGCAGCGTGTCGCGCGCCGCGCAGGAGCTTGGTTTGAGCCGGCAGGCACTCTACCGCCGCATGGAACGGCTCGGCATCGTCCTCGAACGGAGACCCCGATAGGCGCAACACCCGAGCACGCGCGCCGCGCCCCGGGCCGGTCCCGATACTCGCTGGCGGGCAAGCTCGCCGCGGTCGTCGGCATCGACATCGCGTGTGTCGCCGGGGTCGCGGCAGCGGTGGCCTGGTTCGACGCCGGCCCGGTCGCCGTGTTTCTCTGCTCGCTCGCGGTGGGGCTCCCCCTCGCGGCCTGGTCCCTCTCGCGGGTGTGGGGGCCCATCCGGCGGACGCTGCAGGCGGTGACGGACGGCGTCGGCAGCTTCCAGGAAAATGATTTCAGCCTGCGCCTGGCCGCGGGAGGCGAGGACGAGCTCGGCGAGCTCGTGACCCTCTACAACCGCATGGGCGACGCGCTGCGGCTCGAGCGAAACGAGATCTACCAGCGGGAGCTGCTCCTCGACACGCTGCTTCAGGGCGCCCCGATGGCGATCCTTCTCGTCAACGAGCTCGACCGGATCGTGTATGCGAACGCGGCGGCCCGGCAGCTCTTCGGCGCGTCCAGGCGGCTCGCCGGCCGCGAACTGGGCGAGGTGATCTCGTCCGCGCCCGCGGCGGGCCGGGAGGCGCTGGCGGCGGGTGAGGACGCGGTGTTTACGTGGCCGCGGCAGGGCGACGAAAGTGAGGAAGAGACCTATCGGATTCTCCAGCGCCGGTTTGCGCTGAACACGCAGGAGAACCGCCTGATCGTCGTCGAACGCATCACGCCGGAGCTGCGGCGCCAGGAAGTGGAAGTCTGGAAGAAAGTGATTCGCGTTCTGTCACACGAGCTCAACAACTCGCTCGCGCCGGTCAGCTCGCTGCTCCACTCCGCACGTCACGTGGCGAGCCGGTCAGAGGCGGCGCCGCGCCTCGACGAGATCCTGGGAACCATCGACGAGCGCGTGCGGCATCTCTCGGATTTTCTGGAGGGTTACGCCCGGTTCGCGCGGCTTCCGCTCCCGGTCCGGACGCCGGTGAGCTGGCCGGAGCTTCTGGATTCCGTCGGCCGCCTGTTCCCGTTTCGCCGGGTCGGAGAGATACCGGAGGAGCCCGCGCTCGTGGACGCGGGCCAGATGCAGCAGGTGCTCATCAACCTGCTGAAGAACGCGGCCGAGGCGGGCGGTGCGGCGGAGGAAATCGGTGTGTCCATCGCCCGGCGCGACGGTTCCTGGATCCTCCAGGTCTTCGACCGCGGGACCGGGATGGACGACGAGACGATGAAGAAGGCTCTGCTGCCGTTCTATTCGTCCAAGCAGACGGGCAGCGGGCTGGGACTCCCGCTCTGCACCGAGATCGTGCACGCGCACGGGGGGACGCTTCGACTCGATCGGCGCGCCGGCGGCGGAATGACGGTGACGTGCGTGTTGGCGGGAGCCGCGACGGCGGAGTAGCGAGCCTGCACCGCGATGGGAAAAGACTTCATCCGGAAGTCCTACGGGAGCGCTCTGTTCCGATCGGACGGCATGCCCGGGCATTGTCGTTCGAACCGAGGGCCGCCCTGGCCGGCCTGCCAGACCCGAACGCTCCGATGAGGCCTCGCCGCGGGCGGCGGCCTTCATTTTCCCTTCGACTCCGCGGAGCCAACCTCGAAGAACCGCTTCGTGAGAAGTACGACTCCGATCAGCTGGACCCATTCTGAAAGGACGTTGCCGACGACCTGCCCCCACTTCGATTCCGGATCCGTCCGAAGGTATGCCACGAGCCACCCGACCCCCGTGACGACCAGAACGATCGTCAAAGAGTGGTCGAAGACCCAGCCAGGAATCTTCGAGACCCGCTTGCGCGGGGGCCGTTTGCTCTCCGCGGAGTCACGTTCATAGAAGTACTTCGTCGCGAGCACGGTCACGACGACGCCCGACCAATCCGCGATCGCGTTGCCGAAGAACGATCCCGCGTGCGTCTTCGGGTCCCCGGCGCGATAGAGGACGATCCAGAGAGACAGAACGGCGACGGCGATCAGTGTGAGGGAGTGTTCCCGGAAGAAACCCGGCTTTCTCTTGCGCCTCACGTCGGTAATCGTAACCAAAAAAGGGCGAGCCGGCTCGGAGTTCGAGGCCGGGGGCCTCCGCTACCTGCCCACCACTTTGACGACCGCCGTGGATCCCGGGATCCTGTCGCCTTCCATCGGCTCGACCCGGCCACCGAGACAGGTCCCGAGGAATTTCTCCGCGCGCGCGTTGAAGTCGATGCGATTTTCGGGGCGGGCGAAACCGTGTCCCTCGTCCGAGTAGACGACATACGTCACGTTGCCGCGGTTCTTCTCGATGGCCTCGACGATCTGCTCGGACTCCTTCACGTTGACGCGCGGGTCGTTCGCGCCCTGACCAATCAGAAGCGGCTTCGTGATCTTGTCCGCGCGGAAGAGAGGCGACGCGGCCCGGATGAGCTCCGCGTCCTTCGGATCGTCCACGTTGCCCATGCGCACGTCGAACATGGCTCGCATGGGTTTCCAGTACGGCGGGATCGCGCCGATGAGCGTTTTGATGTTGGACGGCCCGACGATGTCGACGTTGCAGGCGAACGTCCCGGGCGTCAAGGTGGCGGCCGCGAGCGCCGCGTAGCCGCCGTACGAGCCGCCGAACACGGCGATTCTCTTCGCGTCGGCGAATCCCTTGTCGACTGCCCACTTCGCGGCGTCCAGGAGGTCGTCATGCATCTTCAAACCCCACTGGCGGTTCCCGGCGTTCAGAAACTTCTTGCCGTATCCCGTCGACGCACGGAAGTTCACCTGGAGCACGGCGTAGCCCCGGTTGGCGAGCCACTGCGCCGTGGAGTTGTAGCCCCACGTATCGCGGCCCCAGGGACCGCCGTGAACGAACAGGACCATCGGCAGATTCTTCGGAGCGACTCCGACCGGCAGGGTCAGGTAGGAGTTCAGGGTGAGCCCGTCGCGCGATCTGATGACGACCGGCTTCATCTGGGCGAGCGGCAGACCCTCGAGCCTGGGCTGGGCGGTGAAGATCAGAGATCCCTTTTTTGCCGTCCGATCCCATTTGTACCAGGAGACGGGCCCGCGATCCGACGAGAACCCGACGAGCCAGGCGTCGTCGGCGGCGGTGCGGTTCACGACCGTGAAATCGCCCGGATTCAACTTCGAGATTCCGTCGAAGTCGGCCCGAACCGCCGGATCGAGCACTCTCCAGATGGATCGTCCGGGCTCGAACGAAACCGCCTGGACGACGTGCGACCTGGGATGGATGAGCACGCGGCCTGCGTCCACCTCCGGAGAGGCCGCGAGAACAGTGTCGGCGCCGGTCGACAGATCGCGGGAGACCAACCGCGCGGTGTCGCTGCCGGCGGACGTCTTGATATAAGCGGATTTTCCATCCTGCGAGAAGTCCTCGAAAGCGAGGATCTCCTCCGGCCCGACCTTCATGAGCGTCTTCCACGGCGACTTCGCGTCGTCGCGGATCCGGATTTCCGTCCCGCCGTCGGGCGTCTGGACCTGAGCCGCGCGGACCTGGAATTTCGCGTCGGTGCCCCATTCGCCGACGTCGCCCGGGTTTTCAGTGTCGAGCACCAGGGCGCCGGTTCCGAGGTTCAGCCGGTGGACGTCCATCGCCTGGCGATTTCGAAGGTTCATCGTGAGCAGGAGCTCGTCCGGGAAATCCGGGTTGATGTCGGCGACGCTCGCGCGGACTCCCTGAAACGGCGTGTAGTCGCGAACGTTCCCCGAGGCGAGGTCGACGCCGAAGACGTGGAAGTTCTCGTCTCCGTCGTTGTCCTGGAGGTAGAGAAGCGTCTTGTTGTTCTGCGCCCAGAAGTACTGCCGGACGCCACGCTTCTTGTCGGCCGTGACCATCTTGTCGTCGTCCTTGCCGACAGTCTTGACCCAGACCTGGAGCACGTTCTTCTTGTCAGGGGCGACCCAGGCGAGACGCTGGCCGTCCGGCGACAGCCGGGGCTGGCTCCGTTCCGGATTTCCGAAGAGCACCTGGCGCGGGATGACGGGCGGAAGCTCCGCGAAGAGACCCACGGGAGCGGCGAGCACCGCCGTGAGCGCGACTCCACGCAGGGATTTCCACAAAATCGCTTTCAGCATGAGAACGAGCCTCCTGTGCCGTAACAGTACGTTGGATCGCCCGCTCTGTTCCGGGAAGCCGCCGGCGACCGCGGAAAGAACCGGTTCCTTTCCGGTGCTTACCTGCCTCCCCCGGGGGTCTTTCCGGCCTCGATCGTGTAGAGCAGATCGGCCGCGTTCTCCGCGCCGGTCTCCGCCGAAACCGACCACTTGCGGGACAGGATGTAGCGGATCCGGAGGGTGCTGACGGGATCGAAGAGGCCGAGCCCGTACTCCACGTACAGCTTCGGAGACAGATACTTTCCGACGACCAGGGAGGCTTCCTGCAGCCCGCCCCTGGTCTCGATGCGCGCGGTCTCGAGGCCGAATCGCGCGGCGATCTTCTTGCCGAGAAGGTTTCCTCCCTTGATCCCGAGCGAGGTCGCCGCGTTCGCGACGAGGTTCCCTTCCTGCGAGCTCGCCTGGCCGAGGGGATGGCCGAGGAGCAGGTACGCGAGGGCGTCGGTCTGGCCCATCGGCGGCTCCGAGTAGAGGGTGACTTCCGGGTTGCGCACGGTGCCTTTGACGTTCACACCCGCGACCGTTCCGTCATCCGCCTTCCTGAAGGCGCGAAGATCCACCGCGGGGTTGCCGATCGGCCCTCCCGCGAAGACGATCCGACCATGCTCGACCGTGAGGTCCTGGCCGTACGCCTTGTACGTTCCGCTCGCGATCACGAGCTCGCCCGTCGCCGACGTCGGCTTTCCGGCAGCGTCGATCGCGAGGAGACTCCCGGTGATGCGCCCGTCGAACCCCTCCGCCTTGATGTTCACCTGGTCGCCGAGGATGAGCCGCACCCTCGCTTCGATGACTCTCGTGGCCTTTCGGCGGGCCGCGGCTTCTTCCTCGGCCGAACGGCCGATGAAGACGACGTCCGGCGACACGGGGATCGTCGCGAACTTCCTGACGTACTCGATCCGCGTCTGGGGAATTCGGACGTCTCCGGTGACCGAAATGCGGTCCGCCGTCGCGACGATGGTCAGATCCGGGGAGACCCAGACTTTCCTGTCCGACGTCGCCAGCGCGGCAAAGCGCCGGCCCGAGATGTGGATGTTCGCTGGATTCTCAGCGGAAGGCTGGAGCGGCGTCTGGCCGGTCAGCGTGAGCGTGCCCTCGCCGGACCGGACCTGGCCGTCGAGCTTCAGCAGCGGGCCGCCGTCGCTCGCGGCCGAGAAAGCAATGTCGCGAAGCCGCAGCCCGTAGTCGGGAAGGTCCGCCTGAGCGCCGGTGAGCGCAGCCTTCCCCCGGATCCGCGGATTTCCCAGAGTGCCGTCGAAGGCCAGATCGGCGCGGAACGCCCCTCGCAGGTTCTCGACGGCGGAGACGAAGGCTCGGGCAAACGCGATGTCGGGGAGACTCGCGCTGAAGCGGCCGGTCACCCGCTGCGCCGGAGACGGCACCGCGCGCGCGTTGTAGTCCGGAAGAGCGACTTCCCCCGAGAGGGTCCCGCCGCTACCGATTCCGAGACCAACCGTCGCGGCCGCGCCCTTTGAGTCCGCGCGGAACCGGAGGTTTGCGTCGCGGTAGGGAAACGCCGCCCGTTCGCCCGACGCCGTCGTGTACTGGATTTCCCCGGGACCGGGTCGCAGGTCGACGACCGCATCGACGGCGCCGCCGGCCGCGACGGCCGCGTCCGCTTTTCCGTTCAGGTTTCCGGTCAGGACCACGTCCGCGGGGAGCCAGGGCTTCAAGATCGCGAGCGGGAGGGCATCGATGGACGCGTGAACCTCCGACGGTCCGGCTTTTGCCCACACTCCGGCGAGTGCGAGACGCCCGCCGGATCTCGCAGACCAGGAGAAATCCTGGAGCCGAGCCGCGGTGGCGGAAACCGCGACCGCGGCGGGACGTTCGAGCCCGCCGGAGATCGCCTTCGATGTCACGTCGAGCCGCGTGATCCGGCCCTGCCACGCCCGTCCGGAGACCGAAGCGCCGCGAGAAGCGCGCGGGGCCGCTTCTACGCCTCCGGCGGCGGCAAAGGACAGCGTGACACCCGGCGCGGCGACGTCGAGCGTCAGGTCGTGGCGCGCGAGAGTGCCGCGGCCGGCAAGGGTCACGGTGTCCGCGGAGCGGCCCGGCGCCGCCACGACGCCCTGCGCTCGCAGGTCGAGTCGGGAGGGATTCTCCGACCGGAAGTCGATATCCGCTTCGAGCCGCAGCCGGCCGATCTGACGCTCTCCCCGAGCGAGGGATTTTCCGTCCGCGACGATGCGCACGCGCGGTGTCTGCCGCGGTCCGGTCAGAGATCCGTTCGCCGACAGGGCGCCTCCGACGCCGCCCACGAGAAGCGACAGGTTCGGCGCTTCGGCGCGCCAGGTCAGGTCCCACGTGTCCGCGATGCGGCCGGAGGCCTCGAGCTTCGCGGTCGCCACGGAAATGGACGCGCGGGGGAGCACGATGCGATTGCCCGCGAATTGCGCGAGCGCCGCGCCGCTGACCGGCTGTCCGCGCAGTGTGCCGGAGAGCTCGAGGATCTCGGCGTCGCCCGCGGGGCCTTGACGTTCGAGCCTCCCGCGCGTCCGGGCGCGGAACGCCAGCCGCCCCGGCGCTTCCTTCACCATCTCGCCCGGGTTCAATCCGTCGCCCTCGAGCGCCAGGTTCCAGCTGAGCGCCGGTTTCCAAGCCACGGATCCAGTCGCGGCGAAGGTCCCGCCGAGCACCTTCCCGGAGAGGCGGGCGATCTGAAGCCTTTCGGCCGTCCCCCGCCCGGCGAGCTGCCACACGCCCGGAGGAACTCCGGCGCCGCGTACGTCGGCGTTCGCGGTCAGCGCATAGTCTTTCGCCGTTCCGCGGATACGCAGATCACCTCTCGAGCTGGCGACGGAAGCCGGTCCGCGCAGCGGCCACACGAACCGGTTCCACGTCGCGGCGAGGTCGAACCGGTAATCGGGATTCGCTATCACGACCGTTCCCGAAACGCGCGCCGAAGATCCTTCGGGGAGCCGGAGGTCCAGACGGGCCACACGGATTTCCTCTCCGCGCCGGGAGAGGTCCCAGGCGACGTCGACGCGTCCGAGGTTCGCGACGTCCGTCTTCACACGCGCCTGACCGGTCGTGGTGAGCGCCGCGAGCGTCCCCTCCGCGTGGAGCGCGCCCGAGACGACGGCCGCCGGCGCGTCGGGCTTCAGGCGGCGCACGTCGAGCTCCTCGAACCGGACGTCGGCGGAGAAGCGCATGTCGCGCATGGGGGCGGTCAGGGTCGCGCCGAGGTCGATCGAGACCGGCGCGGAAAGCCGAGAGGTGACGACCAGCCGCTCGAGCGTCCCGGTCAGGCGCCCCTCGCCCGAATACCGCGGCATGCCGGCCGGCTGCATCGCCCAACGGACGGAGAGGTCCACCGGATAGTCGCCCTGCGGCCGCAAGGTGCCCGCGACGTCGCCGGAGAACGAGGGGCCGCGGACCGCCAGGCGGTCCACTCGCACGGTGTCCCCGAGTACGCTCGTCGCGAGGGTGACGGAGTCGAGGCGGAACGGCGGCCCCGGTTTCTCCGAGGCCATCTCGATGTCCTCGATGACCGCCTCGCGCACGACGATGTTGACGGGCAGGTGAACGTCGGGAAGCTTCTCGCGTTGCTTCTTCTCCGGCGCCGGAGCGGTGCGAACGCGGACGCCCGCCGCGTGGAGCGAGACGATGTCGAGCCTCTTGCGGAGCAGCGCCCCGAGCCGCCACTCGAGTCGCGCCGTCCGGATCGTCACGGTCAACGCAGGCGTCTTCCACGTCAGCCCCCGGAGCGTGAGAGGTCCTCGAATCGGACCCTCGACGCTCTCGACCGAGAGGGATCCCTTCATCGCGGATCCGGCGAGCGCGATGACGCGCCGCGCCCCGGCGTCGGTCGACACCGCCCACCAGACCGCTCCCCCGACGAGCAGCAGGAGAACGCCGAGCACGATCCCGGCACGGAGAACGATCTTCTTCATCGGCGCTCCCGCCTCACAGGTCCGGCCCGATGTTGACGTACAGCTTCATCCCTCGCGAAGGCGCGTCGAACCCGTAGCCGCCGTCGATTCGAACGGGCCCGATCGGCGAGATCCAGCGGATGCCGACGCCGGCGCCCTTCCGGAAGTTGCCTCCGAACGTGTTCGCGGCCGTTCCCGCGTCGACGAAGGCCGCGGCCCCCCACTTCGGAAGGAAGCGGTGCTCGAACTCGAGACTTCCGATCGTCAGGACCTTGCCGCCGATGACGTGACCCTGCTCATCGAGAGGGCCGATTCGCTGGTACCCGTAACCGCGAACGCTCTGATCTCCGCCGGCGAAGAAGCGGTAGATCGGCGGCAGCTGGTGGAACTGGCCCGTCGCGGTGTCGCCGACCTCTCCCCGGACGATCAGGCGGTTGACGGGGGAGAGGCTCCGGATGTACTTGCCGGTCACGTCCGCCTGCAAAAACGTCGCGTTCGAAAGCACGCCCTTCGCGGCGCCCTGGACCAGCAAACGCAAGCGGTACCCGTTGTGTGTGTCGATCCGGTCGTCGGCGATCACGCGCTCCCAGCTCGACCCGGGCACGAGGAGGTTCGAAGTACCCTTGTCGACTCCGATCGTGTACGTCTCGCGGTGGTAGAAGAGCGAAAGCGATTCGCGCCAGCCCCATCGCATCTGCGATCGATCTCCTCCGACGACGAACGCCCGCGTGTTGCTCGTGGTCGGGTTCAGGTGCGCGTACCCGACCGACAGGGTCACGACGTCGGTCCGGGGAAACGGTCCGGGAATCTGGTAACGCGCCGCGACGCTCTGCTCGATGCCGGAAAGCCGCGCCGTGACGTCGGCGTGGTCGCCGTGCCGGTTCACCCGCCGGAAGAGCATCGTCGCCGTCCCACGGGGTCCGGTGTCGGTGCCGTACCCGGCCCCGAACTGGTAGCGGCGAGGCTTCGCGGCGACGAGCGTCACCACGATCGGGACTTCGAGTCCCTGCGCCTCCTCTCTCGCCGGCACCACTTCGACGCGGCGGAAATAGGGCGCGCTCGAGAGACCGTTCTGGAGCTCCAGCAGCTTCTGGACGTTCAGCGGCTCTCCCTGTTTCCAGGTGACGTAGCCCTGGACGACTCTCGGATCGAGAAAGCTCTGGTCGAAGCGCACCGGCCCGAACAGGTACCGCGGTCCGGTGTCGTAATGGATGACGACGTCCGCGGTGTAGCGCGCGAGATCGACCCGGATCGCTTTCTCCGAAAACGCGGCGTCGAGGTATCCGTGCTCCGCCGCCGCGGTCTCGATCGCCTCCTTTCCGCGCTCGTACGCGGGCGAGACGACGACGTCGCCCTGGTGGAGCGGGAAGCCCGCCGACGCCGACTGGAACGCGGGGTCCTGCGCTCCCGCGCCGGTGATCCGGAGATCGAGCGATGTCACGCGCAGGGGCGTCCCCGGATCGACGCGGTAGAGAGCCGTCCACGTGTCGCCTTCGTGCGTGAGGCTCGGGACGATCGTCGGCTGGTAGTAGCCGAACGGCTCGAGCGCGCGGCGAATCTCGTCCGGCGCTTCCTTGTGCAGCTTGAGGATCCGGGTCTCGGTCAGATCCTTCGATTTCCGGGCTTCCTCGATCGAGAGGATCGAAAGCACGTTCTGCTTGAGGTCGCTGCCCTTCAGGCTGTAGTTCTCGAGCACACCCCCGAGAGCGCCGCCGAGGCCCTCGACGTTCACCTTCAGCTTCGGAGCCGAAGCGGCGGCGGGCCCCGCCGCAGCGAACGCCGCGAGGAGCGACAACGCAAGCGTCGAGGCGGGGAATTTCCTCACGCGCGGGGCTCCCCCATCTCCTGGCGCTCCTCGCGGACGCGTTTCGCTCCGGGGGATGTCTCGGGACGCGATCCGAGGACGGTGGCCGCGTGCGCACGGGTGAACTCGGCCCCGAGCAGGAGGACGGACGTTGCGTAGTACACCCAGAGGAGAATGACGACGAGGGCCCCGGCCGTGCCGTAGGGCGAAGCCACGGCGGTGTGGCCGATGTAGAGCCCGAAGCCCCACTTTCCGATCTGAAAGGCGATGGAGGCGGCGACGGCGCCGAGCGCGACGTCCTTCCAGCCGATCTCGCGATCCGGGAGGATGCGGTAGATCATCGCGAACAGGATCGTGAAGATCACGAAGGTCACGACGATATTCGCCGCCTGCAGAACGGCGGGGGAGATCACCCAACGGCGGGAGATCCAGTCCTGAAGCCCCGCGATGGCCGCCGACAGTGCGAGCGACACGAGCAGGAGGAACCCGAATCCGAGGAGGACGGCGAAGGAGACCAGCCGCTTTTTCAGGAGGGTGCGGATCACGTGTCCCTTCCGCGGGGCGACTTCCCAAACGCGGTTCAAGGAGCTCTGGAGCTGGGCGAAGAGCGCCGTGGCGCCGAGGAGAACGGTCACTCCGCCGACGAGCGCCGCCAGCCCCTCCCGGTGTTCGCGGGCGACCCGCCGGAGTATGGACTGGACCATCCTCGCCTGCTCCGGTCCCATCAGGTCTCCGAACTGCCGGACGACCTGGCCGCGCACCGCGTCCTCTCCGAAAAACGCGCTCGCAACCGCGATCACCACCACGAGCACGGGGGCGAGAGAGAAAAGCGTGTAGAAGGAGAGGGCCGCGCTTTCCGTGAGGGAGCGGTGCTCGCCGGAGCTTTTCCAGGTCCGCACTACGACGTTTTTCCAGAGAGACAATTTTTTCTTCATGTGTCAGTCAGTACCGGAGGGATCCGGCCGGCGAGCGATGCTTGTCGTCTGTTCGACCCG
>JBDTRB010000062.1:0-22300 GCA_039931865.1 Acidobacteriota bacterium | reverse complement strand
CTTTTTTCAGCGTCGCGCGCGAGGCCGGCGCGGCCGGCCGCGAGACGGGACACCCGCTTCGCCCGCGCCACGGGTGAAGCGTCCTCGGGCGTGCTTCTTTCCGATCTGGCGTGTTTCTTGAATTCAAACGCGGCGAATGTCCGAAAAGCGGGAAGCTCCGCGCCGCCGCTGCCGGCTCCTGGTCGATTTCGACACGACCCTGTCGAGGACGACCGGCTTTACTCACGACCTCTCGAAGAGCGGCATGTTCGTCCGCACCGTTCGCATTCCGCGCATCGGTAAGGTGATTCGCGCCCTGCTCCATGCGCCCGGAGGAAAGACCGTCCCGGTCGAAGGCACCGTCGTGCGGACATTCCGCGCTCCCGGCGCGCTCCGCACCCTGATCCCGTCGGGGTTCGTCCTCCGCGTCGCGCCCGAGCACCCTCCCGAGTACGACGAACTCGCCGCCCCCCGGAGTTAGCGCCGGATCTTCACGGCCTTCCCCCGAAGAGCGCGGCCGCCGGAGCTCCCCCGGCGAGCCACCCGGCCGGCTCCGTCGGAATCGCTTCGAACGTCAGCTTCGCAAGAAGGACTTTCCCGAATCGGCCGCGGCCCGTATCAACGAAGCGGAGCACCGCCGCGCGCGTCTCTCGATCTTCGAACCCGAGCATCCCGTGGGCGGCGCCTTCGACTGAGAGCCGCACGCCGTTCTGAAATCCGCGCGCTACCTCCTCGGCGTTGGCCTCCGGGGTGTCGCCGTCCAGCGTGCCGCTCACGAAGAGCGCGGGCACGCTCGACACCACCGGCGACCGGAACTCTTCGGGCAAGGCCGCGACGCCCCACGCTCGGCAGATCCGTTCGTCGGCCAGGTCGGACGCGTCCCCGAAGATGGCCTGCGCCCGTTCCGCTTCGATCCGCGCGGCTCGGTCCCGGGACGCGCCGGACGCGCATCGCATCGAGAAGACTACGGCGGACGGGATCGGGCTCGACCGCCACGCCAGGGCCGCGGCTCCGAGCTCGCGAAAATCGTCCGCGTCCATCGCCGCGTACATGGCGGGCATCCGCGCGATGGAGTCCCGTGAAGAGAGCAGGCCGCGCGCGTGCCACTCCAGGTCGAACTTGCCGACGACGACGGAGACCGGGCCCGACTCCCGCGTCTCGAGGCGCACGGTCACGGGATGCGCGTCGAGCCGGTCGCGGAGCCGGCGCACGAGCGCGGGCAGGTCCGAGATCCGCCCGTTCAGCTTCGGGTCCCGCGAGACGAGCCGGCCGATCTCCTCCAGCTGACGATCGGAAGCGGACGGAACTCGGCGAAGGTGGTCCGGGCCCACCACGCCGAAGAGCGTGGCATTCTCGACGCGACCGGCGTGGTTGCGGATCATCGCGAGCGCCAGGTGTGTTCCGTAGCTTCCCGCGAGCAGCCGCACCTTTTCGACGCCGAGGGCGCGCCTCAGGTCGTCGATGTCCTCGGCGCTCTCCCGCGTGTTGTACGCGGAGAGATCCACGCCCTGGCCCCGCCAATGCCGTGCGCATTCCAGCGCGCCGGCCTCGAGCCCGGCGAGGGCGCGTGCCCGGTCGAGCGGGATCTCGCGCGGAAAATCAATCCGGCCCGGGCAGTCGAGCCGAGGTGTCGAAAGGCCCGTTCCCCTCTGGTCCACGACGATCACGTCACCGAGCGCGCGCAGATCGAGGAGGAGCCGCAGAAGAGAAGTGTCGATGTCGGCGGTCCCCGACCATCCGGGGCCCCCGGCGAGCCAGACGATCGGAGAGCCGGGTCGACGCGCGGTGCTCGGGATCCTGACGAACGCGAGTTCGATCCGGCGCGGAGACCTGCCCGCGCGGTCCTCGGGGAGGGCGATGCGTCCGAGTTGCGCCGGGACGATGGCAACGCCCCAGGGCGAAACGATCGAGTAAGGCTCGAAGCGGATCAGCGGCGCGGAACGGGCACCGGAGGCTCCCGAAGCCTGTTCGGCGGCTGAATCGGTCGAAAGAACCGAAGCAAAAAAAATTGCCAGGACGATCGGACGCATCGCGCACCTCCCTGGCCTCCGGGATCAGGTACGGCCGCTCTGGCCGGCGGTTTTACTTATTTTCGTTTTGCGAGAAAGCGTTTTTCGTCAATGCCAGAGCGGTTTTGGATAGCGTGCCGTTGTGTCGCGCCGGACCGCGCCGGAGAGTCGCGCTGTCGAATTCGAGGTGGGCCGTGACGGGTCACGGGTCAGGGGTCAGGGGTAGGAGAAGACGAGAAAACCCGTGATGTCGTACGACACTTCATCCTGGCGCCTAACCGTCAGGCGTCCTTGCGTCCTCACCCCTCACCCCTCACCCCTTACCTCCTCACCTCTACGCCATAGAATCCCCGCCCATGGCGACCGTTCACCCGTTTCCTGCTCTGCGGCCCGCCCCAGAGTCTGCCGCTCTCGTCTCCGCGGTTCCCTATGACGTGGTGAACACGGAGGAAGCGCGACGGCTCGCTGCCGGCAATCCCCTCTCGTTCCTCCACGTGTCGAGGCCGGAGATCGATCTGCCCGCAGGGACGGATCCCCACGCGGACGAGGTGTATCGAAGGGGGGCGGAGAACTTCGAGATCCTGAAGCGGGACGCGCCTCTCGTAGCGGAAGGGCGGTCCGGGATTTACGTCTACCGCCTGCGCGCGGGCGACCACGAACAGACGGGCATCGGAGCCTGCTGCTCGATCGACGAGTACGACACCGACGTCATCCGCAAGCACGAGCGGACGCGCCGGGACAAGGAAGACGATCGGACCCGGCACATGATCGAGCTCTCCGCGCAGACCGGCCCCGTCTTCCTCACGTACCGGGACCTTCCCGCGGCGAACTTCCTCGTCGAGAAGACCAAGGCCGAGCCGCCGCTCTACGACTTCACCGCCGAAGACAGAGTGCGGCACACGGTGTGGCGGATGGGCGAAGATGACGGCCGTTCGCTCGTCCAGGCGTTCACCGACGTTCCGTGCTTTTACATCGCGGACGGGCACCACCGGGCCGCGAGCGCCAGCCGGGCGCGGCAGCACTTCCGGTCGCTGAACCCGGCGGACCGGAAGGGCCTGAACGAGTTCGACTACTTTCTGTCGGTGCTCTTTCCGGCGAGCCAGGTCCGGATCCTCCCGTACAACCGGATCGTCCGGGACCTGAACGGACTGTCGCCCGAGGAGCTGCTGACGAAGCTCCGGAAAAAGTTCTCGGTGGCCGAAGAGGCTCCCGCGTCGCCGGCGCGCCGTGGCGAAATCTCGATGTATCTCGGCGGGCGCTGGTACGGTCTCGTTCCGCCCGAGAGCGCGTCCGACGAGCTCGACGTCACGACACTTCAGGACGCCGTCCTGTCGCCGATCCTCGGCGTCCACGACATCCGCACCGACAAGCGGATCGACTTCGTCGGCGGAGGACGCGGAACGTCGGAGCTCGAGAAAATGGTCGATTCGGGCGCGGCCGCCGCGGCTTTTTCGCTGTATCCGGTTTCGCTCGACCAGTTGATGGCGATTTCGGACGCGAACGAGATGATGCCTCCGAAGTCCACCTGGTTCGAGCCGAAGCTTCGCGACGGCCTGCTGGTGCACCTGATTTGATACGGGAGGACCCCCGCCCGGCGCGGTATTCGCGCGCGGAAAACCCCGCATAGAATCCCGCCCATGAAGGTGCTGGTCGCGGACAAGTTCGAGAAATCCGGACTCGAGGGTCTAGCCGCCGCCGGATCGGAAGTTCTCTACGAGCCGGACCTGAAGGACGATGCGTTGACCTCCCGCGTGGCGAATTCCGGCGCCGAGGTCCTCGTCGTCCGTTCGACGAAGGTGCCGCGTTCGACACTCGCGGGCGGACGTCTATCGCTCGTCGTGCGGGCCGGGGCCGGTTACAACACGATCGACGTGGAGGCCGCCTCGGAGCTGGGCATCTACGTCGCGAACTGCCCCGGAAAGAATTCCATCGCCGTCGCTGAGCTCGCGTTCGGGCTGATTCTCGCCCTCGACAGACGGGTTCCCGAGAACTCCGCGGACCTCAAAGCCGGTGTGTGGAACAAGAAGGAGTACAGCAAGGCCAGGGGTCTCTTCGGCCGGACTCTCGGGATCATCGGCACCGGGGGCATCGGGCGGGAGATGGTCTCCCGCGGCCGCGCCTTCGGGATGCCGGTCGTCGCGTGGAGCCGGAGCCTGTCTCCGGACGGCGCCCGAGACCTCGGCGCGCAACACGCCGCGTCTCCGCTCGACGTGGCGCGCCGCGCGGATATCGTCAGCGTGCATCTCGCCTTGAAACCCGAAACGCGCGGGCTCGTCGGAGAAGAGTTCTTCGCAGCGATGCGGCCCGGCGCGTTCTTCATCAACACGTCTCGCGCGGAAGTGGTCGACCAGGGCGCTCTCGAACGGGCGGTCCGCGAGAAGGGCTTGCGGGCGGGTCTCGACGTCTTCGCTTCGGAGCCGGCGGGCGGAGCCGGAGACGTCGCGGACCCGATCTTTCAGCTTCCCGGCGTCATCGGAACCCACCACATCGGCGCGTCCACCGACCAGGCGCAGGAAGCGATCGCCGCGGAAACCGTCCGCATCGTTCGCGAGTACGCGTCGACAGGACGGGCGCCGAACGTCGTGAATCTCGCGCGCTCGTCGCCCGCCACGCATCTTCTCGTCGTCCGCCACTTCGACCGGGTCGGCGTCCTCGCGGCGGTCTTCGACGCGTTGAAAACCGCCGGCATCAACGTTCAGGAGACGGAGAACATCGTCTTCGAAGGAGCGCGAGCGGCGGTCGCGCGGATCCGACTCGATCAGGCGGCTTCCGAGACGGTTCTCGAGAGCATCCGACTCAGCACCGGCGACATCATCGAAGTCACGCTTCTGGCGGTTTGAAGGGAAGGGACTCATGAACGGACGCATCTGGAATTTCGCGGCGGGCCCGGCGGTGCTTCCCGAGCCCGTGCTTCAGGAGGCACAGCGGGACCTGATCGCCCTGCCCGGCGTCGGCATGTCGATTCTCGAGATCAGCCATCGCTCGAAGGCCTTCGAAGAGATCATCCAGGGATGCGAGGCCGACATGCGGCGGCTCGCGAATATCCCGGCCAACTACCAGGTGTTGTTTCTGCAAGGCGGCGCGTCGCTCCAGTTCTCGATGGTCCCGATGAACATTCTTCCGGCTGGAGGAAAAGCGGACTACATCGTGACGGGCACGTGGTCGAAGAAAGCCGTCAAGGAAGCGCAGAAGGTCGGCACCGTCCAGATCGCCGGCTCGATCGAGTCGGAGAACTTCTGTCGCGTGCCGGAGGCCTCCGAGATCCGGCTGGATCCCACCGCCTCGTACGTCCATTTCACGACCAACAACACGATCTTCGGCACGGAATGGGCGACGGAGCCGGACGCGCGCGGAGTCCCGCTCGTCGCCGACGCGTCCTCGGACATCTTCAGCCGTCCGATCGACGTCTCCCGGTACGCCCTCATCTACGCGGGCGCTCAGAAGAACCTCGCTCCGGCGGGTGCGACCATCGTGATCATTCGCGACGACATGCTCGCGCGCAGCCCGAAGAACCTCCCGACGATGCTCGACTACAACACCCACGCAAAAGAAAAATCGCTCTACAACACCCCTCCCGTCTTCACGATCTACGTGATGCGGCTCGTCATGAAGTGGCTTCTCGAACAGGGGGGGCTCGAGGGAATCGGCCGGCGAAACGCCGGGAAGGCGGCGCTGCTCTACGAGACGATGGACGGATCGGAGGGCTTCTTTCGCCCCCACGCGCGGCCGGGCAGCCGCTCGAACATGAACGTGACGTTTCGACTTCCGTCGGAGGATCTGGAAAAGCGATTCGTGTCGGAGGCTACCGCGCAGGGGCTCGATGGCCTGAAGGGACATCGCTCCGTAGGCGGGATCCGGGCGTCGATCTACAACGCGTTTCCGATTGAGGGGGTCCGCACCCTGGTTTCCTTCATGCAGGAGTTTCAGAAGAAGAACGGCTAGCAGGCTGCTGAAAAAGGGTGTGGGATGGGTGACCGCCGGGTCGGATGCAAGGCGCCGCGACGAACGCGATGCAGTTCGCATCCGTCGCCGGACAACGGCGACACAAGCTTGCCGAGCGGGAACGTCAAGCAGACGGCCCCGCGCCGCCGCAACCCGCAAGGTGGACAGGCTTTTGCTCGCGCCATAAGAAAACGATCCTGGAGTGCCGACATGGTGGGTCGATGCGAAAAAGAAATCGACGGCGAGTGCAAAAGCCTGGACACGACACCCGCAGGCTTTTTCAGCAGCCTGCTAGCGCGCGGGGTCGATCACATCCGGTTCGCGAGCGCGTTGACGGCGTCGAGCAGGAAGGAAAGTGTCTTCAGCTCCGCGTTCGCCTGGCCGCCGCCCGGAGTCTCGCTGACGACGAACGCGATCGTGTTGCTTCCCATCTCCAGACGGAAGCGGAAGAACCCGGTGTCCTCGAGCTGCACCGCGCGGAAAGACGTCCGCCATGCCTCGTCCACTTGACCCGTGAGGGGGACGGTGCAGCGCACCCGGGTGCCGGCGGGTGTCGGCCCGAGCTCGGTCCTGCGGACCTGGTCCGGTCGAAACCGCACGCTGTGGGCACGGCGAGCTCCCGCGGTAATGTTCATGAGAAGGACCTCCTGTCTGCCGCTCATGGTGCAAGGAGTGTGCTTTGCCCTTCCGAAGCTCGCGAATGGCGGCGCCGTCTACGGCGGATGCCTCACGAGCCAGAAGGCTTACGGCGAGATTCCGTTTCGCCAGGACCGCCGTGCGCGAACACGCTTCGGGGTTGACCGCCCGCACTTCCGTTACGAAAGGTTACGGGCCGTTTTCCGCGAACGGGAAGTCGGGCGCGAAAAGCGAATCACCTGCGCCGCCGCGCGGCGGCCGCTCGCCAGGGCTCCGGCGACTGTCCCGCTTTGCGCGGGGTCGGTCGCTTCTCCGGCGTGCCACGGACCGCCGGGCGACGAGAATGACAACGGAGAGACCGGCGGCCGAAAGAGCCCTCGTCGCCGCAAGACCGGCGGCGCCCGCGCCGATGACGACGACGTCCGTGCAGCTCATTTCTTCGCCACCGTCGGGCCGAACGGGCCGGCGTCCTCGCGCCGCCACCACGCGCCGGTCGCCCGCCGCCCGGCGCCATCCGTAAAGTGGTAGTCGAAGAGGCGAGCGCGGAGAAGCCTGGGAGGCCGGTCGGGAAATGGGTTGACCGCGAGGAGCGCCAGCACGGGAGGAGAGCCCTCGAGAAGACGCGCTTCGAGTGCGGCAAACCACGGACTCGAATCGTAGGGACCGAGGGCCGCGAACCACATCTGCCAGTCGAGCCGCGGCTGGTGCGGCGCCACGAAACGCGGCCTCCGGCGCACGTCGCCCGGCTTCCACCGGAATTCGTACGGCTTCCAGGTCGCGCCGTCGTCGCTCCCCTCGAGGACGATCTCCTGGCGGCGGGTGGTCATCACGGCGAACAGTCCGTAACTGTTCACGAGGCGGAGGGGCGAAACGGCGCGCGCGGCGAACGCGACCGGAGACGGCATCGGCGCGCCGAGGTGCAGGAGGCTCACCGGCAGGACGAAGATCGCGACGGCCGTAACCACGGAGCGCGGCCACGCGCGGCTCCGGCGCGAGCCGTCCACCGCCGGCTCCGGGCGAGAGGAGCGACGCCGGAAGGCCGAGAGGGTGCGGTCGTCCACCAGGAGCACGCAGAGCACCACGGCCAGAATGTTGAAGAACGCGTAGTTTCCGGTCGTCGCGATTCCCACCTGGAGCGCGATCAAGAGAACACACGCCGCCAGACGAAGACGCCGCGGAGCAAAGATCAGAAATGGAACGGCAAGCTCCAGGACGAACATCAGGACCGTCGAGGCCTTGTGGAACCAGACCGGCAGCTGGTGCATCGTCCAGGCGGTCCAGGGCGGGAGCGGCTGCGTCTCGTAATGGTACGAGAGCGCGGTCAGGTTACGCCAACTGGCATCCCCGCTCGCGAGCTTCACGACTCCCGAGGAGAAGTTGAGGCGGAAGAGGAGCCATTTCAGGAGAAAAAGGGCCGCCGGCCGCGGGGACACATCCGCCTCCTTCAGTCGCCGGGTGAGGGGCGCGAGAAAGATCGCGAGAAAGCCCGTCTCCACCAGCAGGAAATCCCATTGAAAGCCGAAGAAGGTCTGGCCGGCGACCGAGATCGAGAGATAGAGCGCCGTCGCGGCAACGAGGCAGGCGACGGGGAAAAATCCGAGAGCCAGCACAACCGAAAAAATGGAGCCAGCGGCGCAAAAAGTCTGGAGAGAGGCATCGCTCGAGGCAGACCAGGCGAGCGTGGGCAACAGCCAGTACCTCTCCGCGCCCGTAGACGCCCGCACCCACGCGAGCAGCTCCGCGATCGGAAGGATCCCGCGCGAACCAATCAGCCCGTCGATCTGAAACCAGACCGAGAGGAACGCGGAGAGGAAAACGACGCCGAGAAGCCGCAGAAAAAGCACGGTCGCGATGCGGTACCGCGGCGCTCCGACGTCGATCCCCCACACGGCGCGGGTGAGCCGCGACGCGCCGCCGCGATGCCTCGCCACGAGACCGTAAGCGGCCTCGGCGGCGGGGGCGGCGCCCGGGACGTGCTCGTAGAGCCACATGGGCCAGGACCTCCCTCCCGCCTGAAGCGTCTTCGCCACCGCGGCGGCGCCGGAGACGACCTCTCCATCCGGAAGGATCAGCTGCACGGCGCGCTGGAACTCGACCGGGGGGATCTCGGGGTAGCGAGACCCGAGCTCCTGCGACGGGGCGTAGTCGACGAGATCTGCCGTCCACTGGCGCCACCGTGCGATCCAGGCGCGGCAGAAGCCGCAATCGCCGTCGAAGAGAAGGAGCGGCTTCCGGGGCGGCCTCGCGACGCGCGGGGGAGACATCGCGCAAGCCTAAACGCAAGATCAGCAGCCCGGGCGCACGGCTTCCCCGATCGCCGACGGGGCCCGGGGGTCCTGGACCCCAAAACCCGCAGCCGGCCTCTCCCGTAACACAAGAAAACCGAACCAGGAGGTCCGATGAGACAGTCGATTTCCCGCACCCTCTCCGCCGCCGCGTTTGTCCTGATGGCGGCCGGGGCCTCGCTCGCGCAGCCCGCCCCGCTCACCCTGCCGGACGCCAGTCCTAAGGCGTCCGTCACTCAGAGCGTGGGACTGACGGAAGTCGCGATCTCGTACCACCGCCCGGCGGTGAACAAGCGCAAGATCTGGGGCGGCCTCGTGCCATGGAAAGAAGTCTGGCGGGCGGGCGCCAATGAAAACACCACCATCTCGTTTTCGACTCCGGTCTCCGTCGGAGGTCAGGCACTTCCGGCGGGGACATACGGACTTCACATGGTCCCCTCGGACGGCGACTGGGTGGTTGCTTTTTCGAAGCAGCACAACGCCTGGGGAAGTTTCAGCTACGACGCGAAGGAAGACGCGCTGCGGGTCCCCGCTAAGGCCCGGCCTGCCGAGTTCGCGGAACGCCTGAGCTACCGCTTCGACGACCCGACGTCGGATTCCGTGGTCGTCGTCCTTCACTGGGACAAGCTCGAGGTGCCGTTCACGGTTTCGGTCGATTCGAAGGCGGTCACGCTCGCGAGCCTCCGCGAGCAGCTGCGCGGCCTTCCCCGCTTCTCGTGGCAGGGCTGGAACACCGCGGCGGCGTGGTCGCTTCGGAACGACGGCAACGTGGACGAAGCGCTCGAGTGGTCTGACAAGTCGCTGGCCCTGAACGAAAACTTTCAGAACCTGAGGACGAAGGCCGGACTCCTCGAGAAGAAAGGCGACACGAAGACCGCGGCCGCGCTGCGAGAGCGATCGCTCAAGATCGCAACGGAAGTCGACATGAATCTCTACGGCTACCAGCTTCTCGGCCAGAAAAAGGTGGATGAGGCGGTCGAGGTTTTCCGGAAGAACGTCAAGGACCACCCGACGTCCTGGAACGTCCATGACAGCCTGGCGGAGGGGCTCGCGGCGAAGGGTGAGAAGAAACAGGCGATCGAGTCGTACACGCGCGCGCTGCAGATGGCGCCGGAGGCGCAGAAGAAGCGGATCAACGACGCGATCAGTGCTTTGAGGGCCTAGCAGGCTGCTGAAAAAAAACCTGCGCGTGTCGTGTCCGGGCTTTTGCATTCGTCGTCGATTTCTTTTTCGTATCGACCCACCATGTCGGCACTCCAGGATCGCTTTCTTATGGCGAGAGCGAAAGCCTGTCTACCCTTCGGGTTGCGGCGGCGCGGGACCGTCTGCTTGACGTTCCCGCTCGGCAAGCTTGTGTCGCCGTTGTCCGGCGACGGATGCGAAGTGCATCGCCTTCGTCGCGGCGCCTTGCATCCGACCCCGCGGCGCTCGCCACTCGTCCACCAAAGGCATACCCCCGGCAGTAGAGAACGCCGGCTACTGCCGGCGGTCACCCATCCCGCACCCTTTTTCCAGCAGCCTGCCAGAGAACCAGGAGCCGAGCGACCACCGGGAGCGAGACGGCTGCGGGACTTCGCGGTCTACCAGCCACGCGACCGGGAAACGATCCCCGCCAGTGAGAAAGAAAACGGCAGCCGATGAGGCTGCCTTTTCCATTCTTCGCTGACGCTGACGCTCGACGCTGAGCCTCTCCACTTTCAGCTTTCGAACCCCGTCACAGCGCCGTCATCCGACCCACATACACTGCCCGGATGTCCCGGTCCGCGCCATCGCCGCGCCTCCGCATCCTGGTCGTCGAGGACGAGCCGAAGACGGCGGCCACGGTCCGCCTCTACCTGGAGCACGGGGGGTTTGACGTGCGCGTGGCGGCCGATGGCGCTGCGGGCCTGCGCGCCGCGCGCGAGGAGCGGCCGGATCTCATCGTGCTCGACGGCATGCTCCCCGAGATCGACGGGCTGGCCGTCTGCCGCGCGCTGCGATCCGAATCCGACGTGCCGATCGTCCTTCTGACCGCGCGGACGACCGAAGACGACAAGCTCCGGGGTCTTCAGCTCGGCGCCGATGACTACGTGACCAAACCGTTTTCGCCGCGTGAGCTCGTCGCCCGGATCCGGGCGGTGCTTCGCCGCTCACGGCGGGAAGACGGCGGCGCGAGAGGCGTTCTGCGGACCCGCCACATCGTCGTCGACCTCGACCGGAGGGAGGCGGCCGTTCGCGGCCGGGTCGTCGTGCTCCCGCCGGCGGAATTCGCGCTCCTGGCAGCGCTCGTGCGGTCGCCGGGACGCGCGTTCACGCGGGAGGAGCTCGTTTCCCGCGCCTTCGGAGCCGAGTACGAGGGGCTCGACCGAACCGTCGACGCGCACGTCATGCGGCTCCGAAGGAAGATCGACGACCCGAAGACCGATCCTCTGGTGGTGACGGTGTTCGGCGTCGGTTACAAGCTGGCGGACGATCCCTCCTGATGCGCGGCCTCCGTTTCCGGCTGCTCGCGACAACGGCGGTCGTGCTCGCGATCGTCCTCGGCGCCCTCATACTGGTCTCGACGCGGCTCACAAGCGTCGAATTTCGTAAGTTCCAGGACGTCGTGGTCGCCGGGCGCCACGAGAGCTTCGCACCGACCCTGCGCCGGATCGTCGAAAGCGAATACCGCCGGTCGGGAAGCTGGAACGCCGGGAACACCGCGGCGGCGCGCGCGGCCGCCGAGCTCGGACGCGACGTGCTCATCCTGGACGCGGCGGACCGGTTTGTCGGCCGCTCTCCGGGTCTCTCCGGAGCTTCCGTCCAAAGAGGTCCGGCGGGAGGAATCCGGATCGAGTGGACGAGCGGGGGTGCGAGGCGGATGCTGCTCCTTCACGCGCCGGGCGTCCCTCTGGCCGACGCCTCGGGACGGCCGGTGGGCACCGTGTTTTCGCTCGATCCGGAGCCCGGCCATCCGCCCGACGTGGTCCGCTCCCTGAACCGGTGGCTGGCCGCGGCCGTCGCCTGCGCCGGCGTCGCCGCTCTTCTCCTCGTCGCCGCGGTCGGGAGACGGGTTCTCGGACCCATTGAAGAGCTGACCGCGGCGGCGCGCGAAATGGAGCGCGGGGACCTGACGCGGCGCGTGGACGTCACGTCCCGCGACGAGATCGGCGAGCTCGCGCGCTCTTTCAACGCGATGGCGGACGCGGTGTCGCGCAACGAGGCGCTCCGCCGCGCGCTCGTGCACGACGTGGCCCACGAGCTTCGGACGCCGCTCACCAACATCCGCGCTCAGATCGAGTCCATTCAGGACGGCCTCACGAGACCCGATGCTTCCGTCGTCGACTCCATTCATGAAGACGCGATGCTTCTCGAACGGCTCGTCGACGATCTGCAGGACCTCGCCGCGGCGGAGACGGGACTGCTCGGGTTGCAGCCGAAGCGCATCGACACCGCCGCGGCACTGTCCGCCGCCGCCGCCGGGATCGCTACGCGCGCACTCGGCGAGGGCGTGACGCTCTCCGTCATGCCGGGAAATGACGCTTCTGCGGTGCAGGCGGACCCGGTGAGGCTCGCGCAGATCCTCGGAAACCTGCTCTCTAACGCCGTGACGCACACGCCCCGCGGAGGGCGGGTCGAGATTGGCGCCATGAGGCGCGGGACCGACGTCGAGATCTCCGTCTCCGACACCGGAAAGGGAATCGCACCCGAGCACCTGCCGCACGTCTTCGAGCGCTTCTACCGTGCCGACCCGTCGCGCGCGCGCCGCTCCGGCGGAACGGGTCTCGGTCTCGCGATCGTCCGCCAGCTCGTCGAAGCGCACGGCGGCCGCGCCACCGTCGAGAGCCGGCCCGGAGAGGGCGCCCGGTTCGCGTTCACGCTGCCGAAGGCGGAATCGGTGTCGGTGACTGAACGTGCAGAGCCAGGAAGCGTTACCCCATCCCCAGGCGCAGGAAGAGGGAGATAGCGTCGATCAGGATCACCGCGACTACCGGCTTGAACAATCAGGTAGCAGGCAGCTTTCGGGCGGCGCTCGAGCTCCCTGCGGGCTCCCTCACCCCGAATCGCTCGCGCCGTCACAAGTTCGTCACTCCCGATCTCTACAGTCACTCGCGGAGGTCAGGTATGAACAGACGATCCCTCTCGATGGGTTTCGCGATCGCGATGGCCGCTCTCGCTCGCTCCGCGTTCGCCGCGGACAGCTCCGCGGCTCTTACCGCAAATCGCGCGCGCGAGATCGCGACCGAAGCTGCCGATTCGATCGATCGCATGTACGTCTCTCCCGACGTCGGCAGGAAGATCGCGGAGTCTCTGCGCGCTCGCTCGGCGGCGGGCGACTACGACACCGCCGACAGTCCTTCACGGCTGGCAGAGCTTTTGAGCCGCGACCTGCAGGAGGTCGGGAACGACCGGCATCTCTCCGTCAGAGTCGATCACTCGGGCTCCGGCGGTTCCGTGATCCGCCGGATCGACAGGGGGCCGGCGCCTGCCGGAGCGCACGGGGCCGGCGGGACGGGCCCCCCCCTTCGCATACGTCGCGAGGGCCCGGCCGCCACCGGCTCTTCCGACCTGAAACGGCGGACGAATTTCGGCTTCAGGGCCGTGGAGCGCCTCGACGGCAACGTCGGGCTCGTCGACATCCGCGAGTTCGTCCCGCTCGGGCTCTCCCGGGAAACCGCGGCGGCGGCGATGGCTTTTCTGTCCACTTCGGACGCGATCGTCGTCGATCTTCGCGAGTGCCCCGGAGGGGCTCCGGACGTCGTCTCGTTTCTCGCGAGCTACTTCTTCGGCCCGGAGCGGAAGGAGCTCTTCTCGCGCTACGACCGGCCCATGGACGAGAAGACGACGGAGTACACGGTCGAGAATCTCCCCGGCCGCCGCATGCCCGACACCGACCTCTGGATCCTGGTCGGACCGAACACCGCGTCCGCCGGAGAGTCGTTCGCGTATCTTCTCCAGCAATTCGGCCGGGCGACGGTCGTGGGCGAGAAGACGGCGGGCGCCGGGCACAACAATGTGATGCTCCCGATCGGCGAGGGCCTGGTGCTGTCCGTCTCCGTGGCCCGGCCGATTCATCCGCGAACCGGAAAAGGGTGGGAGGGCACCGGAGTGCAGCCCGACATCCGGACGAGCTCTGCCGACGCGCGTGACACCGCACACGCGGCGGCGCTCCATAAGCTTCTCGACCGCGCAGCCGATCCCCGGCTCCGCCGGGAGCTCGCGTGGGCGGTCGAGCGCGTCGAGTCACGCGGCCGGGCCCTCCAGTCGGAAGCGGAGCTCCAAGCCTACGCCGGACGGTACGGCGAACGCCAGGTGACGGTCGAAAACGGCCGGCTGGTGTGCCGGACCGCGTCGGGACGGGCGCGCGCTCTGATCTCCGTCGCCGCGGACGCGTTCTCGTGGGACGAGCTGACGCGCGCGACATTCGAACGAGATCGAACGGGACGGCCGGCGCGCCTGCTCCTCGAAAGCGCGGACGGCGGCTCGGAAATTTTCGCCCGCGACGATTCCCCGCGGATCGGCGCGCAGAAGGAGACGCAATGAACACGACTGCCATCCTGTTGAGCTTCGTCCTTTCGAGCTACGCCGCCGCTCCGGTGTCCAGAGCCGCGGCGGTCGGCGCTGCCGTTCCCGACAGCGTGGAAGGCCGGAAGGTTCGCGCGCTGCTCGCCGCGCTCGAGTCGCCGGATCCGGCGGCCGTGCAGCGTTTCGTGGAAACCCATTTCGATCCCGCCGCCCTGAGCGATCTGCCCGCGGCCGCGCGAGTCGAGCGAATCCGCAGCATGGCGGCGAGGCTCGGGCCTCTCGAGGTGGTGCGCATGTTGCCGGGCTCGGCGGAAGGTCCGTCGTTTCTCGCAAGTTCCGCCCGGAGCGGCGAGACGCTCACCGTCACGCTCGAGCTTGCGCCGTCCGGCACTCGCGGAATCCGAGGCATCCGGGTGGAGGCGGATGGTCCCGGCGAAACGGGTCCTCCTCCCGAAGCCGCCAAGAGTTCGGACGCGGAAGTGACGTCGGCCGCCGCCGAATGGCTGAGCGGCCTGGCGGCATCGGATCAGTTCTCGGGAGTCGTTCTCCTCGCGAGGAACGGCAGTCCCATTTTTCAGAAGGCGTACGGCATGGCCAACCGGGAGCTGGAGGTCGCGAACACGCTCGACACCCGCTTCAACATCGCGTCCATCGGCAAACTGTTCACGAGCGCCGCCGTCGCGGGGCTGGTCCGCGGCGGCAGACTCGCCTACACGGACACGATCTCGAAATGGCTTCCCGCGACGAAGATCCCGTCCGCGGACCGGATCACGGTGGCACAGCTCCTCGACATGAGCTCCGGTCTCGGGGACTTCTTCGGCCCGGCGTATGCCGCGGCTCCCAAAGACCGTATCAAGGAGCTCTCCGACTACCTGGCACTCTTCGAGACCCGGCCGCTGCGCTTCGAGCCCGGCACACGCCGCGAGTACTCCAACGCGGGCTACGTGGTGCTCGGGTTGATCATCGAGAAGATCACCGGCAAGGCGTACCGCGATTTTGTCCGCGAGGCAGTCTTCGCGCCGGCCGGCATGAACGACACCGGCCTCTTCGCGGCCGACGAGATCACGCCGCGTCGCGCGATCGGATACACGCGAGAGGACGGTCACGACGGTCACGACGCGCCGGCGCGCGAGCGACGCTCGAACGTCTTCCTTCAGCCGGGCCGCGGCAGCTCGGCCGGCGGCAGCTTCTCGACCGCAGGCGATCTGCTCAGATTCACGATGGCGATCAAGCGCGGCCAACTCTCACTGGCGGACCCGAGCGGCGCCAGCGGCGGCGCGGGAGGATTCGCGGGCGGCTCGCCCGGGTGCAACGGACTTCTCGAATGGAACGCGGATCGTTCGCTCGTCGCGATCGTGCTGGCCAACGAAGACCCGCCGATGGCAGTGAAAACAGGACAGCGGCTGGCCCAGTGGATGGGAATGCGGTCGAAGGGCCCGGGCTCTCCTCCTCCGCCGAGGTAGAAAGCACCCGGGCGCGAGGGCCGTGAGCACGACTCTCCCGGTCGTCCGCCCTCCTGAAAAGGGGACGCCCTCGCCCAACCCTCTCCCTGTTCAGCCCGGCGCGCGGGGAGAGGGGCGGCCGGCGCGGAGTTAACCGGCGTTTTCCAGCACCATCGCGTGGCCGAGTGCGCCGGCGGCGCAGACGGTCAGGAGGCCAAACTGTTTGCCCGAGCGCACGAGCTCGTTGGCGAGCGTGGTCACGATCCGCGCTCCGGTCGCGGCGAACGGGTGGCCGATGGCGATCGATCCTCCGTACATGTTGAGGATCATCGGATCGATTTCCCCGAGCGGCTCGGAGCGGCCCAGCTTCTCGCGCGCGAATGAGGCCGACGCGAAAGCCTGCAGATTGGACAGCACCTGCGCCGCGAAGGCCTCGTGCATTTCGACCCGTCCCATGTCCGACAGCTTGAGCCCGGCCCGGTCGAGGGCGATCGGAGCGGCGTAGGCCGGGCCCTGCAGGAGCTGGTCCGAGGGATCGAGAGCGGAGTACGCCCAGGAACGCAGCCATGCGAGCGGCCGTCTGCCTTCCGCCTTCGCTCGCGCCTCGGACATCAGAAGCACCGCGGAGGCGCCGTCGGTCAGGGGCGACGAATTTCCTGCCGTCACGCTGCCGTATTCGCGATCGAACACCGGCTTCAGCTTCGCCAGCTGCTCGAGCGAGCTGTCGCGGCGGATGTTGTTATCCGTCGTTTCCATGCTCTCGTATTTCGGCGCGACCGGCACCGGAAAGGTCTCCGACCCGAGGACCCCAGCGTCCCAGCCCGCCGCCGCCCGCTGATGGCTGCGCAGAGCGAGCTCGTCCTGCGCCCTTCGAGGGATCCCGTTCTCCTTCGCCATTTTCTCGGCGGATTGCCCCATCGAGAGGCCCGTCGAGTATTCCGCGATCGCCGGAGGGTTCGGCGCGAGCTCTGCAAGGCGGAACCCCGCGAACACCTTCGCCTTCGCACCGGCCGACTTCGACTTCGAGAGCCGCATGAGGCGGCGCGTGAACTTGCGCGAGAACAGCACGGGGATGTCGGAGAGACACTCCGATCCTCCCGCGATGACGGCGTCGGCGAGACCGAGCGCGATCCGCTCGGCGGCGTCCGTGATCGTCCGGTTCGACGAGGCGCACGCCATCACGACCGAGGAGGCGGTGATGTGCATCGGCAGCCCCGCTTCGAACACCACCTCCCGCGCGATGTTCGGGCGCGCCACCGAGGGAATCACGGTGCCATAGACGAGCTCGTCGACGGCGTTCCCGTCGATGTCGTATCTGGCGACGAGCTCCTTGACGGCCATGCCCCCGAGCTCGACCGCGGTCAGATCGTCAAACGACGTCCCCGACCGGGCGAACGGCGTGCGGATCCCGGCGACCAGCGCCACACGGCGCGGAGAGGGGGCGAACTGGGCCATGCGGCGGAGATTACCGCAGAGGACCCGATGTCAGACGCGAGCCGCCCGCTACACCGCTTCCGGGAGCTTCGAGAGCATCCGCGCCGCCTGCCGCCATTCGCGGCGCGCGGTTCCGATCGATGCCTTGTACTCGCGGAACGACGAATCCAGACTCTGCGCGAGCTCCGAGGATCTCCGGCGGCCGCGCACGACCATTTCGCGCCGGCGTTCGTCGATCTCGTGCCACAGAGCGGACGCGCGGTCGAGCGCGTGGTGCGCCTTGTCCATCCGGAGGCGGACTGCCTCGTCGATCTCGGTCGGGGCAAAGCGGAGGCGCTCTTCCGCTTTGAGGAGGTTCATACGGAGACGCGACTTTTCGATCACCGCGCGGGGCGTTGCCTTCAGGTCTTGCGCGAGCCCGAAGAAGTGAAGCGACGCGATCAGCCATTTCGTCGGGTCCCACTGCCACCACCGCACGCCGTTGCGGAAGTCCGCCGGGAACTTGTGGTGAAAGTTGTGGTACCCCTCGCCGTTCGTGAAGAACGCAAGGAGGCCGTTGTCCCGCGCCGAGTTCTCTTCGGTGTAGGGGCGCGTTCCGTACAGGTGCGCCACCGAGTTCACGAGGAAAGTCGTGTGGTGAATCAGGGCGATGCGAAGGAAGCCGCCCCAGAGAAGACCCGCCAGCGGGCTGCCGAACATCGCGCCGATCGCGGTCGGAATCCCGAGCCCCGCGACGATGCCGATGGCGTGCGACCAGCGGTACTGCCAGATCACCATCCGATTCGAGGAGAGGTCCGGCACGTTCTCGTAAGAGCGCTCAGCCGGCTCCTTGTAGAAGAGCCAGAAGATGTGCGCGGAGAGTCCGCCGCGGCGAATGCTGTACGGATCCCATTCCTTGTCGACGTACCGGTGATGGTCGCGGTGGTCCGCGGACCACTTCAGCACCGAGTTCTGCAGCGCCATCGCGCCGAAGAAGAGGTAGAAAGCCTGCAGCGCCGGATGCGCGGTGTAGCTCTTGTGAGAAAAGCAGCGGTGGTATCCCGCGGTGACGGAGAAGCTGACGAGCGAGAAGAGCACGAAGAGCAGCGCGGGCTGCCACCACTGGACGCCGTTCTTCCAGGCGTACAGGGCGGTGCCGACGACGCCGATCACCGGCGTCAGCGACAGGAAGAGAATGTTGATCCAGTCCTTCTGCTTGGTCTGCTCGCTCATGGTTTTCTCCGGGGTACCGCCGCCGCGGAGGCGCGGCTTAGGGGGGACCGTTTGATTCGAAAGCACTCAAAGAATACCACGGCGCGACGCTTCCATCGGCGGGGGTACGGCTTCCGGAGGGGCGATGTTCGCCGCCCTGGCCGCACCCGTGGAAACGAGCCCCTGCCGCCGATTCTTCCTCCGATATCCTCTCCCCATGAAAAAGATTCTGTTTGCCGTCCTGGCTGCGGGTTCGATGCTGTCTCCGACTGTCTCCGCGGCACAATCGGCGCCGGTGAACGCGTCGGTCGTTCCGGATCTCGAAGAGCGCCTCGGCCGCTGGAAAAGCGTCGATCTGCCGTTTCGGGCCGAGTCCCTGACGGCCCGAGAGCGGCAGATGGTCGAGAAGCTGGTCGCCGCCTGCCGGGAGCTCGAGAACATCTACTGGCGCCAGGTGGATCCCGAAGGCCTTGCGCTCTACCAGTCTCTGGCCCGCTCTTCGGCGCCGTCTGACAAGGCGCTTCGCCGCTATCTCTGGATCAACGGCGGACGTTACGACCTCTTAAACGACAACCGGCCGTTCGTGGGAGGCGGAACGACGCCGCCCGGGCGCGGCCTCTATCCGCGCGGACTGACCCGCGCCGACATCGAGGCGTACGTTCAGGCGCATCCCGAGCAGAAAGCGGCGATCTACGCCGAGCGGACCGTCGTCGTGCGCGACGGCGAGCGGCTGAAGACGATTCCGTACCACGTGCAGTACCGTTCCTGGCTCGAGCGCGCCGCCGCGCGGTTGCGCGAGGCCGCGAAACTCTCGTCGGATCCCGCGTTCGCGAAGTTCCTGCGGCTGCGCGCCGCCGCGCTCACAACCGACGACTACTACGAGAGCGACCTCGCGTGGGTCGGTCTCGTAGACCCGAAGTTCGACATCATCTTCGCGCCTTACGAGACGTACTTGGACGACCTGCTCGGCGTGAAGACTTCATACGGCGCGGCGGTGCTCGTCCGCAACGACGAGGAGAGCCGCAAACTCGCCCTGTTTCAGAAATACGTGCCCGAGATCCAGGACGCCCTGCCCCTGGCACCGGAGGACCGTCCTTCGAAGCGCGGGCGCCTCGCGCCGATGGAGGTGATGGACACCCCCTTTCGGGCGGGAGATCTGCGCCACGGCTATCAGGCGGTAGCCGACAACCTTCCGAACGATCCGCGGGTCCACGAGCAGAAAGGCAGCAAGCGGATCTTTTTCAAGAATTACATGGACGCCCGGGTCAACGAGGTGATCATCCCCGTCTCGCGCGTCCTTTTACGGGAAGACCAGGCGGCGAAGGTAACGGGCGAGGGCTATTTCGTCGGGACTCTCATGCACGAGATCAGCCACGGAATCGGTCCGGCCTTCGCGCGCCAGGCGGGGAAGAAGCGGGATATCCGCGAAGCGATCGGCCCGGCGTTCTCGGGGCTCGAGGAGGCAAAAGCGGACGCGGGCGGCCTCTTCGGGCTCGACTGGCTCATTCGCCACGGCGCTCTGCCGAAGGAGCGGGCGGAGGAGTACTACGCGTCGCACGTGGGAGGGATCTTCCGCACGGTGCGGTTCGGCACCGGGGAGGCGCACGCGCGCGCCGAAATGATGGAGTTCAACTTTTTGACGGAGAAGGGCGCGATCGCGCGGGAATCCGCGTCGGGGCGCTACGTCATCGACTTCGCGAAAATGCCCGTCGCGATCGCGGCCCTGGCGAAGGAGCTCCTCGAGATCGAGGCGACCGGAGACCGGGCCCGCGCGGAGGCGTGGTTCAAGAAGTACGAAGCCATGCCCCCCGAGCTCGCGGAGGCCCTGAAGGCGACCGCTTCGATCCCGGTCGACTTCGACCCGCACGGAAGCTTCGAGGAAGGCGCTAAGTAGAAGAGGGCAGGGCGAGGTCAGCGCGGCGCGGTGGCCCTCGCGCGCTCCTCGAGCTCGGTGACGACGCGTTCGAGCTCCTCGACGAGCGGGAGCGCGCCCGCGTCCTCAGGGCCGTTCGTCACCGCCCGAAGACGGTCGGTGACCGCCCGGTAGTACCAGAGGGTCTCGTGGCGCGGCGCCGAGAAGCGCTCCCACACGCGCTCCCCTTCCCGCCGGAGGTCGGCGAGAACGGACCTCGCGTTGTGAAGCTTGTCCGCGGCGGAGACGAGGCGCACGGAGGCCGATGCCCCAGCGAGACGCTCGATGAACCGCTCCTTGCGGGGACGCCACGCGGGTTTGGGGGTTTCGTCGGAGTCCGTACATCCATCGACGATGTCCGCGACCCGCTCTCCGAACCGCCGGCGGATCTCGTGGGCCGTCGGGCGCCCGCCGCAGTCCTCGACTGCGTCGTGGAGGAGGGCGGCGATGGCCTCGTCCTCGTCGCCGCCGTTTTCCAGGACCAGTGCCGCCGCCGACAGGAGATGCGCCACATAGGGCGTGTCGGACCCCTTGCGGCGCTGCTCTCGGTGAAGCTCGCTCGCCCAGACCATCGCCTCGTCGAATCGCTCGGTCAGGGAAGGCCTCGGGGCCGCTTCCCTTTCCACGGGTTCCATCAGCATCATGCGGTCCTTTTAACAGACCGGAGGGAAGTCTGCTTCCCGCTCCCTGCCCCGGGTTGCCCCGGATGTGGTCGAGTCCCGGCGGCCCCCGGTCTTCGGTGGCATCGTCCTTGCGCCCGCTGAGCCTCGAAGACGCGTCGAAGGGAGCACCGATGGCGAACAAAAGGCGGGGCGGCGAGAACCGGAGCAAGCCGGCGCGTTCCGGGTCGAAAAAAGTTCGCTACGGTATGGTCGGACTGGGCTGGTTCGCCCAGGTCGCGATCCTGCCCGCGTTCGCTCACGCGTCGCGCAACTCGGAACTCGTGGCGCTCTTCTCGGACGACCCGGAGAAGCTCCGAACGCTCGGCCGAAAGTACCGGATTGATCCCGCGAATCAGTTCGGTTACGACGGCTATGACGCGGCCCTCCGCTCCGGCGCAATCGACGCGGTCTACATCGCGCTGCCGAACCATCTGCACCGCGAGTACACGGTGCGGGCGGCGCGCGCCGGCGTTCACGTCCTGACCGAGAAGCCGATGGCCGTCACCGAAAAAGACTGCGAGGCCATGATCCGGGCCTGCGGCGGGAACGGCGTCCAGCTCATGGTCGCCTACCGGCTGCATTTCGAAAAGGCGAATCTCGAGGCTGTGGAGATCGTCCAGTCGGGCAAGCTCGGCGAGCCGCGCATTTACAACTCGGTTTTCTGCAACGACGTAAAGGATCCCGACAACATCCGTCTGAATCCGATCGAAGAGGGAGGCGGGACGCTCTACGACATCGGGATTTACTGCCTGAATGCGGCGCGGTATCTCTTCCGGAGCGAGCCGGAAGAAGTCTTCGCGATCTCCGCGAGCAATGACGATCCGCGCTTCCGCAAGGCGGACGAAATGACGACCGCAGTCCTCAAGTTCCCCGGCGAGCGGCTGGCCACGTTCACCAGCAGCTTCGGCGCCGCCTCCTCGCATCACTACGACGTCTTCGGCACGAAGGGCCACCTGCGCGTCGAGCCCGCGTTCGAGTTCGCGGAAGGGATGTCGCACCGACTCACCATCGGCGGAAAGACCCGGGAGAAGAAATTCGAAAAGCGCGACCAGATCGCGCCCGAGATCCTGACGTTTTCGGAATGCATCATGACCGGCCGGGAGCCCGAGCCCTCCGGCCGCGAGGGGCTCGCCGACGTCCGGGTCATCCGGGCGCTCTACAAGTCCGCAAAGACGGGCCGTTCCGTGACGCTTCCGCCTTTCGAGAAGCGGCAGCGTCCCGGACGGAAGCAGGAGCTCCTGCGGCCGCCCGGCCGGCCGCAGGAGCTCGTCCACGCCGACGCCCCGTCGGGAGAGATCTGAAGCCCGGCGCCGGCGCCGTCGCC
>JBDTRB010000061.1:0-22316 GCA_039931865.1 Acidobacteriota bacterium | reverse complement strand
GGAATCGGAAATCGGGAGCCGAGCGACCAGCGGGAGCGAGACGGCCGCGGTACTCTGCGGTTCCTGGATCGGGAATCGAAGAAGGTCCGAGTCCGCCTTCCGCCTTCCGGCCCATCCGATGCACAATCCCCCTGCATGCCGCGCGCGAAGATCGTCTGCACCATAGGGCCCTCCTCGGAATCCCCGGAGGTGCTGGAGCGGCTGATCGCCTCCGGCATGAACGTGGCGCGCCTGAACTTCTCGCACGGCACCCATGACGCGCACGCGCGCAACATCGCCGCGATCCGGTCGATCTCGGAGCGGATGGGCCGCGCCGTCGGCGTCCTGCAGGACCTCGCGGGGATCAAGTTGCGGCTGGGCCCGATCGCGAACGGGCCCGTCCTGGTTCCGACGGGAAGCCGCTTCACGTTGACGACGCGTCCCGTGCCGGGGGACGCGACCGAAGTGTCGGTCACGTGGCCGGGCCTGGCCGTGAGCGTCCGGCCCGGGGACACGCTGCTCCTGGCGGACGGCGACCTCCAGCTCGAAGCCATCGAGACGACCGCGACCGACATCTTCTGCCGCGTCGTCGCCGGGGGGTATCTCTCCTCGAACAAGGGCATCAACCTGCCGACGCGCTCGATCGACGCTCCCTCGCTCACCGACAAGGACCTGCGCGATCTCGAATTCGGTATTGCGCAGGGAGTTGACATGGTCGCGCTCTCGTTCGTGCGGACGGCGGGCAACGTCGCAGACGCGCGCGCGTTTCTGCTCGGGCGGGGCTCGAGCGTGCCTCTGATCGCGAAGATCGAAAAGCACGAGGCGCTGCGGAACATCGAAGAGATCGTTGAGGCAGCCGACGGGATCATGGTGGCGCGCGGCGACCTCGGTGTCGAGACGCCTCTCGCCCACGTGCCGCTGCTCCAGAAGATGCTGATCGCGCGATCGAATCGCGCCGGAAAGCCCGTAATCACGGCGACGCAGATGCTCCGCTCGATGGTGGACAGCCCGCGCCCCACGCGCGCCGAAGTGGCGGACGTCGCGAACGCGATCCTGGACGGAACGGACGCCGTGATGTTGTCCGAAGAAACCGCGAGCGGCAGGTTTCCGGTCGAGGCCCTCGAGACGATGGTGCGAATCGCCGAGGACGCCGAGACGGCGTTTCCTTACGACACCTGGCGGCCCCGGATCGTGGAGACCGGCGTCACTTCGCTCCCCGAGGCCGTGGCCGACGCGGCGTGCACCCTGGCGGACGACATCGGCGCGGCCGCGATCATCGCGTGCACGCAGTCGGGCAACGCCGCCCGGCTTCTCGCGCGGCATCGGCCCAAACACACGATCCTCGCGCTCACCCCTCTGCCGGAAACGTACCGCCGGCTGACCCTGGTCTGGGGGGTCATCCCCCTCCGCATCGACTTGCCTCGCTCGACCGACGTGCTGATGGACCACATCCCCGCCCTTGCGCTCTCGACCGGGCTCGTGGCGCGGGGCGATCGGATCGTGATCACCGCCGGAATTCCGATGGGAGTCTCGGGCAGCTCGAATTCTGTGAAGGCGGCGATCGTCGAGTAGGCGGCGGCGTGCCAATTCGGCACGGCCCAATCGAGGACGTTTCGTGCTCTCATCCGGCCGGAGGCAGCCCATGAAGCCGTCCCTCGCGTTTCTGATCTCCTTTATTGCCGCCGCGTCGCCCGCGCTCGCCCAGACTCCCGCGACGCCCGCGCCCACGGCCGCGCCCGGGTCCGCCGAAACGTGCCCGCGGATCGACGTTCCCTACACGCAGCTCCAGCTTCGAAACGGTCTGAACGTCATCCTCCACGAGGACCACACGGTCCCGCTCGTGGCGGTGGACGTCTGGTTCCGCGTCGGGTCCGCGCGCGAGAAGCCGGGCCGCACCGGTCTCGCTCACCTCTTCGAGCACATCCTGTTCGAGGGCTCCTCCCACGTGAAGCCCGGCGAATTCGACACACTCCTCGAAGGCGTCGGAGGAGACAACAACGGATCGACGAACAACGACCGGACGAACTACTTCGAGGTTCTCCCCTCGAACGCGCTCGACCTCGCGCTCTTTCTCGAATCCGACCGGATGGGATACCTCCTGGACGTCCTCTCCCCCGCGCGCGTCGATCAGCAGCGCGACGTCGTCAAGAACGAGCGGCGGGAGCGCATTGAGAACCAGCCTTACGGAATGGCCTCGATCCGCATCGAAGAAGAGGTCTTCCCTCCCGGCCACCCGTACCACTGGCCGGTGATCGGCTCCATGGAGGACTTGACGGCGGCGACACACGAAGACGTCGCAGGCTTTTTCCGCAGTTATTACTCGCCTGCCAACGCGAGCCTGGTGGTGTCCGGCGACTTTCAGACCGAGGACGCGCGCCGGAAAATCGAGGACTGGTTCTCGGACGTCGCCTCCGGCCCGAAGCCGCCGGTGCTGGCGGCGACGCCCGCCGTTCTGACGTCGGAGAAGCGAGTGACCCTGGAGGACAAAGTCCAACTTCCACGGCTCTACATGGCGTGGATCACGCCCGCTCATTTCGCTCCCGGCGACGAGGCCCTGGACCTTCTCTCGAGCGTTCTCGCGTCCGGAAAGAACTCCCGGCTGTACAAGCGGCTCGTCTACGACATGCAGATCGCGCAGGACGTCTCCGCCCTGCAGGACTCCCGGGCTCTCTCTTCGATGTTCGTGATCGCCGTCACCGCCCGGGAGGGGCATTCCCTGACCGAGATCGAGCGGGTCGTGCAGGAGGAGCTCGACCGGTTGAAACGCGAGCCTCCGACCGCGCGCGAGCTCGAGCGCGCCGTCAACCAGTACGAAGCGGGTTTCTATCGCGCGCTGGAACGGAACCGCGACAAGGCGGACCTCCTGAACGCGTATGACATGGAGACCGGCCGGCCCGACTACTTCAACGAAGACCTGGCGCGCCACCGGGCCCTGGACGGCCGCGACGTGCAGAGCGCCACGCGCCGTGAGCTTCCCGACGACGCGCGCGTCGTGTTGAGCGTCGTGCCCACCGGCAAGACCTCGCTCGCCGCGGCGAAAGCAGGCGCGCGATGAGCCGCCGTCTGGGAGGGACGTTGTCCGCGGCGCTTCTGATCGGCGTGACGTTCGCCGCATCCTTTGTCGCGGCGGCGCCCGACCGGTCGAAAGCGCCATCGCCGGGCCCTCCGGTTCCTCTGCATCTTCCCGAGACTTCGCGGCTGAAGCTGGCGAACGGAATTCCGGTTTTCTTAGTCGAACGTCACAAGGTGCCGCTCGCGCAGGTGCTCGTGGTGCTGCGGGGAGGTGCCTCCGCGGACCCGGCGACCCGTCCGGGTCTGGCGAGCCTCACGGCCGACCTTCTCGACCGCGGCGCGGGAACGCGATCGGCTCTCGAGATCTCGGACCTGGTCGACACACTCGGCGCGGCGGTCGAGGCGGACGCGGGATGGGACACGACGACGGTCGGAATCAACGTGCCCGTGGCACGGCTCCCTGAAGCCACGGCCCTGCTGTCCGACCTGGTGCTTCACCCCACCTTCCCTCCCGAAGAGCTGGAGCGCGTCCGCCAGGAGCGCCTGACCGAAATGCTCCAGTGGAGGGACGACCCGGCTGAAATTGCGGCGTCCGCGTTCGTGCGAGCCGTCTATGGAAACCATCCCTTCGGTCGCAGGCCCGAAGGAACCTCCGGATCGATGAAGAGCGTCACCCGCGAGGAGGTGCGGCGTTTCCACGCGACGCGCTACACGCCGTCCGCGGCGGCCATCGTGATGGTCGGAGACGTACGGGGGGCGGAGGCTCTGCCTCTTCTGGAGCGCGCGTTCGGTTCCTGGGCCGCGGCCGCGGATTCGGCCACCTCCAGCGCTCCTGCCGCGCCGCAGATCTCCGGGCGGCGCGTCATTCTCGTCGACAAGCCCGACGCTCCGCAGTCCCAGATCTGGATCGGCCGCGTCGGTCCCCCCCGTTCTACGCCCGATTATTTCCCGCTCCTTGTGGCGAACACGATCCTCGGGGGATCGTTCACCTCGCGCCTCAACCACAATCTGCGGGAGACGAAGGGGTACACGTACGGCGCGTTCTCCCGATTCGACTTTCGGATCTCGACCGGGCCGTTCCTCACGTCCGCGGGGGTTCAGACCGATAAGACCGGGCCGGCGCTGACCGAGTTCTTCAAGGAGCTCGAGGGTATCCGCGAGGAGGTCCCGGCGGTGGAGCTCGAACGCGCCCGGAATTACGCCGCGCTTCGGTTTCCCGCCGGGTTCGAGACGGACGCGCAGGTGGCGGGACGCGTCCGCGACCAGTTCGTGTACGGACTACCGGACGATTACTTCAATACGTACGTCGCGAGAATCCAGGCGGTGACTTCAGCCGACGTTCGGCGGGTGGCCATCCTCTGGGTCGATCCGCGGAACTGCGTGGTGGTCATCGTCGGGGACCGCCGGAAGATCGAGCCGCAGGTCGCCGCGCTCCACCTCGGCCCGCTGACCGTCCTTTCGGTAGAGGACGTGCTCGGCGGCGCGGAGAAATCACGGAAGCGGTGAGAGCCGGAATTCCGCGCGCATGAGAGTTTCCACGGGGCCCGGGACCGGCCCGGCGCCTCGACGGCGCCCGAAGCGCCCGAAGCGCCCGAAGCGCCGCCGCCGGCGGAGCAAGGCGCTGAACGTCGCTCTGGGGGTCTTTTTTTTCATCCTCGGCGTGATCGGCGTGCTTCTGCCGATCGTCCCCCAGATTCCATTCTTCATCATGAGCTTTCTGTTCTTCTCGCTCGTGTTCCCACCGCTGCGTCGAGCGCTCCGCCGATTTCTGCACCGCCATCCGAAGGTGGCGCACGCGTACAAGAAGTGGCGGGACAAGGCGAGGAAGAAGCGCCAGGAGCTTATCCGGAAGGAGCGCGAGTTTTTCGGGCAGGCGCCGGAGGATCCCCCGCCAAGCTGACCGACGCGCCGGTGGCGCGCTCGGCTTGTACTCCCTCTCCCCGCGCCCGGGGAGAGGGTTGGGGTGAGGGGCAGTCTCTCTCTTCGTTCGAAAACCCTCGCCGAAAGAGGGCGACCCCTCATTCTCCCTCTCCCCCGGCCGGGGGAGGGGGTTAGCGGTGCTTTGCCTAGTCCATCTGCCGCCGCAGCACCGTCGGGATGTCGAAGTCGTCCCGGCTGGCGGAGGCATTCGGCCCGAACCCGCCGCTGTCGTCGCCGCGCAGGAACGGCGAGCGGATCGGCCGCACGGTCGTCGGACGCGGCTGCTCGTCGTCGATCTGGAGGGCATCCGCCGCGTCCGCGCGGTCGAAACCGGTCGCGATCACGGTCACCTTTACCGAGCCCGCCATGTTTTCGTCGTGCACGCAGCCGAAGAGGATTTCCGCGTCCGGATCCGCCGCCTGCTGGATGATCGCCGCCGCCTCGTTCACCTCGTAGAGAGTCAGGTCGGAGCCGCCGGTGATGTTCATCAGAACGCCGCGCGCGCCCTCGATCGAGGCGTCTTCGAGGAGGGGGGACGAGATCGCGGCCTGGGCCGCATGGACGGCGCGGTTCTCCCCGCTCGCGGTGGCCGTCCCCATCAGAGCCCGCCCCATGTCAGACATGATCTTCTTGACGTCCGCGAAATCGAGGTTGATCTCCCCCGGGCAGTTGATGAGGTCCGAAATCCCCTGGATCGCCTGGCGCAGCACGTCGTCGGCGATCTTGAACGAGTCGGCCAGCGGCGTCTTGTTCTCGACGAACGAGAGGAGGCGCTGGTTCGGGATCGTGATCAGGGTGTCGACGTGGTCGCGGAGCTCGCGCGCGGCGCGCTCAGCCTGCCGCATGCGTTTGACGCCCTCGAACTGGAAGGGCTTCGTGACCACGGCGACCGTCAGAGCCCCGGATTCCGCGGCGATTTTCGCGATGATCGGACCGGCGCCCGACCCGGTGCCGCCCCCGAGGCCCGCGGCGATGAAGACCATGTCGGCGCCCTTCAGCGCTTCGGCGAGCCTCTCCTGGTCTTCGAGCGCGGCGTTTCTCCCGACGTCGGGATCGGCCCCGGCGCCCAGGCCTTTCGTCAGACGCGACCCGATCTGGAGCTTCAGCGGCGCGGCGGCGCGGCGCAGCGCCTGGAGGTCTGTGTTGCAGGCCATGTAGTCGACGCCCCGCACCCCCGCGGCGATCATCCGGTTCACGGCGTTCGAACCGCCGCCTCCGATTCCGATCACCTTGATCATCGCCGGCGATGCGTCGCCCTCCAGCTCGATGGAGCTCCTGCGGTTCTCGTCACCAACGAACTCGATCATGGGTTGCTCCCTCCGTCCCTTCCGCGTTCCGCCGCGTGCCTTCAGAAGAACTCTCGAAAAAACTTCGACATCGACGCGGTCATCCGGCCGATTCCCCGCCCGCGGCGCCGGCCCGCTTTGTTTCGATGCCCGTACAGAAGCAGTCCCGTCGCGGTCGCCCACTCCGGCCGCGAGACGACGTCCACGAGCCCGCCCACTCCCGTCGGAACTCCGCGGCGCACGGGCCCCTCGAAGATGCCTTCGGCGACTTCCACGATGCCTTCGAGCTCCGCGCCGCCGCCGGTCAGGACGATCCCGGAGCGAATCTCCTTCTCGAGCCCGAGCCGGACGAGGTCCTCGCGGACCAGACCGAGCAGCTCCTCGGCGCGCGGCTGGAGGATCTCCGAAAGCGTCGTACGCGGGCAGAGCTTCGGCGCGCGGCCGCCCACCATCGGAACTTCGACCATCTCGTCCTCGCCGACCGCGCTCGTCATCGCCGAGCCGAACTTCTTTTTCAGCCTCTCGGCGTCCGTGATCGGGGCGCGGAGGACCACGGCGAGGTCGTTTGTGAAGTGGTCGCCGCCGATCGGGATCACCGCCGTGTGGGCGATCGAGCCGCGGTGATAGATCGCGACCTCGGTCGTTCCGCCGCCGATGTCCACGAGGCCGATACCGAGCTCCTTCTCGTCGGCGGTCAAGACCGCCTCCGCGGCGGCGAACTGTTCCAGGACGAGCTGGACGACCTCTATACCCGCCTTGTTCGCGCAGGTAATGATGTTCTGGGTCACGGCCACGGGCGCGGTCACGACGTGCACGTCGGCCTCGAGCCGCGCTCCGACCATACCGACCGGGTCCGCGACCCCGTCCTGGCCATCCACCGCGAAGTCCCTTGGAATCACATGGATAACTTCGTGGTCCTGGGGAATCTGGACCCCCCGGGCGGCGTCGATTACCCTCGCGACGTCCTCTTTGGTGATCTCCCGGTCCTTGCCTGCCACCGCGACGACGCCCCGGCTGTTGAAAGACCGGACGTTCGAGCCGGAAACGCCCACCCACGCCCGCGCGATCTGGACGCCGGCCATGATCTCGGCTTCTTCGGCGGCCCTCTTGATCGCCTCGATCGTCGCGTCAACGTTGACGATGTTGCCCTTGCGGGTGCCGCGGTTCGCGGAGGAGCCCTTGCCAATCACATCGAGAGAGCCGTTCGCGTTCTGCTCCCCGATGAGGACGCAGATCTTCGTCGTCCCGATGTCGCAGGAGACGAGAAAGTTCTCGGGCTTGGACATTCAGGAAACCCCGGGCCGGGAATCGGGAATCGGGAATCGGGAATCGACGCGGTCGCGCGTTCTCATCAGAGCGAGTTCCCCGCTCCGTACGCGCCCTCGAGCACGATACGGTCCGCAAAACGCAGGTCTATGGCCCGGGCCTCCCAACCACGTCGAACGATGAGCTCGCGCGCGTTCAGAAGCGCGCGGATCTTCTCGGGTGCGTCTCGCCGCAGAACACGAACCGGCCTTCTGAAGATGGAATCCATCATACCGAAACCACCATCGGGCAACGCATCGATTTCCGAGAGCGCGGAGAAATACTCCGGGCGTTTTACGCGGAGCTCTTCTAGCAGCCCCACGAGCTCCGGCAGTTGACGCGGCTCTCCCGAGACGAGGACGTACTCCGCCCGGTCCGAGCGCGCGTCGTAAGGCGCGATCGCCTGCCCTCGCGCGTCGAGCCAGAAGAGACGGTTCTTCTCCCGGAGAAGTGCGATCGGCCGGCGTTCCGCGACGCGGACCGAGAGACCGTCCGGAAATCTCTTCGAAAGAGTCACGCGCTCGATCCACGGCTCCTTCGCCAGCCGCTCGGCGACCGGAGCAAGATCGAGCGTCACGAGGTTCCGCGAGCGCCAGGGTTCCAACGCGCGAAGCACGTCCTCGGTCCGCGATCGTTCGTTCCCGAAGAGCTCGAAGCGCCGCAACGAAAACAACGGCCCTCCCAGAAACTTCGACGCGGCAATGCCGCCGCAGAGGAGGACGCCGAGAAGGAAAATGAGACGGCGCCACCGGCCGGGCTTCTTGACGTCCGCGCGGCCGCGCCGGAGAAAAACGGGTTCGCTATCCACGCGCGAGGTACTCCTCCCCGAACTTGACGATGTCCCCGGCGCCCATTGTCAGCAACAGGTCGCCGGGCTTCAGGAGCCGCTCGAGCTCGGCCACAAGCTCTTTCTTCACAGGTACATAGACGACATCTGAGTGCCCGTGCGACCGCGCCGCGTCCGCCACGAGCTGCCCGGACACTCCGGGGAGGGGCTGCTCCCGCGAGGGATAGACGTCGGTCACGATCGCGAGGTCCGACGCGGTCAGTACGCGCCCGAACTCACCCGAAAAATCGCGCGTGCGGGAGTAGAGGTGCGGCTGGAAGAGCGCGACTAACCGCCGGTCGGGATAAACCTGTCGGGCGGAGGCGAGCGTCGCCGCGATCTCTGTCGGGTGATGCGCGTAGTCATCGACGACGAGGACTCCTCCGCGCTCCCCTTTCGTCTCGAACCGGCGCACGACGCCCGTAAACTCGGAGAGCGCCCGTGCGATCGTCGGAAAGGGGATCGAGAGCTCGCGGCCCACGGCGATCGCGGCGAGCGCATTGGCGACGTTGTGGCGGCCGGGGAGGCGGAGGTGGACGCTGCCGAGCGACCAGGTCTGCCCTTCCCATACCTCGAACGTCGTGCCGGTTGCCTGCAGGTCGATCTCCCGCGCCCTCACGTTGGCCTCCGGCGACTCGCCATACGTCACCACCCGCCGCTTGATCCGCGGAACGATCTCCCGCGCGCCGGGATCGTCGATGCACAGAACGACCGCCCCGTAGAATGGAACCCGGTTCGCGAACGTCGCGAACGCGTCCTGGATGTCGTCGAGATCGCGATAGCAATCGAGATGGTCCGCCTCGATGTTTGTGATCACCGCGACGACCGGCGTGAGCTCGAGGAACGAGCGGTCGAACTCGTCCGCCTCGGCGACGAGGTAGTCGCCCTTTCCGAGCCGCGCGTTAGTTCCGAGAATGCGCACCTGGCCTCCGACGACGATCGTCGGATCGAAGCCGGCTTCGGTCAGCACCATCCCGGCGAGCGAGGTCGTCGTCGTCTTGCCGTGCGTCCCGGCGATCGCGACGCCCTGCTTCAGGCGCATGATCTCGGCGAGCATCTCCGCGCGGCGGATCACCGGGATCCCCCGCTCGCGGGCGGCGACCACCTCCGGGTTTGTCTCGCCGATCGCCGACGAGATCACCACCAGGTCGGCGTCACGCACGTGGCTCCCGTCGTGCCCGTAGGCCACCCGGGCACCGAGCTTCGTCAGCCGGTCCGTGTTCTCGGACCGCTGCTGGTCGCATCCCGAGATCTCGAGGGGGGTTGAAAGCAGGAGGATCTCGGCGAGACCGCTCATTCCGACGCCGCCGGCGCCGACGAAATGGAGCCGCCGCAGCCTCAGGAACCTCACGCCGCCCTCCCGGCCGCTTCCGCCTCGAAAAGAAGTTCCGCCAGAAGCCTCGCGGCGTCGGGAGCGGCCAGCGCCCTCGCGGCCTTCCCCATGGCGGCGAGTCGGGCGGGGTCCGCGAACAGGGATCGGATCGACTCAGCGAGGCGGAGACCGTCGGCCGCGGCCTCGTCGAGCGTCAGGGCGGCCCCGGCCTGCGCGAAAGCGAGGGCGTTCGCGGCCTGATGTCCGTGGGCCGCTGCCGCGAAGGGAACCAGGATCGCGGGCCGCCCGGCGGCGGCGAGCTCCGCCAGGGTCATCGCGCCCGCGCCGGCGACGACGAGGTCGGCCCAGGCGAGCGGCTCCCAGAGGCGCGGCAGAAAAGCCTCCAGAGACCAGCCCGCGGGGAGCTCGCCGTAAAGCGCGCGCGTCGAAGCGAGGTGCCTCTCCCCCGTCTGATGGATCACCGAAAGCCCGTCTCCTTGCAAAGTCCTGGCGGCTCCGGCCATCGCGCGGTTCAAAACCGCCGCGCCCTGGCTGCCTCCAAAGACGAGCACGCGTCCGGGGCGGCCGGGGCGTCCCCGAAGCGCGGTCTCGTCCGGCACGGCAAAGAACTCCGGCCGCACGGGGGTTCCCGTGACGACGCCGGGTCGGACGAGCCTCGCGTTCGCGGCGGCGACTCCGACGGCGGTGCGCGTCGCAATGCGATTCAACAGACGCGACGCGACGCCGGGAAGCGCGTCGGAGTCGTGGACGAGCGTCGGAATCCCGAGCGAGCGCGCGGCCGCCAGGACCGGGATGCTCACGTACCCTCCCATCCCGGCGACGGCGCGAGCGCGGTGGCGGCGCAGGATCCGCCTCGCCTGGAAGAACCCGAGAGGCAGATTCACGAGAGCCCGCATCCGCGCAGCCAGCGACTTTCCGACGAAGCCGGACGAACGCACCGATTCGAGCGGAAACCCGGCCTCGGGAACGAGCCGGTGCTCCAGGCCCTCCGGCGTCCCGATGAAGACGATCGGCGCATCGGGCCGCCGCGCGCGGATCTCCCGCGCGAGGGCGATTCCGGGAAAAATGTGTCCCCCCGTCTTTCCCGCCGCGATCACGTACGCGCCCCCCGCAGAATTCTCGAGTTTCAGTTTCGGGCTCTCAGTTTTCGACCGCGCTCACTTCATGCTGCGAAATGTTCAGGATCAGGCCGGCCGCGATCCACGAAGCGACCAGCGAGGATCCGCCATAGGACACGAACGGCAGCGGGATCCCCTTCGTGGGCACCAGCGCCAGCACGACGCTCACGTTGATGAAGGCCTGGACGACGAGCAGGGCCGTCGCGCCGGCCGCCAGGTACGACGCGAAGATGTCCGGAGCGCGTCGCGCCACTCGAAGGCCGCGCCACGCCACGATTCCGAAGCACACGACGACCGCGACCGCGCCCAGGAATCCGAGCTCTTCTCCGACGATCGCGAAGATGAAGTCCGTGTGCGGATAGGGCAGGAAGAAGAGCTTCTGCTTGCCTCCGCCGAGGCCGTTGCCGGCAAGGCCCCCGGCTCCGACTGCGATCAGCGACTGCATCGCCTGAAAACCGGCGCCGAGCGGGTCCGCCTCGGGCTTCAAGAACGAGAGGAGGCGGGCGCGTCGATAGCTCGCCGAAAGCGCGAGCGCGGGGAGCAGGGGGATCAGGCCCGCCGCGCCGATCGCGAAGAACCGCGCCCGCACGCCGGAGAGCCAGAAGAGGACCGTGCAGAGCATCACGTAACAGACGGCGGTCCCCATGTCGGGTTCGAGGATGACGACGCCGGCCGCGGCACCCGTGAACACGAGCGAGGCCACCATCGCCCGCTCCGGATCCCCGGTGCTGTGGACTTTCCGCGCGAGCAGCGAGGAGAGCACGAGCGCCAGTCCGATCTTCAGCATCTCGGACGGCTGCAGCATGACGGGGCCGAGCGGGATCCAGCGCCTCGCGTTGTTGATCGGCGCGTGGAAGAGCGCGGCGACGCAGAGGACCCAGGCGATCCCAAACGTCCCGTAGACGACCCACGGCTGCGAAAACTTCCGGTAGTCGGTCCGGTAGACCGCGAACGCGGCGATGCCGCCGGCGACGAGCGCGATCATCTGCTTGACGAGATATCGGTAAGGATTCCCTCCGCTCTGCGCGGCCGAGACCGCGGAGGCGCTGTAGATCATCACACACCCGAACAGCGACAGCGCGATCAGCGCCGCGAAGAGGACCTTGTCGCTGGTCAGCTTACGAGCCATGAGAGCCCCCGGTCGCGGCAGCCGCCGCCTCTCGCGCGAGCCGCGAGAAGTGCTCGCCGCGTTTCTCGAAATTGGAATACTGGTCGAACGACGCGCACGCCGGCGACAGCAGGACGGTGTCGCCCGGGCGCGCGATCTCCGCCGCCCGCGCGACCGCACGGTCCATGGTGCCCGCCCGCTCGGTCGCGACAGCCGCCGCAAACGCCTTCTCGATCGTTTCCGCTGCCTCGCCGACCGTCAGCACCCGGCGGGCGGCGCGCTTGACCAGCGGGAGGAGCGCGCCAAAGTCGCCGTGCTTGTCCCGGCCGCCCAGGATCAGGATCACGGAGGATGGGGGAGAGCCTTCGAGCGACTTTTTCGTCGCATCGACGTTCGTCCCCTTGGAGTCGTTCACCCAGCGGACGCCCGCCGCTTCGGCGACGAGCTCGGTTCGGTGCGGCAGGCCCCGGAACGACGTCAGCCCTTTCCGGATCGCGTCCTCGGGAATGCCCAGGCACTCCGCGGCGGAGAGGGCGGCGAGCGCGTTTTCGACGTTGTGTGCGCCGGAGAGTGACAGCTCGCCAGCCCCCAGGATTCGCCGGGGGGTCCCCGCGACGTCCGAGAAGATCGAGCCGCTCTCGAGCCAGGCCCCGCCTTCCGCGCGGCCGGCTCGTGAGAAAGGGACCCGGCGCGCCCGCGTCGGCGCACCGGCGGCGACTTCGTCGTCGGCGTTCACGACTGAAAAGTCCGATGGACCCTGGCGCGCAAAAACGCTCGTCTTCGAGGCCGCGTATTCCTGGAACCCGGCGTACCGGTCGAGGTGGTCGGGCGTCACGTTCGTCAGGACGGCCACGTCCGGAGCGAACCACTCGAGCGTGTCGAGCTGGAAGGAGGAGACTTCGCAGACGAAGTCGCGCGGCTCCCGTTCCGACAGGAACATCGAGAGCGGCACGCCGATGTTCCCCGCGAGCGCCACGGGGCGGCCCGCGCGTCTCAGGATGTCGGCGATCCACGCGGTCGTGGTCGACTTGCCGTTGGTGCCGGTCACCGCAACCCATCGGTTCGTTCCCTCGACTTCCGCCTCCGCGATCTCCCAGGCGATCTCGAGCTCGCCTGAGACCGGGATCCCTTTCGCGCGCGCTTCCACGACCGGAGACGCGGACAGCGGAACCCCCGGCGAAACCGCGAGCCAGCCCGCGCCCTCGAGAAACCCTTCCCCGGGACCGCCGAGGTAGAACCTCGCTCCGCGCGCGCGCAGCACGTCGAGCCCCTCGAACGCGGAGTCCGGAGCGCTATCGCCGATCGAGACCTCGATGCCCCGATCGAGGAGCGCCTTCGCGAGCGCGCGGCCGCTCCGCGCGAAACCCAGAATCGCGACGCGCTGCGGGAGGAGGCGCCCCGAGGGAAGCGGCCGCGTCATCTCAACTTCAAGGTGGAGAGGCCGACGACCGCGAAGAGGATGGAGAGAATCCAGAACCGGATGATCACGCGCGACTCCGCCCAGCCCGAGAGCTCGAAGTGGTGGTGGAGAGGGGCCATCCGGAAGACCCGTTTTCCCCTCGTCTGGAAGGAAGCCACCTGCACGATGACAGAGAGCGCTTCGAGAACGAAGAGCCCTCCGACGATCGCGAGGAGGACTTCGTGCTTGGTCATCACGGCGACCGCGGCGATGCCGCCGCCGAGCGGCAGTGATCCGACGTCGCCCATGAAGACCTCGGCCGGATGACAGTTGAACCAGAGAAAGCCGAGCGACGCGCCCACGATCGCGCCGCAGAAAACGGCGAGCTCGCCGCTCTGGGGAACGAACGGGATCTGCAGGTAGCGGGCGGCGACCGCGTTCCCGGTGACGTACGCGAGAATCGCGTAGGTCCCCGCGGCAATTCCGACGGAGCCGATCGCCAGCCCGTCCAGGCCGTCGGTCAGGTTGACCGCGTTTGAGGCGCCCACGACGACGATCGCGACGAACGGGAGGTACAGGACTCCGAGGTCGACCACCAGCCGCTTCAGGAACGGAAAGGTGACGACCGTCGAGATGCTCCCGTGCCCCGCCCACTGTCGGATCGTCCAGGCGATCGCGAGGGCCACGAGGATCTGCGGGAGCAGCTTGCCCCGGCCGGTCAGTCCTAGACTCCGCCGCCGCGCGAACTTCACGAAGTCGTCCGCGAATCCGACGGCGCCGAGCGCCACCATCGTGCCGAGGGCGATCCAGACGAAACGGTTCGAAAGATCCATCCAGAGAAGAGTCGCGACGATGACGGCGAGCAGGATGAGAAATCCGCCCATGGTGGGAGTCCCCGCCTTCGACAGATGCGACTTCGGTCCTTCCTCGCGGATCGACTGTCCGATCTGGCGGCGCTTCAGCAGCCGGATCATCGGGGGCCCGAGCGCGAGCGCGAGAAACAACGCCGTAACGGCCGCCATCGCGGTCCGGAACGTGATGTACCGGAATACGTTCAACGCCGGTATCGAGCGCGCGAACGGGTGAAAGAGGGTGTACAGCATTAGATCGGGAATCGGGAATCGGGAATCGGGAATCGAAATGCGGGAATCGGTAATCGGGAACCGGGAATCGGGAATCGACGGGCTCCCGGACCCTCAACCGAGGTCGAGGCTTTTTCTTCATCGGACTGCATTCTCGATTCGACCCTCTTGCTTCGAACCCCGTGGACCGGTACGCAGCCCATCACGAATGTCCCCTCGCTCGATTCCCGATTCCCGATTCCCGATTCCCGCTCCCCGCGGCTAGCCTCGCCACGGCGCGGTCGAGCCCCACGCCGCGCGACGCCTTGAACAGCACCGCATCGCCGGCGGCCATCATCGGCTCGAGCAACTCGGCCGCCTCTTCCGGGTCGCGCGCTACGGTCACGTTCGCGGCGTCGAAGCCCGCTTCGACCGCCCCTTCGCCGATCGAGGAGGCGCGCGAGCCGACGCAGACCAGAAGGTCGACCCGGCCGAATGCGTACCGGCCGGTTTCGCGGTGCCACCACCGCTCCTCGGGCCCGAGCTCCAGCATGTCGCCCAGCACCGCGATCTTCCGGGTCCCGCGCAGAAGTTTCAACGTGTCGAGCGCCGCGCGCATCGACGGAGGGCTGGCGTTGTACGCGTCGTCGTAGAGCAAAGCGCCGGAGGCGTGCCGGCGAAACTCGCCTCGATGGGGCGCGGCCGCCAGACCCGGGGCCGCGGCGGCGCAGTCGTCGGGAGTCGCTCCCGCGGCGAGCGCGACGGCAGATGCCGCGAGGTAGTTCGCCACCTGATGAAGGCCCGGGATCGCGAGGCGCGCCATCACCCCGCCCGAAGGGGTCTTCAATCGGAGCGTGGATCCGTTCTCATCCAGCACGACGTCTTCGGCAGTCACGTCCGCGCGCGCGGACCTGCCAAAGCGCAGAGTCGAGCCGGACCAGGCGCTCGCGAGCCGTTCGATGCGCTCGTCATCGCTGTTGATGACGAAGACCCCGTTCGGCTTCAGCCCCTCGAGGATCTCGCCATTCGCCCGCGCGACCCCGTCGAGGGAGCCCAGGAATTCCAGATGCTCGGCCGCGATGACGGTGATCGCGGCGACGTCGGGCTCGAACGTGCGAGAGAGCCGCGAGATTTCTCCGACGGCGCTCATCCCCATCTCGCCCACCATCCACTCGGGCGTCCGGGTGAAATTCAGGACGGACATCGGGAAGCCGACCGCGCTGTTCTGATTGCCGGGGGTCTTGTCGACCGCGTGCCGCCTTCCGAGAATCGCAACCGCGAACTCCTTCGTGGTGGTCTTGCCGACGGAACCGGCAACGGCCGCGAGCCGGAATCCGGCCTCCCGCTTGATCGCGCCCGCGAGACGCAGCAGCCCTCTGGCCGGATCGGGAACGACGAGGACGGGGATGCCGGCGGGAAGATCTGGAGGGATCCGCGCCGCCAGCACGCCCGCGGCGCCGGCGATCGCGGCCTCGCGGGCGTAGTCGTGCCCGTCGACCCGCTCCCCCGCGATCGCCACGAAGAGGTCCCCCGGCCGAACCTTGCGCGAGTCGACGGCGACGCCCGAGAGCGGAGCATCGGCGGCGGCCGGAACGTTCAGTACGGCTGCCGCTCGCGAGACGGAGAAGTTCATCTCAGCGCCGGCCGCCCGCGAACTCTGCGGCGATCTGCCGGTCGTCGAAGGGAAGCACCTCGGACCCGATCACCTGCGTCGACTCGTGTCCTTTTCCGGCGATCACGACGACGGTGCCCGGGTTTGCGAAATCGATCGCCGCGCGAATCGCATCCCTGCGGTCCACGATGCGGAGCGCCTTCGTCGCGCCGGAGGCGGCGAGGCCCGCCGCGACCTCGGCGAGGATCGCCTGCGGGTCCTCCGAGCGCGGATTGTCCGAGGTCGCGATCGGAATGTCGGCGAGGCGGCCCGCGATCTCTCCCATCGGGAACCGCTTGCCCCGGTCGCGGTCGCCCCCGCACCCGAAGACCAGAATGATCTTCCGGTCGGTCAGCTCTCGCACGGCCAGGAGCAGCCGTTCGAGAGCGTCCGGCGTGTGCGCGTAGTCCACCACGATCCGATACGGTTGACCCGCGTCGACCGGCTCGAGCCGCCCCGGCACCCGCTGGACGCTGGCGCATCCGGCGACTACGTCCTCCGCCGAGAGGCCGAGCGCGAGCCCGGCGGCCGCCGCGGACAGGAGGTTGTCCACGTTGAACCGCCCGAGGAGCGGCGAGCTGACACGAAACGGAGCCGCGCCGGGAGCTGCCAGATCGAAAAACGTCCCGGAAAGATCGCAGAGGATGTTCTCCGCGGTGACGTCCGCCGGCGCGCCGCGCGACGAAGTGGTGACGATGGGCGGCGCGGCGGAGGCGGCGAGCCGCGCGCCCCAGGGGTCGTCCACGTTGACGACGCCCGCCGCGCCCGCCTTGCGCAGCCCGAAGAGCATCGCTTTCGTGTCGAAGTACTCCTCCATGTCGCGGTGAAAATCGAGGTGATCGCGGGTCAGGTTCGTGAAGACCGCGACATCGAAACGGCATCCCGCCACGCGGTCGAGCGCGAGCGCGTGCGAGCTCACCTCGATCGCGGCGGACGGAACTCCCGCGCCGACCATTTCGGCGAGGAGCTCCTGGAGCACCGCCGCGTCGGGTGTCGTCCGGGGGGCGTCGGTGTTCCGCTTTCCCGTCCGGTACCCGACCGTGCCCAGGAAACCGGCGCGTCCGAATTTTCGTTCGAGAAGAGCAGCCAGGAGCGTCGCCGTCGTGGTCTTTCCGTTCGTGCCGGTGACCCCCGCGAGAACGAGCTTTTCGCTCGGGTTTCCGGCGAGCTCGGCAGCGGCGAGCGCCAGGGCCCTCCGGCTGTTCCCGACGCGGACCCACGGGACGAGAGAACCCGTGGGAGCCGGGCCCTCGGAGGCAATCGCGGCGGCGCCGCGAGCGATGGCTTCGGGAACGTGAGCGGCGCCGTCGCTCTTCTGTCCGCGGATCGCGACGAAGAGATCGCCCGGACCGACCGTCCGCGAATCATGGGAGACGCCGGAGACTTCCACCTCCGGAGGCGCCCCGTCGATTCTGGCATCCGGAAGGACCGCAAGGAGATCCATAAGCTTCAAGGACGAAACGGACTCGAGCTCGTCTCCTCGCGGCCGCCGGCGGCGCGCGCGACCGACGGGACCGATTCCGAAAGGTTCAAATTGACCACGTCGCCCGGTCGAAGCGGCGACCCGGGCGCGGGGCTCGATGACGTCACGAAGCCCGCGCCGTGGAATCTAACGGCCGCACCGAGCTTTGCAAACAGCGCGAGCGCCTGCCGCGCCGAGAGACCCGACGCGTCGGGGATCTCGCCCGCGACGACACGCGGATCCGACATCGGCGCTGACACCGGGATGGACTGCCGGCTTGACGCGGGCACGAGGCCGGCCGGATAACGCGGAGGCAACGACGCGAGCACGGTCGAAGGCAGGCGCTGCTCTTCGGGGGCGACGCGAAGGATCCCGAGCGCCTGCGACACGATCTTCGAGAAGAGCGGCGCGGCCACGGCCGCCGCGTAGTACTTGCCCTGCGGCTCCTCGACGACGACGACGCAGACGATCCTGGGATTTTCGGCCGGCGCAAAGCCGACGAAGTTCGGAACGTGGCGCCCGCGCTGGTAGCCGCCGGGTCCCGCCTTCTGCGCGGTCCCCGTCTTGCCCGCGACCGAGAATCCCGGAATGGCGGCTTCGGCACCCGTACCGTTTTCGACGACGCCCACGAGCATGTCCCGCATCTCTTTCGCCGTCTTTTCCGAGATCACCCGCACCGGGGGGACGGACGCGACGCGCTCTTCGCGGCCGTCCGGACGATCGAGGCGGGTGACGAGCCGCGGCTGAACGAGCAGTCCGCCGTTGGCGATGACGGCCGCTACGCGTGCGAGCTGCAGGGCCGTCAGCGAGACCTCCTGCCCCATCGAGATCGACGCGTTCGAGAGATAAGACCAGCGCGACAAAGGCCGAAAGGTCCCCGAGGCCTCCCCCGGAAGATCGATTCCGGAAGGCTTTCCGATCCCAAAATGGCTGGCGCCCTCGTAGAGTCTCTGCGCGCCCAAACGCAGTCCGACGCGGATGATCCCGACGTTCGAGGAATGCGCGAGCACGCCCGCGAGATTCAGCGCGCCGTAGTCGTGGTGCTTGTCTTCGTTGATGGTGACGTTGCCGATCCGTACGGAGCCGTGTCCCGTGTCGATCACTTCATCCATTCCGATGACGCCGTCCTCGAGCGCGACGGATCCCGTGACCACCTTGAACGTCGATCCGGGCTCGTAGGCGTCCGCGACCGCGTGGTTGCGGCGCGTCTCGGCGGGATAGCGGCCGTACTGATTGAGATCGAAGCCGGGAGCGCTCGCCATCGCGAGGATCTCACCGTTCGAGGGATCCATCAGCACGACGCTGCCCGAACGGGCGTGCAGCTCGTTCAAGGTGGCCGCGAGCTCCCGCTCCGCGGCGAACTGGATTCCGGAGTCCAGAGAAAGGGTGAGGGTCGCGCCTTCCTGTTCGGCGCGCACGCCCGGTGCGTCCGACTCGCCATACGTTGAGCTGCGGGCGTCCTTGAATGCGACGATCCGCCCGGGCTTCCCGCGCACCGACGAGTCGTACGAGTATTCGATCCCGGCCAGACCCGTGTCGTCGGTCCCGACGTAGCCGAGCACCGATGCGGCGAGCGATCCCTTCGGATAGAAGCGCTTGGTCTCCGGAACGAGGTGGATTCCCGCGAGTTTCAGCGCGCGCACGCGATCGGCGGCGGCCGGATCGATCTTCCGCGCGATCCACACGAAACCCTTTTCGGACGAGAGCCGCGCGAGGATCGGGCCGGGGGCAACGCCGAGCGCCGCCGCGAGGCTGCGCGCTGCCGGCCCCCGCTGCCGGATCTCATCGGGCACGCCGTAGATCGAAGAGACCTCGACGGACACCGCGAGCTCGCGCCCTTCCCTGTCGAGGATCGCCCCGCGCCGCGGCGAGATCTCGATCTGCTTCTCCTGCTGCCGCTGAGCCTTCGCCCGGTATTTCGCTCCCTGTGCGAGTTGTAGCTGGGCCAGCCGCCCGACCACGACGAGCCCCCAGGCGAGAAGAAACACGGCGAAGACATTGCGGCGGCCTCTGGGGAGGGTGTTCACCGCCCGGCACCCTCCACGTATTCGACCTGTCCGGGGCGCGGAGGCCGCAGCCCCTTGCGGGAGGCGGCCGCCGCAACGCGATCCGGCGCCGAAGCGAGCGAGAGCTGCGCGCGCAGGCGCCGGCTCTCCTCCGTCATCTCGGCCAGCGTCCGGGTACGCGCTTCCCGCGCATACCCGACGCGCACCGTCTCGATGTGCAGAGCCGCGTAAACGAGAAACGCGCAGGCGATCGGAAGGAGGGCAAGCACGAATGCGGCGAGCTCCTGCCCGCGCCGGCGGTCGCGCTCGCGCGTCAGATGCAGGTTCTGAACGCGCTTCGACTGCGAGTAGGCGACCGAGCTCACGTCAGATCTCCGCGATCTTCTCCGCCACGCGCAGGCGGGCGCTGCGGGACCGAGGGTTGTCGCGAATCTCCGCTTCCGACGCGACGATGGGCTTCCGAGTCAGGACCCGCAGAATCGTGCGTGCTCCACAGACGCACGTCGGAAGCCGCGTCGGGCAGACGCAGACGCCGGAGTCTCGCTTCAGCGCTTCCTTCACCATGCGGTCCTCGAGCGAGTGGTACGAGAGGATGCCCAGCCGGCCGCGCGCGTTCAAATGCACGACGGCGGCGGCGAGGAAGCGCGAGAGGGCCACGAGCTCCTGGTTGACCTCGATCCGGAGCGCCTGGAACACCTTCGTCGCCGGGTCGATCTTTTCGCGCGATCCTTTCGCATTCGCCACGATACGTGCGAGCTGCCGGGTGGACGTGATCGGGGCTGACGTCCGCTCCGAAACGATCCCTCGCGCGATCTTGACCGCCATCCATTCCTCCCCGTATTCGCGGAAAATCCGCGTCAGTTCCTCGACCGAAGCTGTCGACACGATGTCGGCAGCGGTTCGGCCTTCCCGGCCCATCCGCATGTCGAGCGGCCCCTCTCGACGGAAAGAAAACCCGCGCTCCGCGCGGTCGATCTGCATGGAGGAGACTCCGAGGTCCGCGAGGACCCCGTCCGGCCGCTCTCGGTTTTCGAGGACCGTGTCGAGGTCGTCGAAATTGCTTTCGAGAAGCTCGACCCGGTCTTCGAATCGGGCCAGGCGTTCGCGGGCGAGCCCCAGCGCCTCGGAGTCGCGGTCCAGGCCGAGCAGACGGATCTGCGGCCCGGCGTCGAGAAGAGCTTCGGCGTGTCCGCCCGCGCCCACCGTGGCGTCGACGAAGAATCCGCCTCGCTCCGGCGCGAGCCAGGCGACGACTTCGGCGGCGAGCACCGGCGTGTGCGGGGGCTGTCCAACGTCTTGCGTCTCCCGTCTCCCGTGTTCAATCGGTTCGGCTCAGGTCAGCAGCTTCGAAATCGCGTCGTAGTCGTCGTCGGAGAAGTCCTCGCTCGCCAGGCGCGACGCAAGAGCTCCGCGGTCGGAGACGACCAGGTGATCGATGTTCCCGGTCACGACGACGTCGGACGGCAGTTTCGCGGTGTCGCGAAGGATCTGCGGAACGAGCAGCCGGCCCTGCCCATCGAGCGACGCGTCCTGGCCGAAGAAGTTGACCCGCTCTAAAAATTTGTTTTTCGCGCGATGAATCGCCGGCAGCGCAGCGAGCTTCTCCTCGAGCGCGCGCCACATCGCCAGCGGGTAGAGGAGAACCTCTTTTCCGTGCAGAGATGTGACGAAAAACTCCGGCCCGAAGGCCTCCTCGATCTGTTGACGAAAGAGGTTGGGCACTTTGAGACGGCCCTTCTCGTCGAGGCGGGCCGGCGCGCTGCCGCGAAATCGATCCATTGTTCAATTTGAGGTCCCGACAGCGTGTCGGAGCCACTTTCTCCCACTTTTTTCCAGATTAGTCCACTTGCGGGCATGTTAGGAGCGCCACGCTTCCACGTCAAGCGAAAGCATTTAAAGGAGATGAGTTGCGGGCGGCAACAGGGCGTAAGTAGCCAGCTCACTCATGCCAGTCGCGAGTGAGGTCGAGCCACATCGCCAGCCCCCGATGAGCTCCGAAGCGTGCGTACCGCCGGCCGATGGACGCATCGGTCTTCTTCGCGGCCCCGGGATGGAGCTGCCGGTATTTCTGCCGTACCCAGGAGTCGAGCGCCAGGAAGTCGTGGCGGCCGAGGATCCTCAGGAGTCCCTCGGCTGCATAGGGTCCGAACCCGCGCTCCTCCAGGATCTCCTCGCGAATCCCGGATGCCGGACGGCTGACGTCTTCCCAGCGCTCGAGGGCGAGCCGGCCCGACGCGACGCGCCGGGCGAAGAGCGCGAGAGCCGGAGCGCGGTACCCGCAGCGCACCTCCCGCTCGAGGCGTCCCGCGGTAAAGCGCGCGAGCTGCGGCGCCGTGGGAAAAGCAGCGCCGTCAGGTCCCGCGAGAGCGATCAGCCGCGTCACCATCCCGCGCGTCGCGGCCCAGGAGCAGTTGGTCGTCAGGAGCATCTTCACGGCGTCCTCGAAGAGCGAGGGGGACCGCAGCATCCGCCCGCCGCCTCTCTCGAGGCTGCGCAGAAGGTCGGGCTCCCCCGCAAGCGACGAAGCGAAGCGGGAGAGATCGAGATCGAGAGAGAACACCCGGCGCGCGATGGCCTCGAGCGGCCGCCGGGGAACCTGCCGCGCCGACGCGATGAGAAAGCCCTCGGCCGCCTCGAACCGGACGGGCGCCGAATGATCGTCCACTACGACGCGCGTGTCGAGGGCGTTCGAGCCGGACGTGTATTGAAAGGGCGGGAGGTCGTACCAGCCGTGCGAGCGGACGACGCCGTCGAAGGAAAAGAAAGGCGGAAGCGGGATCTCGACTCGGACGGGGCTAGCAGCCCGTGGAAAAATGGATGCGGGTGTCGCGTCCGGGCTTTTGCAATGGG
>JBDTRB010000060.1:0-22320 GCA_039931865.1 Acidobacteriota bacterium | reverse complement strand
CCCGTTCCTGGGCTTTTGTATTTTGATGTCTTCGCTCCTCTGATATAAGTCGGGTATTACTGCCATCGCACAAAACCAGATGGTGGAGAGCGGGTGCCTGACGCCCGACTAAGAGGACATATGTTCTTGGAACTCAGCCGCAACCGGCCGTTTTTCCAACCCACGCCCCGGCTCGGTCGAGCGATCCCGATCGGCCCAGCGGTAGCCCTGGTTTTCTTCCTCGCAACGGCGGCGAGGGGCCAGACCATCACCGAGTTTCCGGTACCGACGCCGATCTCTCAACCGACCGGTATCGCGGCCGGGCCGGACGGCAATCTGTGGTTCACCGAAACGGCCGCGAACAAGATCGGCCGGATCACCCCGGCGGGAGCCATCACAGAATTCAGCGCCGGTTTGAGCGTCGCCGCGGCACCCTGGGCGATCACGGGCGGTCCGGACGGGAACGTGTGGTTCACGGAACAAGGAATGAACAAGATCGGCCGGATCACGCCGGCGGGAGTCATCACCGAGTTCCCCACCCAGGCTGGAGCGATTAGTCTAGGGATCACGGCCGGGCCAGACGGCAACCTGTGGTTCACGGAGTTCCAGGGCGCAATCGGCCGCATCACGCCGGCGGGAGTGGTTATGGAGTTCAGCGCCGGATTGAGCAGCATCTCCCAATGGGGCATCACCGCCGGGTCGGACGGGAACCTCTGGTTCACGCAGTACGGCGCTCCGAGCCGGATCGGAAAGATTACGACGGCGGGAGTCATTACCGAGTTCACCACCGGCATCGCCCCCAACGGCGGCATAGAAGCCATCACCAGTGGCCCGGACGGAAATCTCTGGTACGCGAACCAGAACAACGACACGATCGGCCGGGTGACCACCAGCGGCGTGATCACTGAATTTCCGATCGGCACTTTCGCGCAGGCCCGCGGAATTTCGGCGGGCCCCGACGGGAATCTGTGGTTCACCGGCTACAACGGCGCGCAGGTCTTCCGGATTACTACCGCGGGAGTCGTCACTCAGTTCACGGCCGGCATCACCGCAGGCGCACAGTCCCGCGGGATCACGGCAGGCCCGGATGGAAACCTCTGGTTCACGGAACAGACGGGCAACCGCATCGGCCAGATCGCGCTCGGTATCGTCGCCCCGACAGCGACGCCGACGGTGACGGGAACGGTTCCTCCGACGTCGACTCCGACCGCGACCCCGCCCCCCGGTGTCACTCCGTCGACGACGCCGCAGGGCCCCGCGGGAGTCGTGGTGCCGACGCTTTCTCCGTCTCTTCTCGCCCTCTTCGCCGCGGCGCTGGCGTTGTCCGCGCTTCTGCTGGTGCGACGGAACTAGACCCGGTTCACGATCGACAGAATCCGCCGTCCGGTTCGAAGGCGGCGGATTCTTCGATATATCTTTCCCGCGTTGTCAGTGTTTTCCTGATCGCGCGACGAATGAAAACCGATCGATCGGGGCTCGCGCCCCTGGAGGCCGAATGAAAGTGGAGTTCCACCCGACGGGTTTCTTGCGCACTCGAAGCCCGAGGGCGGGATCGTTCGTGCGCTTCGGCGCGGGCGCTCTCCTGGTCCTTCTCGGAAGCGCCTCCGCGCGCGCTGCGACGATCACCGTCAACACGGCATCGGACGTCTCCGCAAATGACGGCAAGTGCACCCTGCGCGAAGCGATCACCGCGGCGAACACCAACACCGCCTCGGGAGCTCTTCCTGGAGAATGCGTTGCCGGAGCGGCCGGGCTCGACACGATCGTCTTCACGATTCCGGCGGCGACGGACGCGGGATGCGTCTCCGGCACCGGCGTCTGCACGATCAGCCCCACGTTCAACCTGCCCGACATCACGGAAGCCTTAACCGCCGACGCGTCCACGCAGACCGGCGCCACACTCAACACGAACACCGTGGCCTCGCGCCTCGGCTTGAATGCCGCGTTGAAGATCGAGCTGAAGGGCCCCCCGGGCTCCGACAAGGGACTGACCATCCGCGCCCCCGGCGTCCTGGTGCGCGGCTTCGTCATCAATGGCTTCAATACCGGCATCGACGCCCGCCTGACCGCCGGCGGAACCGTGACTCTCGAAGGGAACTACGTCGGTACGGACGTGGCCGGCAGCGCGGCCGTTCCGAACGTCAGCAGCGGAATCTCGACCGGAGGTGTCGGCAACATCGTGATCGGCGGCACGACGCCGGGCGCGCGCAACCTGATCTCCGGGAACGGACGCGCGACTCTGGGGCCCGGCATTTTCACGTTTCTGGACATCGCGGCCACCATTCAAGGCAACCTGATCGGAACCGACGCCTCGGGAAACGTGGCCATCGGGAACGGGGGCCCCGGGATCAACTCGAATCCCGTCGCGTCTTCGATCATCGTCGGCGGCACGGCGCCGGGCGCGGGTAATCTCGTCTCGGCGAATGGATACAACAACGTTTCGATCTTCGGCGGCACGGGCCACGTCGTGCAGGGCAATCTCGTCGGCACGAACGTGGCGGGAACCGCGATCCTGCTGAGCGATATGCCATTCGTCCCCGGGAATCCCCGCGAAGGCGTCCGCCTGGGGAACACGACGAACTCCCTGATCGGCGGTACCACGGCCGGCGCGCGCAACGTCATTTCCGGCAACGTCAGCGGCGGGGTCGACGTGTTTACCGTGATCGGAAGCGTCGGCAACAACAACCTGGTGCAGGGGAACTTTATCGGCACGGACGTCAACGGAACGGCAGATCTCGGCAATTCGGGCATCGGCATTCTCATCTCGAACTCGCCCTTGTCGAGCGTCGGCGGTTCGGCCGCGGGCGCCGCCAACGTGGTCGCTTTTACCAAGTCGATCTCGGGATTCGGAGGCATCGGGATCGCCGTCGCGCTTCCGGGCACGGGTCAGTCCATCCTGACGAACTCGATTCACTCAAACGACAACATCGGCATCGACCTCGGACTCTCCAACGGCTCGTTCGACGGCGTCACTCCGAACGATCCGGGCGATGCCGATCTGACCCAGAACTACCCCGTTCTGACGTCGGCCCCCATCGCCGCCGGCACCGTCACAATTTCCGGGACGCTGAACAGCAAACCCGCGAGCACGTTTCGCGTCGAGTTCTTCTCGAGCACCGTTTGCGATGCGACTGGTTTCGGGGAAGGACAGACGTTTCTCGGATTCACGACCGTGACGACGAATGGAAGCGGCGACGCCAGCTTCGGCCCTCTGCCCTTCGCGGTTCCGCCCGGTCAGCCGATCATCACGTCGACCGCGACGAGCGCCGCGGGGAACACCTCCGAGTTCTCGGCCGCGCAGCCCGGCGGTTGTTCGGGCCTGCCCGCTTTCACCCCGACCCCGACGCCGACCGGGACGATCCCCGCTACCGCGACTCGGACGCCGACCGCGATCGGAGGAGTCACCCCGACGGTGACGCCGCAGGGCCCGGGCGGAGTGGTGGTGCCGACGCTTTCGCCTTTCCTTCTGGCGCTCTTTGCCGCGGCGCTGGCTCTGTCGGCGATTCTCCTGGTGCGCCGGAACGGTTAACTGACCTGGATCGCCCGGGCTGCCCGCAATCGTGAGGGCCCGGGCGCGTTTCGGTCATGGCTGGAATCCTCCGCGGTCTGCGGGAGGCCCCGGGGTCGGTCACGCGCCCTATCCGCTCCGAGGCGGTTACCTCGCCGTCAGCGGCGGGAAGGGTGCTCTTTCTCTCGCGCCCATCGCTGCGCTGGTCCTGTCAGCGATGGACCGATTTTGGGAAAGGTCAGTTTCACTATTGCGTCGGGTCGCGCGGAGTCGCGCGCCGGAAGCGTCCTGAATATTCGAGGTTTGGCGGTCCGCGGGCGATCGATCCGTTCTGCTTGCGGTGCACTCCACTTCCAACATATAAGGGCGTCAGAGGCTCGTAGGCGGGGTAACGACAAAGGTTCAATCCAGCTGAAGCTGGACGACACCGTGTCAGACAAGGCGGCGAAATGGCCGGCCCGGGGAGGCAACGCGTGCATTCGAAAGGTCTGGGACTCTCGGTCGACGAAACGGGTTTGCGTGGGGGTCGGCGCAGACGTGCGTTTCGCGAGCCATATGGGACTCGCATCCTGATCCGGCTTCTGTGCGCTCTGGTACTGGCCATGTGCGTGCAGGCAGCTCCCGGTCAGTCGGTGACCGGCGAATTTCCGATCCCGACGACATCGGCCCTTCCTTACGGAATTACCGCCGGCCCCGATGGCAACCTCTGGTTCGCCGAGAGCAATAGCAACAAGATCGGGAGAATTACCACGGCTGGCGCGATCACCGAGTTCCCAACCGCGACTGCCGGCTCGGCTCCCAATCAAATTGCTACGGGCCCCGACGGCAACCTGTGGACGACCCTGGAAGTACCGAACAAGATCGGGCGCGTCACGACCGCCGGCGTCATCACCGAGTTCGCTGTTCTGACTGGAAACAGTCACGTCAACGGCATCGTCGGGGGTCCCGACGGAAACGTCTGGTTCGTCGAGGAGAACGCGAACCGGATTGGCAGAATCACGCCCGCTGGCGCAGTCTCCGAATTTCCGACGCCCACGGCCGGCAGCGATCCGATCGTCATCACGCTCGGCCCCGACGGGAACCTCTGGTTTACCGAAACCAACGTCAACAAGATCGGGCGCATCACTCCGGCGGGGGTATTCACGGAGTTCACGAGTCCGAGCGGGGGGCAGCCCTACGGTATCGGCGCCGGGCCAGACGGAAACGTCTGGTATACCAAGAACACCGCCGTCATCGGGCGCATCACTCCGGCGGGAGTGATCACCGAATTCCCGATTCCGACCGCCGGGGGCGTTGGAATCACGACCGGGCCCGATGGGAACCTTTGGTACGTAAAGCAGTCACTGCAATTGATCGGACGGATCACGCCCGCGGGCGTGGCGACGGAGTTCACCGCACTTTCCGGATACTTCGTGACGACCGGAGCCGACGGTAATCTCTGGTACACGACGGGAAACAACAGTATCGCCCGGTTCAACGTCGCGGGAGTAATCGCCCCGACGCCGACGCTCACGCCGACACTGGCCTTGAGCCCAACGCGGACGAATACCCCGGCGGGCATTCCAACCCCGACCTCGACACCGCCCGCGGGCCAGGGCGTGGCCGTCCCGACGCTGTCGCCCGGGATACTCATGGCCCTGGCGGGGGCTCTCGCGCTCGTTTCGCTGCTTCTGATCAGAAGGAGCGGCTAGAAGTTTCGGACGGCGAAAAATCCCTGGCCGTGATGCTGGCGCTTTCGTGCTGCTCGTGCAGAGAGAGCAGGGCAGGACACGGCTTGGCTGCGGTCGCAAAATCCGCCGTGGCCGGAGTTGCGGCCCGCCGCGGCATCGGAGGGACGGTGTTCGTTGAAGGCCGGTCGGCAACGGCTCGGCGACCTCGCCCGGCGATTCGGGAAGGGTTCTTGCTTTGGCCCGAGGGTCGCCGGTGACATCATCGAAACGAAGGGGGAGCAGCCATGCGATGGGAAGGTGAGCGGGAAAGCAGCAACGTCGAGGATGGCCGCGGGGGCGGAGGATTTCCTATCGGCGGGCGGGGCGCTTCCCTGGGGTGCGGCGGACTGATCATCCTGCTCCTGGTTTCCTGGTTCACGGGGATCAACCCGCTGAGCCTCCTGAACATGGTCCAGGGCAACGCACCGGTCTCGACGGGCGCCCCGTCGGCCCCCGCCCCGTCGGGCCAGCGGGCTCCTTCCGCGGACGGCTCCCGCGCCGGAGCGGCCTCGGACCAGCTCGGCCGTTTCGCCTCCGTCGTGCTCGCCTCGACGGAGGACGTCTGGAAGGAACAGTTCTCGAAGATGGGGAAGACTTACACTCCCCCCAAGCTGTACCTCTTCACCCGGGCGACGCGCTCCGAGTGCGGGATCGCCTCGATGGCGACGGGCCCGTTTTACTGCCAGCTCGACCGTAAGGTCTACTTGGACCTCGGGTTCTTTCAGGAGCTTTCGTCTCGTTACGGCGCACCGGGCGACTTCGCCGACGCCTACGTGATCGCGCACGAGGTCGGGCACCACGTACAGAACGAGCTCGGCATCTTCGACCAGATGGGGAGCGGACGCGGCCGGGGTGAGGGGTCGAACTCTGTCAAGGTCGAGCTCCAGGCCGACTGCTTCGCGGGAGTCTGGGGTAATCACGCGAATCAGGACCGGCACCTGATCGACCCGGGCGATTTTGAAGAGGGACTCCGCGCCGCCGCCGCGATCGGAGACGACCGTCTGCAGCGCCGTTCGGAGGGGACGGTCTCCCCCGAAAGCTTCACGCACGGAAGCTCCGAGGAGCGGACGAGCTGGCTGCGGCGGGGGCTCGAGAGCGGCGATCCCGGCCGCTGCAATACGTTCCAGGGCCGGCTCGAATAAGCCGCCCGGCGGCGTCCGGGTGCCTTGCCCCGGGCGGGAGCCCCCGGCAGCCATAAATGGCCGCCTACCGCGCCGGAACAGGTCAGTTGACGTGGCGGCGGGGCGCTCGCGCTCCTCCTTCTCTCCTACGGCGCGGTCCTCCTGCCCCGAGCGTCGCGAGCCGTCGAAGGCTCCGACAGCTCCGGGTATTTAAACGAGGCGGGCGGGCTCGCCGCGAAGCGCGTCGTCGAACCGGTCGAGGCTCTGGCGCGACTCGGTTTCGGCTCGAAGGCTTGTGTCTCTTCATCCCCCTCGGCTACGCGCCGGGCCCGCGTCCGGGCACGATAGCACCGGTCTATCCCGTGGGCCCGCCGCTTCACTTCGCGGCCGCGGCGTGGTTCCTCGGATGGGACTTCGGTCCCTTTGTGGTGAGTCCGCTCGCGGCCGTAGTCTCGCTCCTTCTTCTCTACCTCGTCGCGCGCGAGATCGGCCTGTCGCGCGCATCCGGTTTCTCCTGCGCGGTGACAGTGGAGCGAGCCGATTTGGCGGCGGGGTCGGTCGAAGCGATGTCTTTCGAGGCGCGTGGGGAGAGGATTCTTTGATTACGGGGCGAGTTCGGCCGCGGGGGAATCGCCTGCGGCCTGGCTCCCGTTTCCGTTCGCGCTTCCTACGAAGACCTGGAAGTCCGGCTCGATCGCGCCATTTTTGGAGAGGCGCTCTTCCGCTTCGCAGAGCGCCTCGAGAAGGCCGACGTGGAAGGGGACGTCGTCCTTGAAGTTCGGGATGATTCCGAAGAGCAGGGGGTTCAACAGGCCCCCTCCGTAAGGGTATTCGCGCTCGACCCGGAAGACCTTCCGCGCGACCGGCAGCACGTCTTCGCTCCGGACCGCTTCCGTCGGATCGTCCGCAATGACCCGCTCGGGGAGGAGGCGCTCGCGGCGCCAGAGGGTATCGCCGCTCGGGAATGCCCGCCGGAGCTCGTCGGGCAGGAGACGGAAGTAGCGGTTGATGAGGTGCATGCGCTCTTCCGAGTACTGGAACCGGTTCGGCCCCACGTATTCGTTGAAGACAAACTTCCCGCCCGGCGCGAGCGCTCCCCGGACCCTCGAATAGATCCCCTCGAGATCCGTGATGTGGTGAAGGACGTCGTTCGCGATGATCGCGTCATAAGGTCCGTCCAGGGCCGCGTGCTCGAGGTCGAGGACCCGGTATTCGATGTTCGAGATCCCCGCCGCCTCCGCCTCCCGTCGCGCGCGTTCGACGGTCGTGGGCGCCACGTCGCAGGCGAGGATCTGCCCGAACCGTCCACGCTGCGAGAGCGCGCGCTCGAGCCATCCGGATCCGCAGCCGAGGACCAGAGCGCGCTCCACCCGATCGGGCAGGTGCTGCGATTCGACGAACGTGAGCCAGTCACAGTGCGGGTTTCCGGAAACGAGCCGATGCAGGTACCGCCGCACGACGGGGGAGGCCGTCCAGACGAGCCTCTCCATGTGACTCGTGAAAGCCCCGTCGTTCCATCGAGACGACATTTCCATCGGAAGCACGCATTATGTCTTTCTCTCCGCCGGCGGGGAAGCTCCGCTGCCGTGCCGCCCGGGCGTTAACATCGCGCGATGCGCGCGCTGTCCTCTCTCCGTTCCTTTCTTTTCTTCTGCGCCTTCGGCGTCGCCGCGGACGGGTTAGCCGCGGACGCGCGAGGCAGCCTCCAACGCGTGAGCGCCCCGGCGGAAGCCGTGATTGCTGCCGACGGGCGCGCCCGCGTCGTGATCCTGTTTCGCCGCGCCGATCCGGCCGCCCGGGGCCTCAGATGGACCGACTTGCGGCGGCACTCGCTCTCGCTTCTTTCGCCGGAGGATTTTCACGCGATCTCGGATTGGAAATCAGTGTCCGCCGCCGCCGGGATTCTCTCGGCTCAGGGACTGGAACGGCTGCGGAAAGACCCGGACGTGGTCCGCATTGACCTCGATGAGCCGGGGCACCGCCATCTCTCTGAAAGCGTTCCGCTGATCGGCGCCGACACCGTGCACGCGCAGGGGATCACGGGCCGGGGAGTCACCGTCGCCATCCTCGACACGGGGGTGACCGCGAATCATGCGGATCTCGCCGACGACGTTGCGGGTCAGCAGTGCTTCTGCCGCAACGCGGACGGAACCGGATGCTGTCCCAACGGCCTGACGGAGCAATCGGGCGCGGGAAGCGCCGAGGACGACAACGGCCACGGCACCAATGTCGCCGGAGTGGTCACTTCCGGCGGCCGGATAGCGTCTCCGGGAGTCGCGCCTAACGCGAAGATCGCCGCGATCAAGGTCCTCGACCGGAACAACCAGTTTGCGGGCGCCTCGCAGGTGGTCTCGGCGCTCGACTGGGTGAACCAGAACCGGCCTGACGTCCGAGTGGTCAACATGAGTCTCGGAACGTTCGCTCTCTACGATGCCCCGTGCGACCAGGCCTCGGCCTCCGCGTCGGCGCTCGCCGAGGCCGTCGGAGCGCTGCGGGCGCGCGGAGTCACCGTCTTCACTTCCGCGGGCAACGACCGCTCGCTGGCCCGGCTGACGGCCCCCGCCTGCGCCTCCGCGGCCGTCGCCGTCGGCGCCACGTATGACGCGGACGTGGGACCCCTTTCCGTTTTCGGATGCCTCGACGCGGCGACGGCGCCCGACCGGGTCGCGTGCTTCTCCAATTCCGGTCCGGGGCTGCGGCTTCTCGCTCCGGGCGCGGCCATAACCTCGACAGGCATCGGCGGCGCGCGGTCGACTTACGCCGGCACCTCTCAGGCGTCTCCGCATGCGGCCGGTGTCGCGGCGCTGCTCCTCGAGGCGCGCCCCTCCCTCGAGCCGCCCGAGATCGAAACGATCCTTTTCGAGTCGGGACGCGCGGTGACCGACGCGAAGAACGGGTTGACGACTCCGCGAGTCGACGCCGCGGCGGCTCTGCGTGAGGCCGGCGTCGGCGTCCCCGGCGTTTGCGCGCCCGACGCGGTCACGCTCTGTCTGAACGGCGGACGTTTCCGGGTGCAGGTCGCGTGGAGGGCGCCCGCCCTGACGAGCGGCGGCGTGGGCAGCGCCGCGCCGCTGACCGCCGACGCCGGTTATTTCTGGTTCTTCTCCGCGAACAACGTCGAGGTCTTAGTCAAGCTCGTGGACGGCCGGGCGGTCAACGGCCGGTACTGGTTCTTTTCGGGGGCTCTCTCGGACGTCGAGTACACCCTGACGGTGACGGATACGAGGACCGGGGCGGTGAAGTCGTATTTCAATCCCGGTCAGACGCTGGCGAGTATCGCGGACGTTTCGGCCTTCTGAAGAGGAAAGCCGCAAAGACGGCCATCGCCGTCGCGGCCGTGACGATCGAGCCGATCAGGAGCCCGGGAGGGCGGTAGCGCAGGCGGATCGTGTGCTCGCCGGCGGGAAGCTCCAGGCCCACCAGCAGACCGGCGGCCCGAATGAGCGAAAGGTCCGTCCCCGATTCGTCGCGGGCCGACCATCCGCCATCCTGCACGACGCTGATCACCGCGGGAACGGCCTCGTTCGCGCGCGAGCGAAAAGAGATCTCGTTGGTCCGTTCTCTGTACCCCGAGATCGAGAAGCCGTCGGGCGCTCGGCGCGAGGCAGAGGGTATGCGCCGGGAGCCGAAGACCCGCGGCAGCGCATCCGCGTTCTCGAAAACGACCCCGTCGGCGCCCGAATACGCGAGCCGCCATTTCGGCCCCGGCGGCGTCTGACCGGTATCGCCTGCGAGATAGCGGAGGTTCAGGAGGTCCAGGGCCGGGGCGTTCCAGTTCGAGAGCCGCTTGAAGTATTCGGCGGGCGGGTAGCCGCCCGCCGCGTCGAGAAAATCGACGTAGTCTCGGCGCTCGACCGGGTCGTGCGTTCGGATGTCTTCGACCCCCGCGAAGACGTTGGAGTTCGGGAAGAGGACGGCGCCGTTGCCGCCGATCCGGAAAGGCGCGGGTCGGGTTTTCAAAAATGCGACCAGGGGAGTTTCGGGGAAAAGACTCCCCGGCGAGCCGAAGCGATACAGACGCGCCTGCTGCGCCCCGAGCTCCACTACCGCGATGGCGGCAAGGGACACCGCCAGCCGGCGCGCCACCGGCGGGCTCAGAGAAGCGACGGCGACGGCCGCCGTCGCGCCGAGCGCGCCGAGAGAGAAGAGCAGCGCATCCATCTGCGCCTCGGCTCCGCCCACTGCCGCATGAAGAGGCGCGAGACGCCGGTGGACGAGAACTGCGGCGGCCGCGAGCACACCCGCGATCGGCAGGAGAGCGAGCGCGGCGCGTGGTCTGTCCCGCAGGTCACGGCCGAGCCTGTCGAGCTCGAAGGCGGCGACCGCCGCGCCGCCGAAGGCCACCCAGGAAAGATAGCGCGTCGGGAGCATGAACCGCACGCCGGGAAGGTGGAGGAAGATCTCGAAAAAAGGCCACAGCGCCGTCGCGACGGCGAGGGCGAGGGCGACGGGCACCAGCAATGCGAGGGAGTCCGGCTTCCTCCTCCCTCCGGGCCGGAGGATGAGCAGGGCCGCCGCGATTCCCGCGACGCCGAAGTGCCCGAGCGTCATTTCCGGGAAGTTGCCGGGCAGGCCGGGAATCATGCGCAAAGAGATCTCGTCTCCAAACGAGCGCGGAAAAAGCGTCGTGACGATGGAGTCCAGCCACCTCGCGCCGTGCGGCCGCCAGGAAAAAGGCATCCCCCTCCAGAATGCGTCCGCGACGCGAATCCGGTTCGACGCGCTGATGGCGAGCGCCTGCGGCAGGAGCAGAAACGCGGACAGCCCGACCGCGATCAGCGCGCACAGCCCGATGTCCCGTGCGAGGCGAATTGGCGCGGGGAAAGATCCGAGAGCCGCGCGGACGACGAGCCAGATCGCCAGAAACATTGCGCCCAGCACCAGGCTCTCCGGGTGCCCGCAGAGCGGCCAGACGAAGAAGACGCCCGTCAGTAGTACCCGTCCGCGGCCCCGGACCGCCGGGTCCCGAAGCAGCTCGATTCCGAGGGCGGCCCACGGCCAGAGGCACACGACCGACGTGTGCGGAAAAAGCAGCCAGGGCGTCATCGTGAACGAAAGTGCGAACAGGACCCCGCCGAAAGCCGCTGGCCCGCGGGAGACGGAGAGCTCGCGCAGCCAGAGAATCATTCCAGTGAGCGCCAGGAAGATCTTCGCCGCGACCGCCAGCGTGAAGCCCAGGGCGAGAGGGACCGGAAGCATCAGGACCGAGAACGGCGAGAACGGCGCGGACTGGCCGTTTGCGGCGAGAGGCATCCCTGCCCCGTTCCAGCGGTTGCGCCACGGGAAAGACCCTTCCTTCCAGGCCATCCGCACGGCCTTGGCCCAGGGCGCCATCTGAGTCGCCGCGTCGTTCAAGTTCGCGTTGTAGCGGACCGCGGACCCGACGTGGCTCCAGGGCGGGAGCAGCATCGCGTGATCGACGGGAAGGATGGTTTTCTCGAGAAAAAAGCCGGGGAAGAGGAGGACGACCGGCAGCAGAAATGAAAACGCCGCTTCGGCCGCGCCGAGAGGCCGCCGGAGAATGCGCGCGGCGAAAGACACGGCGGCGGCGAACACCGCGAAAAGGAGGAGAAGCCAGGCGGCGTGTGCCAGGGAGTCGACCGTCAGCTGATCGCGATAGCTTCTCGAAACGAGTCGACCACTTTCGCCGGAAGCGGGCGAGGCGCCGCTCGTCCGGAGGCCTCCGCGATGATGACGTGCGGGAGATCGGGTGTGTCTTCCCACGTCTCATGTCTCTCGAGGCCGCGCAGCTCGGCGACGTCGCTTTCGCCGTAGGGCTGGAAGCGCACCGTCGCGAAGCCGCTCGCGCGGAGGACTGCGGCGAGCGACGGCGCGTTGTAGAGAAACCGATGGCCCCAGCCGTGGAACGCGCGGTTCATCTGAAAACAGTCCCGCAGGCTCTCGGTGTCGTCGGACCATCTCCCGATCTGGTAGTGGGTCAGGTAGACCCAGTCGAGATTCGGCGTCGAGAGGCGGAGAACCCCTTCGTCTTTCAGCGCCCGGCGGCACTCCGCCAGAAACGCGAGGCCGTCGTCGAGCGACAGGTGCTCCAGGAAATGTTCCGCGTAGACGGCCTCGACGCCGTCGAAAGGAAGCCCGGACGTGACGTCCAAGACCCGGTCGACCCCGGGAAGAGGACGGCTGTCGATGTTCACCCAGCCAGGGATGGCTTCGCTGCCGCAGCCGACGTGCAGACGCATCGGGGCAACGAACGAACGCGCAGTCGGCGCGGCTTCTTTGCGGAAGAACTTCATCGCGCTCGAGTCTTTACCACAGAGACGGTTGTGCGAATTACGAGAGCGCGGCGCGGAAGAACGACGCCAGCGCTCCCGCGACGGCTCTCGGCCGCTCGATCGGAGTGGCGTGACCGGAGCCCGGTATCTCCAGGAACTGGGCGCCCCGGATCGACCCGGCCATCGCGCGTGCGACGTCGGGCGGCGTGATCTCGTCTTTTTCCCCGACGATGACGAGCGTGGGGATCGAGATCTCCGCGAGAAATCCGGTCCGGTCCGGCCGGTCGCGCATCGCTTCGAGGTCCGACTGCAGCGTCGCGGCCGTCTGGCGCAGGATCGTGCGGCGAACGCGCTCGACCACGTCGGCCCGGCCTCGGGCTTCGGCGGAGAGCAGCTTCGGGACCATCGAGTCCGCGACGGCGGCGGCGCCGCCCGTCTGGAGGGAGGCGAGGCTTTCTTGACGTCCCGCCCGGCCCGCCTCGTCGTCCGCCCCCGCCCGGGTGTCGAGCAGCGCGACCGCCCCGATCCCGGCGGGGTGGTCGCGAAGAAGACCCAGCACGGCATAACCGCCCATCGAGAATCCGGCGATTCCGACCGGTGGCGGAGAGGCCGAGACGAGCACCGCCAGGAAGTCGGCGTAACTCTGGATCGTCCCCTCGGCAGGTACGGGATTCTCGGGACGTCCCGGGAGATCCGGCTTCAAGACCCGGAACTCAGTCGAGAGCGCCCGCGCGACGCCGGACCACATGCCGCCGTCCAGCGGATATCCATGGACGAGGACGACCGTGGGGCCGCTACCCGCCTCCCGGACTTCGATCGAGGCGCCCTTCCAGTCGACGTGCACGACCGGATGATATCGGCGGTGGACGGTGAGGAACCGTCTGACAGGGATTTTACTTGTCACAACGGCACCCGAAATCGTCAATTCCTGGGCGGTCCGCCCCTTCTGGCTGGACGCGGCCCGGCTGGCGGAGCGGCCGATCCAGGAGCATCAAAACTAGCATTCACAGTTACTTAAGGCGGCGTTCGCCCCTGGAAAGGCGCGTCTTCCAGGAAGGCGCAGGCGGAGGAAGGACTGCGCGCCTTCGACGCGTCTTTGCAGCCTGTCGGTCTGCTGATCGGACGTCAGACTTCCCGGGCGTTCCGGGTCGAGCTCGCCGCGGACGTCGTCGCCCGGCGGCCCGACGTCCGGGTCTTCTTCATCTCTCGGTACCGGGACCGCCAGCATCAGGAGTCGCGGTCCTGGATTCCCGCGCCGCCTTTCTCGGAAAGCGGTTTACCCCGGCCGCCCTCGTGGAGGCGGTGGCCGTGGTGCTCAAGCCGCAGGCCTGACGGGCGGGCGAACGCGAGCGGCGCGCGGCGAACGGCGAAAGGCAAACGGCGAAGACGGAGGCGCCTGCGGACGGCCCGAGCTGTCCTCTCAGGCTTTCGGCGTCGGAGTCCTGACCGCTTTTCGTGTGCTCCTCTTCGGGGCGGGCGCGCGGCTCTTCTTCGAGGCTGGCGCGCGCCGCGGCGCCACCTCGGCCTTCAGGCCTCGCGCCTCGCGGTCCTGGCGGGCGAGCGCTCCCAAGGCGCGGGAATCCTGCGTGCTGTACGAATGCGCCGGGGTGCGGGTCGGCGGGGGAGCGGCGCTGATCGACTGGATCTCGCTCTGGTCCATCGAATACATCTGACCGTCCATCGTCGTGAAGACCATGCGCTTTCCGGTGATCCTCGGCGGCTCAGCCAGGAGATAGACGGTCCCGTTGCGCAGCGTCAGACGCGACGTTGGGTTTGCGGGGCGTTCGGCGCTCGCGGGCGGGGTGTCGGCGAGCACGAGCACCAGCCCGAGTCGGAGCGTGAGCCACGCCCCCGGGAGACGCCAACCGCGGGCTTTGTTTGTCAGAGTGGGATCATTGTGCCACCGGAAGGAAGCCGGCGGCTCGACCGATTTTTCGGGTCAGGGTCGACACCGCGGCCGAATCGAGCTCGGCGGCGGACCACCAGCGGGCGCGTTCGCGGTTCTGCGGGGGGGCCGGAACCCGCGCACCCGGGGCGGGAAGGGCCCGAAACACGGCGATCCCGAGGCGGCGCCGCATGATCGTGTGGGTCGCCGGCCGCGGCTCCCGCCCGGGGTCCAGGACGAGACCGAGCGACTCGAGCAGGGTAGCGAGACGGTCCCTCGCCTCCTCGGGAGTCCCCCCTTCGACGGACGGAAACTCCCACAGCCCCGCGAGGGAAACGCCGGGCGGTCGGCGCAGAAGAAGCGCTTTTGCGTCGCGGACGACGACACCGGCCGCTAACTCCGCGCGCGTCATCGGAGCCTTCGCGACGCGTTGCGGATACCGCTCCGGATTTCCCGAAGCCAAGCCCGCGCAGTCCCGGCGGAGAGGGCAGCGGGGGCATTTCGGGGCACGCGGAAGGCAGATCGCCTGCCCCAGATCCATGAGCGCGGCCGTCGCGTCGCCCGGCCTCTGCCGGGGAAGAAGCTCGGCGGCTGCCGAGAGGACACTCCGGCGGTGAGAAGGAGACCCGGCGATCCCTTCGATCGCGTGCAGGCGGGAAAGCACGCGGGTCACATTCGCGTCCGCGGCGGGCGCGCGGAAGTTCCAGGCGAGCGAGGCCACTGCCGCCGCGGTGTAGTCCCCGAATCCTGGAAGAGCGCGCAGCGCCGCGATGTCCCGGGGCAGCTGTCCGCCATTCTCGCGCACCACCTGCCGCGCGGCGCGCCACAGGTGGCGGGCGCGCGCGTAGTAGCCGAGGCCGGACCATTCCGCCAGCACCGACTCCTCCCGCGCGCGGGCCAGGGTGTCGATGTCCGGGAAGCGGGCCAGAAACGAGAGATACCGCGCGCGCACCGCCGCAACGGTCGTCTGCTGCAGCATCACTTCGGAGACCCAGATGCGGTACGGGTCCCGGGTCCCGCGCCAGGGGAGTTGCCGGTTTTCGGCGCGGTACCAGGCGAGGAGCCGGCGCCGAAGCATCGAGGCAGTCAGCGGCTCAGTTCTCCGTGATCGCGGTGACCTCTTCGCGGGGAGCGATCCAGCCCGGCTCTCTCATGAGGTCCCGGATGAACTGCTTCTCCTCTTCGTTCGGGAGAACCTCCGCCGCGTGCTTCTCGCAGGCCTCCGGCGACAGGCGCTCGCCTCGCACCGAATAAGGCTCGCCGGCGAACTCGCCGATGGAGCGGTGAAACTTCATGTCCGGCGCGACGATCGGATCGGTCCCCGCCGGGAGCAGCCGGCTGATCGACTGGAGAAGCTTCTCGACTTCCTGCCGGTACATTTCGCGTGAGAGCTCGTTCAAGTGCGCCTTGTCCGGCGCCTCCGCCTGGCGGGACTCGTCGTACCGCCCCTTGAGCCCCCAAACGTAAAACCACTCCGCGGAAGAGGAGGAGTCCTTGCCGAAAAGGTCGTAGGCGGTCGAGAGCCACTTGTTGATGTATTTCTGGAGGAGCGCGGGCGGGACCCGTCCGGCCTTCACGATCCGCTGAAGCCCCATGTGACCGGTCCCGAGGTGGAAACCCTCTTCGCGGAGCATCGGGCCCATCGAGCGCGCGAGCGGGGCGAACGCGGATGTCGACAGCATGTTCAGCTGAAATTTGCCGTCGCGGTCCACGAATTCGGTGTAAGTGAAGAAGTCGACCCAGTTGTCGACCTCGACGTTGAAAGAGCCGAGCAGGCGGCTGTTGTCCCAGGCGCGGCGCTCGAGGAGCTTGCGCGCCTCGATCTTGCCCGTCTCTCCGAAGTGGTTCACGAGGAGGTGGCACATCTGCCATCCGTGCCTCATCTCTTCGACCATGATCCGGCACACGCTGTCGGTGTCGTAATCGGAGGGCGAGGTCTGCAGGAGGTTGCGCTGCTGTTCGACCGACGCGAACTCGGTGTCACCCTGGTAAACGATGAGGTTCAAGAGGGCGTCGCGGATCTGCTGCTGCGGGATCTGCGTGACCCGCTCCCATTTCTTCTCGCCGGCGAAGTCTCCGTACTCGATCTCGTTCGTCTTCAGGTCGCCGTATTTAGCCTCGAACTGGTAGTCCGAGAATTTCGGCAGGCGGAGATTGATGTCGCCCTGCCACGAACGGAAAGCGTCGATCCAGTCGTCGAATGTCGAGATTTTTTTCACAGTCATATGAACCGCGTATCATACCGGCTTATGCCTGAGAACCGCGGCTTCCCCATGGCGAAAGAGCACGTCTGATGCCACTCTCGATCGACTGGGAAGGTCTCATCGTCGGCTTCGAGAGCCGGTCCCACCAGATCACACATTTCTTCGACCGCGAGACCGGGGATGTCGAGCAGGCGCTCGTCGCGGACGCGGCGCGCCACGCGGAATTCGCGGGCGATCCCCGCTTCGTCGCCCTTCCGCGCGACCAGGGAGAGCGCACGCTCGGGGACCTCGAGGCCTTCCTGCCTCAGTGCGAGGACGAGGCGTGCCGCCGGACGCTGGCGGCGGCTCTCCAGGGGCCCGAATCCGTCTCCGCTTTCCGCAAGGCGCTTCTCCGGTTCCCGAAGGAGGAGGCGCGATTCTTTCATTTCAAGGAGCGCCAGGCGCTCGAACGAGCGCAGGCCTGGCTCGCGAGTCAACGGATTCCGTTTTCGCGGGGCGACCGCGGGCTGGCGATGTGAGCGGGCAAACCTCGCTCTTTCCTCCACGACCGGCTCGCTGATCCAGGACAGACCTCCTTCCCTTGTCCTCTCCGTCCGATTCGCGCGAGGCCCGCATCGAGGCCCTCCTCGCGGACAGCTACGAAATGGTCGGGCATCTCGGGCGCGGCGGCTTCGCCACCGTGTACCGCGTCCGGAACCGCCGGCTCGACCGCATCGAGGCTTTGAAGGTGCTCGCGGCCGACCTCGAAGACCCGGACTTCACGGAGCGTTTCCGCCAGGAGGCCCGACTCGCCGCCTCTCTCGACCATCCGCACATCATCAAGATCTTCGCCTACGGCCAGCACGAAGACCTCTGCTGGTTCACGATGCAGTTCGTCGACGGTCCGACGCTGATCCGCGAGCTCAAACAGAAGGGGCCGTGGTCGGAAGTCGAGACCTCCGCCCTCGCCGTCGCCGTGTGCGACGCGCTCGAATACAGCCACCGGCGGGGGATCGTCCACCGCGACATCAAGCCGGAGAACATCCTCGTCGACGAGAGGCGTCACCCTTTCGTGATGGATTTCGGCATCGCCAAGTCCGAGCAGAGCGTGGTGCACACCCGCACCGGAACGATCCTCGGTTCTCCCGCCTACATTGCTCCCGAGCAGCTGACCGGCGGAGTGATCGACGGGCGCGCCGACATCTATTCTCTCGGCGCGACCCTTTACCGCATGGTGTCGAACAGTTTTCCGTTTCAGGACACCGACCCCGTGCGGATGGCGATGAAGCGGTTCACGATGGCCGCCGAGCCCCTCGCGCCCAAGCGTCCGGGCATTCACCCGATCTTCGAGGCGATCGTCATGCGGGCCTTAGAGCGCGACCCGGCCGTGCGCTTCCAGACAGCGGGCGAGATGGGCACGGCGCTCCGGAACTTTCTGGCGGGGAATCCTGTTCCGTTGCCGCCTCTCGAGAAGTTCGGCCGGCCTCCGGAGCCGGGCGGCACGCCTTCGGGCCGATCCGCGCCGCTCGCGGCGGGATCGGGGCCCCCGGGCTTCGCGGAAACCGCGCCGACGATCCGCACGGACCGACCCGTCGTTCCGGCGCCTGTTGTTGCCGCCGAGACGTCCGGCGGACGTCCACGATCGAGGTGGGTGTGGTGGGCCGCGGCCGCGATCGCGCTGCCGGCGATCGGGGCTTTTCTCGCGACGCGGATCCCGCGCGACTCGCCCCGCCGGGAAGCCGCGGCCGCACCCGGCGTGTCCGTGCGCGCACCTTCCGGTCTTCCGACGGCGATTCCGACCGCGTCCCTCCCTTCTCCGACGGTGCTCCCCGAGCCTTCTCCGGTTCCCGCTCGGCCCGCGGCGCCCGCTGCGGTCGCGGTGGAACGGCCGCGTCCGGCCTCCCCGCCGTCGACTCGCGCCCGCGCGCCCGCCGAGTCCGCTCTCCCGGCGTCGTCGCGGCGCCCCGTCGTGCCCGCGCAAAGCGAGAGCGCTCCCGCGATCGAGCTTTCGCCCGAGCTTCTGCGTGAGTTCGCCAACAGAAGCGTGGGGCTTCGCGTCACGATCGCAGAGGATGGAAGCGTCAGAGAGGCGAGGGTGATCTCTCCCCTGTGCCCCGAATGCGACCGCGCGGCCCGAGCAGCGATCCTGCGATATCGCTTCAAACCCGCGCGGGACTCCGAGGGGCGCCCCGTCGAATCGACCGTCGGCGTGCCGGTTATAATTCCCGGACCCGAAAACCCGTGAGATCCGGAGGACGCCACATGAGACGACGCCCGTTACGCCTTTCGACCCTCGTCCTGGCCGCGCTGGCACTGGCGACCGGCTGCGCGAAACGGCTCGAGCTGAAGATGACGATCGACGTGCTTTCCGAGCCCGGCAAGGCGGAAGTGAGATACCGAAACAAGACGATCGGCGCCGTTCCTCAGCGGTTCGAGATCGAGACGTTCGACGACCTCGAATCGATCCAGGCCACCGCTACCGAAGGCGAGGTCGTCGAGAAACGCATCCGCATCCTGTCGCCGGAGACGGCGCAGGTCATCTTTCGCTTCGCGAAGGAGCCGTCAGCCCTGGCGAAGAAGCTCGGGGCCGGGAGACTTCTCGTCTTCGAATACTCGGAGAAAGTCTCTTTCGATAGTGCGAAGTCGGACCTGAAGCCGGAGGCGCTCCCGATCCTGAACAAGCAGAAGGAAATCCTGAATATCTATTTTCCGAACGCGAAGGCATACGTCTGCGGATACACGGACTCGACGGGGAAAGACGATTTCAACCTCAAGCTGTCGCTCGACCGGGCGAACGCGGTCTTCAACTACCTCTCGGCGGCCGGCGGCGTCGCGAAGGGCCGGCTGGAGCCTCGCGGCTTCGGCAAGGACTTCCCGATCGAGAGCAACGCGACGCCGGCGGGGCGGGCGGTCAACCGCCGCACGGAAGTCGTTTTGCCCCAGTAGCGATCAGTCCAGCGTGAGCGTGCCGAACCGGCGCGCGTCGTGGAAGTCGACCGGGTTGCGATGGAGCGGAGACCAGGAAGAAAGCTCGTCCGGCGATTTTCCGCCCCCGCGGTCCACCCGGAAGAAGTTCGCGAGCCAGACGCGCGGAATCGGCCCCGCGCACAGGGGCGCAAGCGGAATCGAGAGCCGTGCTGACCAGCTCTTTTCGCGCCTCGTGACGCGCGCGGTGTAGCCCGCGCAATCCCAGGCGACGTCGAGGCAGATCGTCGGCCGGACCAGCCGCGGCGAGAGGACCACCGCGTCGAAAAGCGTGCCGAGCGGATTCACCTCGAACTCGAAGTACAGGTGCGGCGGGTCCTGCGGCGTCAGGAATACCTCGAACACGTCCTCCTCCCAGAGGGCGTCGTCCCGGCGGACCTTCGTCGCCACGATGCCATCGTCCCGGCCGTCGAATCGGACGAGGAGGCATCGGTCTCTGAGGCCCAGGCGGATCGCCGTTGCGAGACGTGGGGTTCGTCCATCGCCGGCGCGGACGAGGGGGATCGGAGGAAGGGAGACGAGGCGGTCGGTCGGCGCCAGGGAAGGAACGCGCGCTTGCGGCGGCGCGATCAGAGCTTCCACTGCCGCACGAGGTTGAAGCCGAGGTAGTAGCTGTGCGGCGACAGGCCGGAAAAGTCCGTCGCAACGTACTGATCGACGGTCGAGCCGCGTTGGTTTCCGACCGTGAACGCGAAGCGATGCCGCACGACAGTTTTCTCGAGCGAGGCGATCCACGCGACACCGTGGGAGTCTGCGCGCCCGAGCCTCGGGGCGACCTCTCCCTGAAGGTTGATCGTCTTCGTGACAGCGACTGAGATCGCGCCCGGGACTGTGAAGAGATTCTCGTAAAACGGCTTCGGAGACACGAAGGGCTGGCCGGCGGTCTTCGAGACGTACGTCGGGACCGCGGTTACGCGGACGCGCGAGCCGAGCGACACGCCGAAGATCGCCTGCGCGAAGACCCCGTTGCGATTCTGAAGCCCCACCTGGGTCCGCCAGTCTCCCCCGACCCGCACCGCGGCGGAGATCGGGCCGTGCGAGATCACGTGGTACTTCACGTCGAGCTCGTAGATGTCGAGCCCCGAGGTCCGGTAGAGCGAGACGTCGAGGTTCTCGAGCGGCGTGTACGCGAGCCCGATGCCGATGTCCGCCCCGGAGTCGAAGGAGTACAGGGAGTGGATGTTGCTCTGCTCGACGGGCTGCGAGAACCGGTGCGTGAAGAGGACCGTGAGCGTCCCCTTCCTCGGGACGTCGGCGGATGGAAGATTGATGATGCGCGAGCCCTCCGGGGGGCGCGGCGCAGCCGGAGCGTCGGCCGAGGGAGCCGGCGGGTCCGTGGCGGCCTGCGCCGTCAACGTGGCCGAAGCAGGGAGAAAGAGAGCGAGCACCGCGAGCGCATGTTGAATTTTCACGCGCGGAGTATAGCGACCGGACCCGTTTCCGCGCGGAGGTTTAACAGCTCTTCATCTGAATCCGGGGCCCGCCCCGAGGCGGCCGGGGGACTTCACGCGCGCAGGAGCCCCGCGCCCCAGTGCAATCCGGCGCCGAGCGCGGTGAAGCAGACGAGGTCACCCTCGCGGACACGTCCCGCCTCCTTCGCCTCGTGGAAGACCAGTGGAAGAGTGGCCGCCGTCGTGTTGCCGTACTTCTGGATGTTGTTGAACACCTTGTCGTCGGAGAGTCCGAGCGTCTTCTGGACGGACTCGTTGATTCGCAGGTTTGCCTGGTGCATGAGGAGAAGGGAGAGGCTTTCGAGGGACTCTCCATGTTTCTCGAGCGTCTCGCGCACGATCGCCGGCATCGCCGTGGTCGCGAGCCGGAACACCTGGCGTCCTTCGACGACCGGGACTGTCCTGTTGTCGGCGTACTGCTCGGGCGAGAAATAGGGGAACGACGCGGATCCGCCGCCGGGCACGTACAGCTTGTCCCAGTGAGATCCGTCCGTGCGCATCTCGAAGCCGAGGAATCCTCTCCCGTCGTCCGCGTCGTGCGCTTCGAGAACGAACGCCCCGCCGCCGTCGCCGAAGATCACGGCGCGGTCGCGCTGCGCCGTCCCCCAGGCGTAGGCCGCCGGGGAAACGGGGCCATCGGAGTCGCCGAACATCACGGCCCATTCGGCTTCCGACCACGGATACAGAGACGCGTGGCACTCCGCGCCGACTAAGAGGACCCGGCGGTAAGTTCCCGATCGGATAAAGGCATCGCTCACCTGGAGGCCCGAGAGGAATCCGGCGCACTGCATCCGGATGTCGAGAGCGGGAGTCCGATGCAGCCCGAGAGCGGCGGCGAGGAGACCACCGTTGCCCGGGAAATAGTGGGCGGGTGTCATGGTCGCGAAGACGATCAAATCGATTTCTTCCGCGGCGACGCCCCCGTTCTCGAGGGCCCGCTTCGCGGCTTCGATTCCGAGATCACACGACGAGGTCCCCCGCCGGGCATAGCGGCGTTCCGCGATTCCGGTCCTCTGACGGATCCATTCGTCGTTCGTGTCCATGAGGCGCGACATGCGGTCGTTCGTGACCACTCCCTCGGGCACGAACATTCCGGAGCCGCGGACGACTGTGCGGGGAGAAGACATCGACAGAAGTCTACTGGAGGGTCGCTCCCGCGTTGGGGCTCGAACGACGAAACGCCGAAACGAATCTTTCTTGAACCGTTCGAGCGAGAGGCTTCGCGCGCGGCGAGCTATCTCAGCCTGGCGATCTCCACGTCGCCCG
>JBDTRB010000059.1:0-23345 GCA_039931865.1 Acidobacteriota bacterium | reverse complement strand
CGGGGGGGCCGTGTGGCCCCCCGAGCCCCCCGGAGGCCGACGTACGGGTTCGAATCCCGTTGGCCTCTCTCAGGGGAGGAAGGCGCTGGTGTCCACGCCACCGCAGAGCTGTCCGGGACTCCCAGGGCTGCTCGAATATGTTCGGCTCGTTCCCCTGACGGAATCGGTGACGGTCAACGTGTAGGACACGTCCGTGAGTGGCGCGTGGAAGAACCAGAAGTTGCCCCCAAGAGCGGGTGAGCTCGTGGCATCCAGCATCTTTACCGTGACCTCCGGAAAGTGTGAATCGCCCGTGAGATCGGGCAGGGCGAAATATCCGGCTCTGTCGCCATTTTGATTCGGAACCCCGAACGCAGTTACGCCGCTCCGCGGATCGGTAGCGATCATCGTGACGTGGAACCGCCCTCCGAGAAGGGGCAGGACTCGCGTAACGCCAAAGGCAGTGACAAAGACGGGACGTCCCAACGAATGCGTACGGATGTCGGCTTTGACGTCGCCGGGGACCGTCAAGGAACTCGGAGCCCACGGAGGCAGGGGTGAGGGAAGGTCTGCAACGTACGTCGGGCCGCCGCAGGTCGTCAGGTTGGTGATCGCGATGACGTCCCCTTTGCGAAGAGCGACGGCAGGGGTTAGGTTGACGGTCTGTGTCACGGGCGGATACAGCGACGAAGATTGCATCGGCTGCGCCACATCGAAGGGTCCCCTCTCCGTCAGGAAAATGTACCCGGGACCGGAGTCGATGAAATTGAAGGGCCGGAAGAACTTGATCTTCACGGCGGCAGGGCAAGGGGACGCAGACCATCCAAACGTGGCCGTGGTGATGTCTCCGGCCACGCTTGCCGCGCTAGCGAGCTGAAGCGTGGTCTGCGGGACCGTTGCGCTGACATTCCCCGCGTAGGACGGGCCGCCGCCGTTGAACCCTACGGTCAGGACTTGAGCTAGCAAGGTCGACCCGATCGAGATGAGAAATGTCGCCAACGTGAGAGAGCGGAATCGACCGGACATGGATCACCTCTGAACCCTCTTGACCGAGCCGTCGGTGGGGGGTCCGGCGATTATTGCAGAACGAAGCACGGCCCAGCCCAGACTCGGGACCGCTTTGGACGAAGTCCAGTCCTCTCGCCCCGCCGGTCTTGAGATGGTCCGGTCCAGGACCTCCCTATCGGGTAAGGACGTCGAGGCAAGAAGGGCCTTGGACGCCGGCACGACATCGTGCGTAGACTAGAAGCGGCATGAAGTTCCTCAGATTGTTTTTCAGTCTCACTCTCGCTACTGTCCCGGCGCTCTACGCGTCGGGCCAGACGATTACGGAATTTCCGATCTCCCGCTTGTCGCTCGCCGACGGCATCACCCCCGGACCGGATGGAAACCTGTGGGTCTGCGAGGGAGTTGCGCACGGTGTGGCCCGAGTCACGCCGTCCGGGGAAGTCACCGAGTTTCCGGTCAACGGCATTCCTCACAGAATAACGGTGGGACCTGACAAGAACCTCTGGTTCAGCGAATACGACAACCGAATCGGCAGGATGAGCGTCGAGGGTTCCGTCTTCGAGTTTCAACTTCCGCCAGCCGAGATTCCTCGGGCCCCTCGCTATCCGGAGGGAATTACGGCTGGTCCGGATGGAAATCTCTGGTTTGCCGACTCCGCCTCGGGAAACAGAATAGGCAGATTCACTCCCGCCGGCAGGCTGGACGAATTCAAACTCCTTGCTGGGGATACGTATCCAAACACCATCGCCACGGGACCCGACGGGAACCTCTGGTATACCGAGACAGGTGCATTCAACATCGGGCGGATAACCCCTTCAGGGGTGATCACCGAATTCCCGCTGCCCACCCGACTCAGCACGACAATCGGGATTGCGGCCGGACCGGATGGAAACCTTTGGTTCACGGAGTACTCCGGAACAATCGGACGGATCAGCGTCTTCGGCGAGGTGACGGAGTTTCCGATTCCTTCGGAAAACCCGACTCCCTGGCAGATCACACAAGGCCCGGACGGAGCAATGTGGTTTACGGAGCGAGACGGCAACAAGATCGGCAGGATCACGATGGACGGGGTGATCTCTGAATTCGCCATTCCGACGCCGGGTAGCGCACCCTCCGGAATCACCTCAGGTCCAGACGGGAACATATGGTTCACGGAGACTTACGGTCACAAGGTCGGGCGACTGAACCTCGTCGCTCCTCGCTGTTCGCCTGACCCGACTGCCGTCTGTCTCGGCGAGCGGTTCCGAGTTTCCCTCAACTGGCAAGCTCCCACGAGCTCTGGAATCGGAATGGGCATTCCGCTTACGACCGATGCCGGAGCCTTTTGGTTCTTCTCGGCAAATAACATCGAGATCGTCGTTAAGGTCGTGGACGGTCGAGCATTCAACGGCAAGTTCTGGGTCTTCTATGGGTCGCTGACGAACGTGGCATTCACCCTCTCGATCACCGACACGCATACTGGGATCACGAAGACCTACGCGAACGGACAAGGTGAGCTCGCCTCCGTGGCCGATACCTCAGCCTTCTAAACCGGTGACGTCGAAGCGAGACCCCGCCGCGAGCGCCTTCTATTCGTCGCGAGAAGACGAGAGTTGTCGCGGAGCCTTCTGTCGGTGCGAATCGCCCCCGAGGGCCGATCTCTCTCGACGATTTCGACTGTACGACGAAATCGGTAACCCCCCTCTGGTTTTGCGTCAGGCGGGAATTCGGTTTCGGTAGCCATTCCGGTACTCCCGAGGAACCCCCGGATGACGAGAGCGGCGAAATGCACGGACGCCCTCCCGGACCGCCCTTCGACGCTTTGCCATCCTCTCGACCGACGGCATCCTCTCGACCGACGGTCAGCTGTTACCGACCGGTCCCTCGGTAACAGGGACGTAGCCCGTCAGCTCTCTAGGCAGGCCCGAAATCGCCCTCAGGGTCGAAACGCACTGGTGTCCACCCCGCCACAGAGTTGACCGGGACTTCCGGGACCGTTGGTATACGTCCGTGTAGCCCCCTTGAATTGATCCCTGACCGTGAGCGTGTAGGTCACGTCGGTCAACGGCGAGTGAAAGAACCAGAAGGAACCGCCCAACGCCGGAAAACCGGTGGCATCGACCATCTTGACTACGACTTGGGGAAAGGATGGATCGCCGGTGAAGTCGGGGAGGCTGAAATATCCGGCTCCGTCAGCGACGCGGACTGCAAAGCCTGCCGTGGTGGCGCGATTGCGCGGATTTCTCGCAGACAGCAACACCGCGAATCTGTCTTGTAGTAGTCCGATAAAGGGAGACGGTCCGCTGGCCTGAACAAAGATGGCACGCCCGGGGGTCGCTGATTCGACCGCTATGTGATCCAACTCGTCTCCCGGTACCGAGAGCGACGAGGGCGGTGGCGGCGGCAGGGTCGCCGAAGCGTCGCCGGTGTAGACCGGTCCGCCGCAAGAGGTTAGGTTCGTGATGGCGATGACATCCCCCGTCTGTAGGTGCACAGGCGGACTGAGGACCACACTCTGGGCTGCCACCGCTGACGAATCGAGCGAAGCGGTAACGTCGAAGGGACCACGCTCCGAGATGAAGTTGAGGAGGGAAGGGCCGAAGGGGATCAGGCGCTCTTGAGGGCGGAAAAATTTGATCTTCACGGCCGCCGGACAGGGGGTTGCGGACCAGCCGAATGTGGCGGTTGCGGCGTCTCCTTCGAGGTTTACACCCGAACGAAGTTGAGCAATCGTTCGCACGCCGGACGGCGTGATCGCGTCTCTGTGAAACGGTCCTCCGGGCGGCGATCCGACAAGGAGGGTCTGTCCGAGGCCTGGGGCGCTCCACAAGAGGAGTCCGAGTACTGCGAGGGTGGACAGTCTCGCTCTCGTCACCGGACGCGTCCGTGTCTGCACCGCCGCACAGTTGGCCCGGTGCCGAGGGAGAACTCGGCGGGAGAACTCGTCTCTGACGCGTCGTCACACCGTCGAGTATACGCACCAGCAAGACGCGGCATCGTGGGACCCGCAGCCCTCTGCGGGGAGCTCCCGAATCTCTCGACGATGAGATCACGGCGGCATCCTCCGGCCTCGGGCGCGCGGCGAGTGCCGGCTTCGTTAATGACTCCCCTGCGGCAACGACGCTCGGATTCGGAGTCATTCGGTTCTCGTGCCCTGGCGTTCGAGCGATAGATGAAACCTGCGGCCGGGACCACGCGCAGCCCACGCGCAGCCGGAGGCGGTGAACGGAGGCGAATAGAGGTGAATCCCGTGAGCGAGCGGGCCGTGGCCAAGGCAGAGAAAGGCCGCGCCACCATTGCTTTTTCTCTACCAGGACGAATCGGGACGAACAGGGGTTAATGGCCCGCTCGGGTCCTCGTCTTTGCTTTCAAGGCCGACGCACGGGTTCGAATCCCGTTGGGGCCGCCATCACGATTCTCTCTGCCGCATCCTCCTGCGCCGTGTCGGACACGGCTGGCTTCCATGAGTGGGGGGCCGTGTGGCCCCCCGAGCCCCCCGGAGGCCGACGCACGGGTTCGAATCCCGTTGGGGCCGCCATCTTGATCTTCTCTGCCGCGCGCTCCTGCGCCGTGTCCTCACGGCTGGCTTCCATACGCGGGGGGGCCGTGTGGCCCCCCGAACCCCCCGGAGGCCGACGCACGGGTTCGAACCCCGTTGGGGCCGCCATCTTGATCTTCTCTGCCGCACGCTCCTGCGCCGTGTCGTCCCGCCGCTCGTCTCACACGGCCCAGAGCCGGAAAGGGGCGCGTTTCGTTTCTAGATTTCCGGCCGGACCGCCACCACGATCAGCCGCTTCGGGCCGTGCACGCCGTAGGCGAGAGTCTGCTCGATGTCGGCGGTCTTGCTCGGGCCCGAGACGAGCAGCGCGTTGGCGGGCATTGCGGCGGCCCAGCCTTCCTCTCGGATCGCTTCCCAGAAAGTGTTGTAGATCTTGCGGGTGTCGAGAAGAGCGATGTGGACCGGCGGCACGAGCGAGAGAAGCCGCGGTTCCTGCGGTGTCGGCCAGAGGATCAGCCCTCCCGTGTCCGCGATGCCGCCTCGCGTCGTCGTGAATCCGGCGTCGATCTCTTCGAACAGCTCGCGCTTCGCGTCCCCGGTTTCGATCGGTCGGTCGTAGGGCACGAGCCGCGGACCGCCCTCCTCACTGCGCCACTCGGCTTCGAGTCGCGCGGCCGCGGCCGTGCCGGGTCCGTAGAGCAGCGTCGACAGCTTCTCGGTGGCCAGGAACTCGCGTACGGCCGCCGGCCAGACGTCTTCGGTCGTCTCCAGAAACTCGGAGCGAACCGCTTCCATCTGGAATCGCAGCCGAGGATAGCGCGCCGGACGAGGCCACTCTTTCTTCGCGAGCACGTCGAAGTCGGCGATAGGCGCTGCGGGGGGTCGAGCGGCGGCCAGCCGACGCAGAATGCGCTCGCGCGACTCCTCACTCATCCGGTACTCCCGCGCGTCTGGCCAGCTCGTGCAGCGAGCGGGCCGCCGGGCGCGGGACCGTCCGAACGCTCGTCCACGCCGCGAGCACCGGGAGACCGGCGGGCAGGAACCGGCCGAGCCGCGTGGCGGCGAAGCTGAGCAGCCGGTAGAGCGTGGGACGGCGGTGCGCCCGTTCCCAGAGCCACCAGGCGAACGACTCGGCCCGGCTTCTGCCCGTCCCGGCGCCCTTGACCGTCGAGCCGGGCGCGGATTCCACGGCTTCGCGGCGCAGGCGAACGATCAGCTCGGGAATCGGGATGCCGACGGGGCAGACTTCGCCGCACGCTCCGCAGAGGCTGGAGGCCTCGACGAGGTCGTGGCGCGCCCCGACGCCCTCCGTCTGTGGCGTCAGGATCTTGCCGATCGGCCCCGGATACGTCGCCTCGTACGCATGACCGCCGACGCGCGTGTACACCGGGCAGTGATTCATGCACGCGCCGCAACGGATGCACCGCAGCGTGGCCGATAGCTCCGGGTCCTGCGAGATTCGCGAGCGGCCGTTGTCGAGGATCACGAGATACACGGAAAACGGTCCGTCCTTCTCCGCTTCTCCCCGCGGCCCCGAGATCATGTTGAAGTACGTCGTGATGCTCTGCCCCGTAGCTGACCGGGTCAGCAGGCTGTAGAGCGGCGGAACGTCCTCGAGGTTCTCCACCACCTTTTCGATTCCCATCAACGCGATGTGCACCGGCGGAACGTGGGTCGACATGCGGCCGTTTCCCTCGTTCTCGACGAGACAGAGCGTGCCGGTCTCCGCCACCGCGAAGTTGACTCCCGAGATTCCGGCGTCGGCTTCGAAGAACTTCTTCCGAAGCACCCGCCGGGCGATCCCGGTCAGCTCGTCGACGTCTTCGGTGTATCTCGCTCCGCGAATCTTTTCCCCGAGGAGCCGCGCGATCTGCTGCCGGTTCTTGTGGATCGCCGGCATGATGATGTGCGAGGGCGTCTCGCCGTCCAGCTGGATGATGTATTCGCCGAGGTCCGACTCGAGCGACTCGATCCCGTGCTCTTCCAGGTATTCGTTCAGGTGCATCTCTTCGGAGACCATCGACTTGCCCTTGACGACGCGCGTGGCGCCGTGGGAGCGGAGGATCTCGAGCACGATCCCGTTTGCCTCCTCGATCGTCTCCGCCCAACGGACCTCGATTCCGCGTCGCGTGCAACTTGCCTCGAGACGCTCGAGAAGAGCCGGGAGGTTCGCGACGGAACGGGCGCGGATCGCGGCGCCGAGATTTCTCATCGCCCGCCATTCGGCCGGGTCCGTGAACTGCGCGGCGCGCTTGGAGATCAGACCGTCCATGGCGCGCCGGAAATTCGCGCGCAGTCCGGGATCCTTCAGGGCCGAGCTCGCCGCGGCGCGGAAGCGGTGCGGCCCCGGCTCAGCGCGCACGGGTGCGCTCCCAGAGAAACTCGGCGATGTGGAGGGGGCGCACGCGCTGGCCTGAGGCTTCCAGCCGCCCCGCGATGTTGAGCAGGCACCCGCCGTCTCCCGAAAGAAGCGTCGACGCGCCGGTGGCCACGACGTCCGCCGCCTTGTCTTCGACCATGGCCGCCGAGATCTCCGGGTGCCGCACGGCGAACGTGCCACCGAACCCGCAACATTCGCTCTCGCGGGCGAGCGGAACGACCTCGACCCGGGCGAGCTGGGCGAGGAGTGCGGCTGGCTCGCCGACAATCCCCATCTCCCGCAACGCGTGACAGGAAGAGTGCCAGGTCACCTGCGCCGGCTCACCGAGATCGACCAGCCGGACCTGAAGGACATTTACGAGGAAAGACGTCAGCTCGTGAATCCGCCCGGCGAACTCCTCCGCCCGGGAAAGGAACGGGTCCCCTTCGAAGAGCGAGGGGTAGTGGCGCTTCATCATCGCGGAGCACGACCCGGACGGAACCACGATCGGATACGGCTGGGAGAACCGCTCGATCTGGGCTCTGGCCACTTCGCGGGCCTCCGAGGCGTACCCCGAGTTGTACGCCGGCTGACCACAGCAGGTCTGGTCCCGTGGGTAGATGACCCGGACCCCCTCCCGCTCCAGCAGCCGGATTCCGGACAGGCCCGCCTCCGGGTAAAAAAGATCGACGAGGCAGGTCCCGTAGTAGTAAACAGCCGGGGGCTTGAGTTTGAGGGGCAAAGGGTCAGTCATCCCCGAGGATCATGGCGCAGGAACCGCGGCCTGTGAGGAAAATTCATTCCCCCGGACCGGTGAAGCGATTGGCGGGACACTCGTCTGAAGTGACCACGGGGCGCTACGACCGACGGGGTGAAGAATCGACGAAAAAAGCCGCGAAGCTGCTGTTCGTGCCGTACCTCCGGCGAACCCCGTAGATGAGTCCGCTGCAGGGACCGCGGCGACTCCACTCAAGTCCAGGCGTTCCCGTGTGTTGTCAAATATTTCACGAGAAACCGGGTGACGGTGTCGATCCGGCCGGTCCTCGTTCGTCGTGATGGCAGAAGGGCGGAATCGGCCGGTCGCGTTTCCCGGAAAGCGCCGCTCGAAAGAAAACGCGGAACGCAAAAGGAGATCAGCAAATGCGATTCATGGTGATCGTCAAGGCGAACGAGGAGTCGGAAGCAGGGGTCCCGCCGGACCAGAAGCTGATGGACGAATGGGGCAAGTACAACGAGGAGCTGATGAAGGCCGGCGTGCTCCTCGCGGCTGAAGGGCTTCAGCCGAGCTCCAGGGGAGCCCGTGTCCGGTTTTCGGGAACGAAGCGCACCGTCATCGACGGGCCTTTTGCCGAGACCAAGGAGCTCATCGCGGGATTTTCGCTCTTGCAGGTCAAGTCCCGCGAGGAAGCGATCGAGTGGGTAAAGCGGTCGCCCAATTGCTTTCCCGACGGCGATTCCGTGATCGAGATCCGTCAGATCTCCGAGATCGAAGATTTCGGCGTGGAGTTCACGCCGGAGCGTCGGGAACGGAAAGAGCGGCTCCGTGAGCAGATGGACTTGAAGAAGAAATCGTAGGGCCGCCGACAGCGGACTGCTGACTGCCGACAGCGGAGACTTGAGAGCTGAGAGAAAGAGAGAGTTCAGACTTGAGCGCATGACGAAGCCCGTCCGGCTCGACGCCATACATCGCCCTGATGTGGGGAACGGCGAAGCCCGCCACCCCGAGGATCAGAAGGCGGAGACGTCCGCGAGGCTCGCCAGGCGTCCTTGCGGATTGCGGTACGTCCGCACGGCCCCGGTCGCCGTGTCGGTGACCGTCAGAGTGAACTCGACGTTGGTCAGCGAGCCCGCGAAAACCCAATAGGAACCGTTGACGGCCCGGCCGTCCACGATCTTCAACAGCAGCTCCACGTTGTTCGGCGAGAAGAACCAGTAGTAACCGGCGTTCGGCGTCAGCGCGACGGGGGTCGCCGCCCCGGATGTCTCCCCGGAATTCCAATCCACCCTGGCGCGAAAGCGGCCGTCCAAACAGAGCTCCGGTCCGGGCGGGCACACGCCGACCGCGATGCGGAGGACGCGGCCGTTCGCTCCGACCCAGAGGTTTCCGTCCGGGGCTGCCGTGACCGTGACCGCCGCCGTTCCCGGGGGAAGGGAAAATCCCTGCAGGACCGTTTCGTGAGAAAAGTCGCCGGGGACGATTCGGAGCAGTCCGATGGAGGTGCCGGCCCAGAGCGCCCCGTCCGCAGCCCTGCCGATCCCGTAGCCCGATGTGCCGGCCGGCAATTCGAGCTCCTGAACGAATCCACCGGCCGTGATGCTTCCGATCCGCGAAGAGCCGAGCTCCGTGAACCACACCCGGCCGTCGGGCCCCAGCGCGACTCCCCACGGGCGACTCTTCGGATCTGACAGCCGGAACTCGGTGACGTTGCCGACAGAATCGATGCGGCCGATCTGGCCGGCGCCGTATTCGGAGAACCAGAGCGCTCCGTCCGCGCCGCGGCAGATCCGAACCGGAACGGCGCCCGGGGTGGGAACGGCAAACCGCGTGATCTGACCCGCGGGCGTGATGCGGCCGACCGCGCCTGCGGCGTCCGTGAACCAGACGTTCCCGTCGAAACCGAGCGCCACGTCCTGGGGAGCGCTGCGGTCCGCCTGAACCGGAAAAAGCGTCGTCACTCCGAGCCGCGTGATGCGAGCGATCTGTCCGAACGAAGTGCCCCCATTGCCCGCCGCGGCGTACCAGAGATTCCCGTCGGACCCCGCGACGATGCCTCCCGGGGACGACACTGCCAGCGGGAACTCGACGACGGCGCCGGCCGAGTCGAGCGAACCGACGCTGCCCGGCTTCGCGGGACCGACCTGGGCATCGAGGGCCGTGTACCAGACCCTTCCATCGAAGGGCCCCGGAGTGAGCCCTCGGACTTCCCCGCCCGTCACGGGGAACGAGGTGATCGCGAACGTGGGCTGCTCCCGCGACGGAAGGACTTCCAACCGCAGCTCGACTTCGAGAAATGCGCCGGAGGTGGTGACCGCGCGGAGACCCCGCGGGCCTCCCGAGGGAAAAACCACGTCGAAAAACCAGACTCCCCGATCCGCCGGAACGAAGGTGTGAGATCCGGGCAGCCCGGCGACCGGGGGAATTGACGAGAGGGCGACGGTGTCCGCGAAGAGGACCTCCGGGATGTCGGCGGTCGCGGCGACGAGATAAAACCGATGGGGCTCGCCCGCCCGCGGGAGAGGAGGCGGCAGCGGAAGAGCCGGGCAGATCGAGAACCGACAGGGGTCGTCGGTCAGGAGGAGCTCGGTCGCGCCGCGGACCATTGCCGGGGCGGCGAGGCAGAGCGCCATCAGAAGTCCCGCCGCGCGCGTGGTTCTCATCGGCCGAGCGTGTTCCTCCTCCTTCGAAAACGCAAGCGGACGAAGGCTAGAACGCGGCGGTGTCCGCGACGCTCGAGAGCTGCCCGTTCGGGTTCGTGTACACCCGAACAGCTCCCGTGATGACGTCGGTCACCGTCAACGTGTACTCGACGTTGGAGAGCGCGCCATAGAACACCCAGAACATGCCGTTGAAGCCGCGCCCGTCGACGACTTTGACAACCAGCTCGATGTTGTTCGAGGAGAAGAACCAGAAGTAGCCGGTATCTCCGGTGAGCGCGACCGCGGAGGCCAGACCCGCGGCGTTCTGCGTCGGCACGCGCCACACCACCTGCGCGCGGAAGCGTCCGCCGTTCATGCAGAGCGTCAGGTCGCCGGGCGCGCAGGCGATCGGCGTGTACGCCGTGAACGTGAACGCGTGCGACAGGGTCCCGGTCCCGCCTCCGGAAGTCACCGACACGTCAACTTCCGCGGGCGCATGGGCCGGTGTCCTCGCCGAGAGGAGCGTCGGTCCGATGACGACGACGTCCGTCGCCGGAACACCCCCGAAGGAGACCGCCGCTCCGGCCTGGAAGCCGCTTCCCGTGATGAGCACCGACGTGCCGCCGGGCGAGGGGCCTTCCCCGGCGCTGACGCCGGTCACGCGCGGGGAGGACGCGGAGACCGAGACCGGCCGGACCGACAGCGAGAAAGTTCCCAGGCTCGTCGCGTCGAAACCGGTCGCCTGGATCCGAAGCGTCTGCCCTGCCCGGCCGTTTACCGTCACCAGAGACGCCTGAACGCCGCAGCCCGAGGAGGTCGGAGCGTCGTCGTCGCACCCGCTCGCCACGGCGGAGTACGGGCCGCAGACCGGGCCCGTGAAGACGGACAGGACCGTGTCGGGTCCATTGCCGCACGTCGAGATTTCGTACGTACCGTCAGCCGGAGGAGTGAATTCGAACCAGAGCGAGGCGAACCTCGAGCTCGACGAGCATGCCGGAGCCGGATCGCTCGCCTCGACTGTCGCGCTCTCGGTGCTGACCAGGACCGCGTAGGGGAATGGCCCGTTCGGCGGAATCACGACGGGCGTCGCGCACGCATCTCCGCTGTCCGTTACGGAAACGAGGACGGTGGCCGACCCGACGGCGCCGCGCGAGTCGCGGGCGAAAAGGGCGACGGGAAAGGTCCCCGCGCGCCGGAACGTGTGCACCACGGACGATCCCGGCGCGGAGAGCGGGACGGTCTCGGACGTGTCCGGGAAAAACCAGTAGCCGGACGCCGCGTCGCCGGGGTCGGGATCCGAGACCGTTCCCGAGAAAGCGATCGTCCCACCGCGCCCGACGGTGACGGCCGATGCGGGAGCGATGACGGCCGGCGCCGGGGGATTATTGCCCGTGGCGGGCACCTGGAGCTCCCAGATGCCGCGGCCGTGCGTCGCGACGCGCAGCATCGAGCCGTCTTCCAGGATCTGCAGGTCGTGCACGGAGGAGCTCGGGAGCCCGGTGCCGAACCTGATCCAGGTCGCGCCGCGATCCGCTGAGCGATACACCCCGACGTCCATCCCGACGAATAAGACGTTGGCGTCGGTCGGGTCGACCCGCACGACCTGCGCCGGAAACGCCGGAAGGCCCGAGGAGCTCGGCGCCCAGGTGAGGCCGCCGTCCAGGCTGCGATACACGCTCGGAAGGGTCTGCGCGGAGAACGTCGCGTACGCGATCCCGGCGTTCGTGGGATCGATCTCGAGATTCGTGACCAGCCGGTCCGGAACGCCGGAGGCAGGAGTCCAGGTCTGGCCGCCGTCGCCGGACCGGTAGATGCCGTGCTCCTTGCCGACCAGAAGCATGAGCGGATCGGTTCGGGAGAGCGCGACCGACGTCACCGTCGTGGACTTCGACCAGGCGGACCCGTCCGTCGTGATCGTCGGAAGCGGAACCCAGACATCGCCGCCGTCGCGTGAGCGCCAGAGCCGATAGGAGCCGGTGTAGATCGTCTGCGAAGCCCGCGGGTCGATCTGAAGCAGCGTCAGAAAGGGTGTTTTCTCATCCATCTCGTACGGCGGCGTCACGGTCTGGAAGGACGGCGCGGTCGGATCCCCCGCGTTCCGAGTGCGGAAGATCTGACCCTGCTGGATGCTGGCCCACGCGAGCGACTGCGAGAGAGGATGGATCACGCACTCGAAGCCGTCAGCGCCGATGACCGACCGCCAGTTCGTCGTTCCGGCGTCGGAACGCTGGCTGGTGCCGTTGTCCTGGGCGCCGGCGAGAATGCGGTTGCGGTTGACGGGGTCGATCGCGAGTGAGTAGAACTGCCGCGTCACGAGGCCGGAGTTACGACCCGTCGACGAGACCGCGTTGTCGGGGCTCGTCCAGACACCGCCGTCGTTCGCGATCCACAACGTCGCCCCCTGGTATCTCAGGTCGTGCACGTCCACGTGCGCTTCTCCGTCCAGCACCTGCGTGAAGTTCGTGCCCCCGTCGGTCGAGCGGAGATACCGCGTTCCTCCCGCGACGACGACGTTCGGATCCGCGGGCGAGACGACGAGCGTGTTGTTGTACCAGGACTGATCCGCGAGGTACCGCGAGTTCCGGGAACTCACGGAAGGAAGGTCCGTCCAGGTGCCACCGCCGTCCACCGACTTGTAGATGTGGGAGATGATTGTGCCGGTTGCCGGTTTGATCGAGCGCGCGGCATAAAGGACGGACGTGTTCGAGGGAGACAGCGCGAGCGAGAGCCTCTCGTACGTCGAGTCAACCGGAGCTGCGCTCGGGAGTCCGGCGCTGCGATCCGTCCAGGTCGCCCCGCCGTCCGTCGATTTCAAGACGTGCGCCGAGGGAAACGTGCAGCCGCCGGCGGCGCACCACGTGGTTGCGAACAGGTTCGCGGGGTTCGTCGGATCGCGCAAAATCTCGGGAACGTCGCCGTAGGCCGTTGGCAAGATCACGGTCGTCCAGTTGGCCCCGCCGTCCGTCGAGCGAAGCCCTCCGCGGCTGGTGCCCGCAAGGAGCTCGTTCGGATTCGTGGGGTGCACGTTGATGCGGTAGAAACGCGAGGCGAGAACGGACGCGGGCACCGCCCAGGTCGCGCCTCCGTCCGTGGACTTCAAGAGGCCGATGCCCGGAATGAAGTCGATCGCGTAACTCGCCTCGCCCGTTCCCAGATACACGATGTTCGGGGCCGAGGGCGCGTACGAGATGGCGCCGACGGAAAGGTCGTTCAGGCCGTCGGTCAGCGGGACCCAGCTCACGCCATTGTCCGTCGTCTTCCACACGCCGCCGCCCGCCGCGCCGGCGAGGACCGTCCCGGAATCGGTCGGATGCGGGGCGATGGCGGTCATGCGCCCGGCGCCGTTCGTTGGACCGAGTGAGACCCAGGTGGAACCGCCGACGGATACAGCCCTGCGACCGCCGCCGCGGCGCTCTTCATCGCGAAAGCGCGCGTACTCGGCCGCGACTTTCTCCCGGCGCCGCTCGGCGTCGATCCGCCCTCCCTCGCCGTGCCGCTTGAGATACAGGAGAGCGCGTTCGCGGATCTGCTCCGGCCCGTCGTCATCCTCCCGTTCGCGGTCGGATTCCAGGGCCTCGGCAGCAGGAATCGGCCGCGTCGCCGGGCGATGGTCCGCGCGGAGCGAAATCGGCCCGCTCGAAAGAAGCAGGAGAAAGAGGGCGACGAAGCGCCGCGGGAGGGGTCGAGGTGAGGCCGTTTCGGGATTCTAGCCGGAATGAGTGAATTTTGATCAGTTCGCGAGAAAAGGGCCCGAGCGTTAGCGTTAAGCGTTGAGGGTAAAGGCCTGAGAGATCGATCGGGGGAGTGGAGAAGGAAAGAAACCGGGACGGACTGCTCCGCCCCGGTTCCGATGCGGCGAAAGGAGCGAGGAGGACCGTGTCCGACCTCGCTTCCATCGCCTGACTGTCACATCTTTTTCATTTCGCCAACGTGGACCCAGGTCGCCCACATTTTCCCGTCTTTCTCCATCCCGCGGTAGTGAACGAGGGAGCCTTCCTTCAGCTCACCGCCCTGGACCTTCGTTTCGTCGTTCCAGTAAATCGACGTTTCCTTCCCCGCGCCGTCCTTGACCATCATCATCTTGCCGGCCATGTCGAGCTTCGATATCGTGCCTTCGCTCGCCGGGCCTTTCCCCTTGCCGGCCATCTTGTCGTCGCCAGCGACCGCGACCACGGCCAGACACAGGACCGCCACGAGCGAGAGAGCAAATACCTTCTTCATTCATCCTCCTTCGCCGACGGACGCGAAATTGCGCCGCGGACTTCAAAACGGTGTTTAGAGCCTTCGCCGAACATACGGCGCCAGCCAGGGTTCCGGATTCTCTCCGATCACGCCATGGGGTCAATTTGACACCCTTCCGGGTAGTTCGGATAATCCACCCCGACCGCAATCTTGCCAAACACGCTCAAAACAATCCTCGTCGGGAAAGCGCGCGATCCTCTGGATCCGCAGATCTTCCACAACGTCACCCTCGTGGCGTTTCTGGCCTGGGTCGGTCTCGGCGCCGACGGGCTCTCTTCCTCCGCCTACGGTCCCGAGGAGGCATTCAAGGCTCTGGGCTCCCACGCTTACCTGGCGGTTCTGCTCGCCGCGATGATCGCCGGGACGGTCCTCATCATCTCCGCCTGCTACAGCAAGGTGATCGAGCTGTTTCCGGGCGGCGGCGGCGGCTACCTCGTTGCAACCAAGCTCCTCGGTCCCCGTTTTGGAGTGGTCTCGGGATGCGCGCTCATCGTCGACTACGTGCTCACGATCTCCACCTCCGCGGCGTCCGGCGTGGATCAGATCTTCAGCTTTCTCCCCGAGCACCTGCATCATTATCAGTTCGGCTCGAAGCTCGCGATCCTCGCTCTCCTCGTGCTCCTGAACCTGCGTGGGATCAAGGAGAGCGTGACGATCCTCGTTCCGATCTTCCTGCTTTTCATCGCCACCCACTTCCTGATGATCACGGCGGCGGTCGCGCAGCACTTCTTCGCGCTTCCCGCCGTCTTCTCCGGCGCCGTGCATGAGGCGAAGAACACCTCTGTTTCGCTCGGGTTTGTTCCGATGTTCCTGATCATCCTGCGCGCCTACTCGCTCGGCGGCGGCGCGTACACGGGAATCGAGGCGGTCTCAAACGGCGTGCAGATCCTTCGGGAGCCGAAAGTGCCCAACGCGAAGCGCACGATGCTTTACATGGCCGTGTCGCTGGCGTTCACCGCCAGCGGCATCATCCTGGCTTACCTGCTGACGGGATCACGGCCCCATCCAACAAAGGTGATGAACGCGGTGCTCGCGGACCGCGTCTTCGGAGCGTGGACGGTCGGCGGCTTCTCGATCGGACCGATCCTCGTCGTCATCACTCTCGTCTCCGCAGGGTGTCTTCTTTTCGTGGCGGCGCAGACCGGCTTCCTGGACGGGCCCCGCATCCTCGCGAACATGGCGACTGATTCGTGGGCGCCCCGGCGGTTCGCGCAGCTCTCGGACCGGCTCGTCACGAACAACGGCATCTGGCTGATGGGGCTCGCGGCTTTCGCGACCCTCATCTACACCCACGGCGCGGTCTCGCTGCTGCTCGTGATGTACGCGATCAACGTGTTCCTGACGTTCACGTTGACCCTGCTCGGGATGACGCGGCACTGGTGGGCCGAGCGCGGCACCCGAGGCTGGATACGAAAATTCCTGTTGCAGCTCACGGGACTGCTCCTCTGCGGCTCCATCCTCGTGGTGACGATCTACGAGAAGTTCGGGGAGGGCGGGTGGGTGACGGTCGTCGTCACAGCGAGCGTCATTGCGGTCGCCTTCTCCGTGAAGCGCCATTACCTCAAGGTGAGGGAGCAGCTCAGCCGGCTCGACGACCAGCTCCTGAACCTCCCGCTCCGCCACGACGCGCCGGCCGAGGCGATTCCGCGCGATGAGCCCGTCGCCGTCCTGCTCGTCAACGGGTTCTCGGGACTGGGCGTCCACACGCTTCTTTCCATCCAGACCTTGTTCCCGCGCCTCTACAGGAATTACGTTTTTGCGTCGGTCGGTGTCATCGACTCCTCGCACTTCAAGGGGATCGACGAGATCGAAGCCCTGAAGGCGCAGACGATCGAAGATGTCGAAAAATACGTGCGCTTCGCCCGCGGGCTCGGGGGCTTCCGGGCGGAGGCGCGCTACGGGATCGGGACGGAAGCCGTCAGCGCCGTCATCGACGTCTGCGAGAAGGTCCGGGAGGAGTTTCCGCGCGCCATCTTTTATCTCGGGCAACTCGTCTTCCAGAACGACAAGTTTTACCACCGCCTCCTGCACAACGAGACCGCGTTCGGCATTCAGCGGCGTCTCCAGTTCGCGGGCCTGCAGGCGATCGTCCTCCCAATCCGGGTGCTGGAGAAGAAAGCGGGTTAGGGGTTGGGGGTGAAGGGTAAGGGGTGAGGGGTGAGGCGGACGGAGGCGCGCGGATTCGCAACTGCGCCCTCACCCCTTACCCTTAACCCCTCACGTCCCCCCCTCACGTCCCCCTCCGCACGCCCCGGTTCACTCGCTACTCGCTCCGCAGCGTCCTCGTCATGAGCCTGGCCACCGCATCCGCGGGCGGGACATTTTCGTAGAGTACCTGCACGACGGCGTCGGCGATCGGCGAGTCCATTCCGGCTTCGGCCGCCATCCGCGGCACCGCGAGACACGTGCGCGCTCCCTCGGCCACCTCCGGCATCTCGAGGAGGATCTCGGAAAGGCGTCCGCCGCGGCCGATCGCTTCTCCGAGCCGGCGGTTGCGCGACTCGCGGCCGGTGCAGGTCAGCAGGAGATCTCCGACGCCGGCGAGGCCGGCGATCGTGCGCGCCTGTCCGCCGCGCGCCCGGACGATTCGCCCGAGCTCGGCCAGGCCCCGCGTGACGAGAGCCGCGATCGTGTTCGGCCCGAAGCCGAGACCCGCGACCACCCCGGCGGCGATGGCGACGACGTTCTTGAGCGCTCCGGCGAGCTCCACTCCGACGAGGTCGTCCGAGCTGTAGAGCCGGAGGCGGCCGTCCGAGAACTGACCCTGGAGCTCCCGGGCCAGGTTCCCACCCGCGTCCGCGATGACCGCCGCGGTGGGATCGCCTCGCGCCACCCCCTCGGCGAACGTGGGCCCCGAGAGCGCGGCCACGGAGGCGTCCGGGCGGTAGGCCAGGATGATCTCGGTCATCCGCAGGAGCGTCTCCGGCTCGATTCCCTTGGCCACGGAGACGTACCGGCTCGCGGTGACCTTCGCGGGCATCGACTCGAACAGGGTTCGGAAGGAAGCGCAGGGCACGGCGACGAGCGCCGTCTCCGCATAAGCGAGCGCTTCAGAGAGGTCGGATGTGCCGCGGACGGCGTCGGGAAGCGCGGTCTCGGCAAACCGGCGCGGATGCCGGCGCGTGGACTGGATCTGCGTCGCGACTTCCGGATCGCGGCTCCAGAGAACCACGTCGTGTCCCGCGCGGCCCAGGTGGAGCGCGAGCGCCGTGCCCCACGAGCCCGCGCCGAGAACGGTGACTCGCATCAGCGGCCGAGCTTGTGTTCCGTACCCGCAGCGAGGCGTTTTAAATTCTCGAGATGCTTGAACACGATCAGGACCGCAGCGAGGGCCGCCGCGATGATCGCTGGAAGAGGAGCGCGGAAGAGGCCGGCGACCGCCGGCAGCAGCGAGAGCGCGACGATCGAGCCGACCGAGACGTACCGCGTGATCGCGACCAGCGCCACGAATGCGCCGACGCAGATCAGTGCGGGAATCGGCACGAGAGCGACGAACGCGCCGACCGCGGTCGCCACCCCTTTCCCGCCTCGAAAGTCGTAGAACACGGGGAAGACGTGCCCCAGGATCGCGGCGAGCGCGGCCGCGGCGGCGGCGCGGGGATCCGACGAAACGGTTCGCATCAGGAGCACGGCCGCGGCGCCCTTCGCAACGTCGAAAAGGGCAACCAGGATCCCGAGGGTCCTGCCATGAGCCCGGAGCACGTTGGTGGCGCCTGCGTTTCCGGAACCTTCCGAACGGATGTCCTTCCCGGTTTTCAATCTGACGAGAAGCACGGCGAACGAGATCGACCCGAGAAGATAAGAGAGCGCCACGAAGCCGAGAGAGCGCGCGCTCACGGAAGCGGCCCGGCCCCGGCCCCGGCGCCGTCGCGCGCGAACAACCACTCCGCGACCGGCGTGTGGACCGCGCCGCCGGGAGCGAGCCGGCTGCCGTACAGGACGCAGGCGCTGACCGCGAAGTCGGGGAATGTCCACTCCGCTGCCTTCCGCCGGAACCGGTCGACGGCCTCCCGCGGCCACGGAGCGCGCACGCGGGCGAGGGTGGCGTGCGGATGGAATGCCCGGTCTTCCCGCTGGAGCCCGAGACCTCTCGCCAGGGTTTCCGCGGCGCCGGCGAGGGCTTCGAGGTCCTCGAGCGTCCGCGTGCGCGCGAACCCGAGCCCGAGCACCCGGGCGGGACCCCGCGGTGGGAAGACGATGGGGCCGCCCGGGCGGAGGGCCCCGGCCGGGACCGCCGCGGCGGCCGGCGCGAAGCGGAGCGCGAACGTCTCCAGCGAGTCGGCCGGGGCGTCTCCCAGGAACTTGAGTGTCAGGTGCCACGCGGAAGGCCGCGTCCACGCCGAGTCGGGACATGTCGGTCGCACCGTCTCCACGAACTGCCGGGCGCTCTCGGACCAGAGGGGGTCCCGTGGAACCGCGACGAAAGCCCGTACCGTGAGCGCCGCGGCCCGGTCCGCGATGTCAGGCATCGGGTGTCTTCCATCCAACGAGATGGCGCCGCACGAGTTCGAGCGCGTGGACGGAGGCGGACCGCCGCACGTGGGTCCGGTCGCCGACAAAAAACCGTCGTTTCGCCGTGGCGGCGCCCTCCCGGTCCGCGATCCCGAACCAGACGAGTCCGACGGGCTTCTCGGCGGTTCCTCCGCCCGGCCCCGCGATGCCGGTCACCGCGGCGGCGACGTCCGAGTCGAAGCGCTCGCGCGCGCCGCAGGCCATTTCGAGAACGCTCTCCTCGGAGACGGCCCCGCGGGAGCGCAGGGTCTCGATCGAGACCCCGAGAAGCGATTCCTTTGCTTCGTTGCCGTAGGAGACGACCCCGCCCAGGAAGTAGTCGCTCGACCCGGGCACGTCGGTCACCAGCGAGGCGACCATGCCGCCGGTACAGGATTCGGCGAGCGCCAGAGTCTTCCCGGATTCCCGGAGCAGCCGCCCGACCGCGGACGGGAGGTCTTCCGTGTCGTCGCCCGAGATCCGCTCACCGAGCACCGATCGGAAATCGCGCTCCATCGCCACGATCGTCTCCTCGGCGTCCGCGGGCGCGCCCCGGACCCGGAGGTGGAGCTGCACCTCCCCGGGCGAGGCCAGGATCGTCACGGGATGCGCCTTCCAGCGCGCATAAACCGGCTCGACCATCTCTTCGACGGCCGACTCCCCCATTCCGGCGATGCGGAGCACTTTGCGGCGTGAGACCACGCCTCCCGCGCGGCGCGCAAGCTCCGGAAGGACGCTCTGCTGCATGATCTCGCGCATCTCGGACGGGACCCCGGGCAGGACGATGATCTCGCACGCGCCCTTCTGCGCCCAGAATCCCGGCGCGGTCCCCCGCGGGTTTTCGAGGACGCGCGCGCCTTCGATGAAGTCCGCCTGCTTCTCGTTCACCGCGGCCATCCGGACACCGCGGGCCTCGAAGCGCGCGCGCATCCGCGTCACGAAGTCAGCGTTGCGGATGAGAGAGACTCCCAGCCAGAGCGCCACGGCGGCCGCGGTGACGTCATCCGCCGTCGGGCCGAGCCCTCCAGTCGAAATAAGAAGCGACGCTTCCTTCGACGACGTCTCGAGCTCCCGCACGATCGCGTCGGGATCGTCTCCGATGATCGCCTTGCGCACGACTCCTATGCCGATCTCCTCGAGCCTCGCGGTCAACCAGAGAGAGTTCGTGTCCTGCCGCTCGGGGCCCAGCATCTCGCTGCCGATCGCGAGAATCGCGGCACGAGTCTCGACCGGGTCGCTCACGACGGGCGTCCCGCCTCCTGCGCTTCTTCCTCCGACAGCTTCGCCCAGTCCTCGACGAGTGTGTCGAGCTCCTGCTGCCGCGCCGCCTTCTGCGCGGCAAGATCGCGCGACGCGATCGGACCGAGAGTGAGAGCTTCCTGCCAGAGCCGGTTTTCGAGCTCCGCCACCGCCGCCTCGAGCGACGCGATCTTCTCCTCGAGAGACCTGATCCGGCGGCGGCGCTTTCCGTCCTTCTCCGGGCTGTCGCGGGGGGATGCCTGGGCCGCGGCGGGCGCAGCCGGGGCCTGGGCCGCGGGGCGCGTCCGGGCAACGGCAATGGGGTCTCGCCCGGGCATGGGGGTCGGCGAAGGAACCGACGACCCGGTAGAGGGCTCGGGTCGGCGGCGGCGCTCGGTTCGCGCGGCGGCCGTTTCGGTGTAGTTGCCTTCCATCGCGACGGCCCGCCCGGAGCGCAGGTCGAGGACCCGCGTAGCGAGGCGGTCGATGAACGCCCGGTCGTGAGAGACGAAGACGATCGAGCCCGGAAACCCGTCGAGCGACTCCTCGAGGGCTTCGCGGGAGTCGAGATCGAGATGGTTGGTCGGCTCGTCCAGAAGGAGCAGATTGTGGCGCTGCATCATCACGACCGCGAGCGTGAGTCTCCCCTTCTCGCCCCCCGAGAGGCCGGAGATCTGCGCGAACACCTCGTCCCCGCGGAATGCAAACCGCGCGAGATAGCTCCGCATCGCCTGCTCCGTCGCGCCGGGATTCAGGTTCCAGACCGCGTCGATGGCGCGGCCCTTCGGATCGAGGTCCTTCAGCTCCTGGTCGTAATAGCCGATCGTGACGTCGTGGCCGGTCGAGAGAGAACCCGAGAGGGGCGGAAGGCGTCCCGCGAGTGTCTTCAGCAGAGTGGTCTTGCCGGTGCCGTTCTCGCCGAGGATCGCCAGGCGTTCGCCCCGGAGGAGCTCGAAGCTGACGTCGCGGACGATCGGAGAGCCCGCCTCGTAGCCGGCGTTTAAGTGCTTCGTCCGGAGAAAGCTCCGGCCGCCGATCCGCGCGGCGTCGAATCGGAACGCGACGGTCGTCGTGTCGTCCATCGGCCGCTCGAGGAGATCCACCCGCGCGAGCTTCGTCCGCCGCCCCTTCGCCTGGCGCGAGTTCTGACCCGCGATGTTGCGGCGGATGTACTCCTTCTCCTTCTCGACGAATTCCTGCTGCTTGTCGAACGCGCGGGTCGCCGTCAGGATCCGTTCCGCCTTCTGCCGCTTGTATGCGCTGTACCCGCCGCTGTAGTCCGAGAGACGGCCGTTCTCGAGGTCGATGATCTCCTCGGCCACCTGGTCGAGAAACCTCCGGTCATGGGTCACGACGAGGTAGGCCCGGCGGGAGCGCGAGAGGTACTCCTCGAGAAACTCGACGGCGTTGAAGTCGAGATGGTTCGTCGGCTCGTCTAAAAGCAGCACGTCGGGATTGGACAGGATGGATCTCGCGAGCATCGCCCGATTCTTCTGCCCGCCGGACAGCTCGGCGAGCGGCCTGTCGAAGTCGGCCTTGTCGAACCCCAGCCCGGAGAGGGCCTTCTCGACTTCCGCGACCATGTCGTACCCGCCCTCGTTCTCGAATTTGTGGGTGATCGCATCGTACCTGTCATGCAGCGCGGCGGAATTGTCTCCGTCGGCCATGGCGTGCTCGAGGCGTCGCATCTCGGATTCGATTCGATGGAGATCCGCGAACGCCCCCGCGGTGTAATCGTGGAGCGACTCGGAGAGAGAGTCCACGTTCAACGCCTGATCGACGGTCTGGACGCGGAGCGCATTCGCCTTGACGAACTCGCCGGAATCCGGCTCCTCGCGGCCGAGCGCGATGCGCAGCAGCGTCGTCTTTCCGGCGCCGTTCCTGCCGACGAGTCCCACCTTCTGTCCCGGGTTGTGCTGCCACGTGACGTCGCGGAGCACTTCCTTCGGTCCATACGCCTTGCGGACGTGGTCGAATCGATAGAGCACTTCGGGATTCTAACCGTGCGCGGAGGTCTCCACTTTCTCTTCTTCCGTCGCCCGCAGACGTCGATCCAAAAGCAGCCCGCGCAGGAGCGGAGGATCGTCCGTCAGGATTCCGTCGGGCGCAAAGGAGACGAGTTCCCGCAACTGATCCGGCTCGTTGATCGTCCAGAGGATCACGGAGTCGAGCTCCCCGCGCTCCCGCGCACGGACGACGTCCGCGACCTCGTCACGGAACCCCGGCCAGAAGCGCTGACCGAGCCCCATGCTCACGTGCCGCAGGCGAAACCGGCGCGCCTCCGCGAGAACGCCGGGGAGCTCGAAATCCCCGTGGATCGTGAGCCGCTCGTCGTGGGGCTGGCGCGCCGCCTCGCGGAGGAAGATCCCGGCGATCTCCCGCTGGGGGGTGAGCAGCGCGATCGAAGGGAACGACCGGCCCCGGTGGTCGGCGAAGACCCGGCTGAGCTTTTCGTAAAGGGTCACCGCCGCGTCTCCCTGGTCGTGCTTCAGCTTGATGTCGAGGCAGATCGCGGAGAGTCGCGGCTCGCTTCCTGCCCACGCGATCAGGTCGTCGAGAGCCACCGGGGGAACCTGCGGGGGATCGTCGCTGCCGATCAGGTCGGCGAGTCCTCCCTTGCGGCGACCGTAGCCGTAGTGCGCCCGAAACTCCTCGAAGTCGAGGTCGCGAACGCGGCGCCTCCAGCGCGACACGAGCGTCGGGACGTCCGGGGTAAAAAGCAGATTCTCGCGTCCGGTCTGCCGCGCAAGCGCGATCTTGTCACCCGGGTCGGCGTCGTGCCAGATCACGAATCGGCCGTCCCGGGTGACGCAGACGTCCGCCTCGACCGCGTCGGCGCCGAGGTCCATCGCAGTCGCGTACGCCTCGATCGTGTTCTCGGGCCGTACGCGTGCGGCGCCGCGGTGGGCCACGACGCGGCACGCGCGCGGGGATGTCGGCACGGGAGCGCGCGCGGGCCAGATTTTGCCGCGCAACCCGCGGGCGATCCTTTCGAGAGGGTTGGCGCGGCCGAGCATGGTCATGGCTTGTCCTGTCCTGTCCTGTCCGATCTGCGAGGTATATCCGGGTCCTCCTGCAGCGTGTGCAGGCCTCGTGCCGGCACCGGCGGGGAACCGCTGCCGGTGCGGCGGCGGACTAGCAGGCTGCTGAAAAGAGCCTGCGGGTGTCGTGTCCAGGCTTTTGCATTCGCCG
>JBDTRB010000058.1:0-23860 GCA_039931865.1 Acidobacteriota bacterium | reverse complement strand
TCGGGAGCCGAGCGACCAGCGGGAGCGAGACGGCCGCGGTACTCCGCGGTCAACTATCAATCGGGGCAAACTGCGGCCGACCCTCACACCCCGCCCGTGGGATCGGCCGAATCGCCGGAACGAGGTACTTGCGCGCCGCCGGTTTTGATACCGTTCCGCAAACATGTCCCCCAGGTCTCGCGCGCCTCTCTCCCGCCGCGCCTTTCTCGGCGCCGTCGCCGGGGCGGCCGCCACCGCGCGCTTTGCCGCGCCCGAAAAGGCGAACGCGCCGGGCGCGAAACCAACCGCGGGCCGGAAGCTCCACATCGCGGTCGTCGGCGCGGGCGCGTTCGGTGGTTTCACTGCGGCGGAGCTGCTGCGCCGCGGCGCGCGCGTGACCCTGCTCGACACCTGGGGACCCGGGAACTCGCGGGCGAGCTCAGGCGGCGAGACCCGTGTCATCCGGGGTGTTTACGGGGCGGACCGGATTTACACGGAGATGGCGGCTCGCGCCTTCCAGCTCTGGCACGAATACGAAGCCCGCTGGAAGCGCCCCTTCTACCGCCGCACCGGCGCACTCTGGCTGGTCGGTGACGAGGGCGCGTACGTGAAGTCTTCGCTTCCAATCCTGAAAGACAACGGCTTCGCTTACGAGGAGCTGACGGCCGCCGAAGCGGCGCGCCGGTATCCGCAGGTCGCGTTTGCGGGCATCGGGTGGGCGCTCTACGAGAAGGAGGCCGGCTACCTCCTCGCGCGGCGCGCCTGCGCGCAGGTCGTCGAGGGCTTCACGGCGGACGGGGGGACCTACCGCGAGGCGTCCGTTACGCCGGGAGCGATCGGCTCCGGCCGCCTCGAAGGTCTCCGTCTCTCCGACGCCACCACGCTCACGGCCGACGCATACGTCTTTGCGTGCGGACCGTGGCTTCCGAAAGTGCTTCCCGAACTGCTCCGCGACACGATCCAGCCGACGCGCCAGGAGGTCTTCTATTTCGGCACTCCTGCCGGCGACCACAGCTTCGACGAGGACCGGTTTCCTGTGTGGGTCGAGGTCCCTCGCTTCTTCTACGGGATCCCCGGCAACGAGCGGCGCGGGTTCAAGATCGCCGACGACGGGCGCGGCGCGCCGTTCGACCCGACCGACGGGGAGAGGGTCGCGTCCACCGAGGGCGTGCGAGCGGCGCGGGAGTACATCGCGCGGCGGTTCCCGGCTCTCGCGAACGCGCCGCTTCTGGAGTCCCGCGTGTGCCAGTACGAGAACAGCCCCGATCACCACTTCATCATCGACCGCCATCCGGGCGCCGAGAACGCCTGGATCGTCGGCGGCGGCTCGGGTCACGGCTTCAAGCACGGTCCGGCTGTCGGTGAGATCGCCGCGCGGGCGGTCCTCGGGGAACAGGCGCCCGACCGGCTGTTTTCGCTGAGCCGTCGGCGGACGACCAGCTCTTAAACCGTTTCCTAGGGCTCCCGACGCGCCGCGGCGGGCGACAGAAAGCGAGGAACCCGTGAAGATCTCTCTCTTCCTGGCAGGCGTCGCCGCGACGTGGCTTTCGGCGGCGGGGCAGGCCGACACCCGCTCGGACAAACCCTCCGGCCCCGCGGGCGCCTTGAACGCCGCGGCCGCCGAATACTCGCAATACCTGCAGCGAGAAAGCATCCCGCTCAAGATCCGTCTGGGACTCCCCGTAGACGCCCTCCCGGACCTCTCGGTCGAGAAGGCGGAGCGTGACGCCGCCTTCGGACGCTCCCTGCTCTCGAAGCTCGACGCCGTCCGCGGGTCCGACCTTTCGCACGAGGAGGAGATCTCGCTCGAGATGCTGCGCCGCGAAGGCCGGTGGCTCGCGGCCGGTCCCTCGCGATACTGGCTGACGTTCCCCGCGACCCCGTACACCTTTCAGTTCATGGGGGCGCACACGGCGTTCTCGTCCCACCCGTTCCGGAATCGCGAAGACGCGGATCACTACGAAAAGCTGCTCTCGAAGTACCCGGCGTTTCTCGATGCTCTGCAGACGAAGCTGAAGGAGCAGTCCCGGCGCGGAATCGTCATGCCGAAGCCCGAGATCCCGCTGGTCGCGGGCAACTTCGCGCCGGCCGCGCGCGAAAAGAACGGAAATCTTTTTTTCGTCGCTCCGGAGCGACTCGCCGCGCTTCCCGCCGCCGACCGCGACGCGTTCTCAGAACGGATCGCCGGGCGCATCGATCGGGAGATCCGACCGGTCGTGCGGCGCCTGACCGAATATTTAAACGGCGAGTACGCGTCTAAGGCGCCGGACTCCGTCGGCCTCGCCCAGTACCCGGGAGGAGCGGAGGTCTACCGCGCGGCGGTCCGCCGGTCGACGACGCTGGACGTCCCTCCCGAGGAGATCCATCGCATCGGCGTCGAGGCGATGGACCGGTTGAACGCGCGGCTCGACGCGATCCGGAAAGAGGTCCGCTTCGAGGGCACCCTCGCGGAGTTCCGCCAGTCGTTGAAGAAAGACCGCCGCTTCTACGCGAAGACGCCGGACGAAGTCGGGGAGCGGCTGATGGCGGCGCAGAACCGGATCCTGAAAAAGCTGCCGGAGTTCTTCGGCCGCACGCCAAAGGCGCCATTCGGCGTGAAGCGCCTTGAGCCTCAGCTCGAGCCCTCGATGACCTTCGGCTACTACCAGGTGCCGACGCCGCAGGACTCCAAGGGCTACTACAAATACAACGGCACGCACCTCGAGGACCGAAGCCTGATCGGCGCGGGCTCTCTGATCTCCCACGAGCTCATGCCGGGGCATCACATGCAGATCAGTCTCCAGCAGGAAAACCCCGATCTCCCGCAATGGCGGCGCGAATCCGCGATCTCCTACACCGCGTTCATCGAGGGATGGGGCGAGTACTCCTCACATCTCGCGGGAGAGATGGGGATGTACGACGACCCGTACGATCTCGCCGGGCGCCTCCTGTTCGACGCGTTTCTGACCTCGCGGCTGGTCGTCGATACCGGGATGAACCTGCTCGGATGGCCGCGCGAAAAGGCGATGCAATACATGCGGGACAACACCATTCAGTCGGAGACGGAGATCGCGACCGAGACGCTCCGGTATTCGTGCGACCTGCCCTCGCAGGCGCTCGCGTACAAGATGGGTATGCGCAAGTTCGTGGAGCTGCGTGAGAAGGCGCGGTCGGAGCTCGGGCCGGCCTTCGACATGCGCCGGTACCACGACATGCTGCTCTCGAGCGGCGCGGTTCCGCTCGATCTCGCCGAGCGCAAGGTCGCCTGGTTCATCGCGGCGGAAAAGGGCGGCGCGGCCTCGCGCCCGGCCCGGTGAGGGGGCCCCGCGGCGGCACCCCGAGGCGCGCCGCCGCCCGGCGCGAGACTGCGCGGCGGAACCATTCGAACCGCCCGAACAACCGGCCCGGGCGCCCGAGCGCCTGGGCCGCCCACCGCGGAAAGTCGAACCGGTCGCGTTGGCGGACGATCCTGCCGCCCGAGACTTCGAGCTCCGAGAGGATGACGTTGACCACGGGTCCGCCTCCCGGGAAAAGGTAGCGCGCGGTCCATTCGACGGTCCCGCCGTCCCTGTCCGCCCGCGCGATCGTGTACGCAACCGTGAGCGTTCTCGCTCCATCCAGAAGGGACCGCCACATCCTGCCCACGTCGGCGCCCTCCAGCCGGAAGACTTCGTCCTCGAACCGGGCATCCGGCGCGTAGAGCGCGGCCATCGCTTCTCCGTCCCGGCGCGCGAGCGCGTCGTAGAAGGCCGTCAGGACCGCGCGGGTTTCTTCGGAGCTCAGGGTTCGAATTATGGCGGATCGAGGGCGCGCCGTGCCGCGCGGTGCGTCCCGCGCGCGCCCCACGCGCGACCCGGCCGGGATGCAAACAGGATGCGGCTCTCGTTATGCTCGGAGGATGCGGATTCTCGTCGTCGGCGGGACGGGGTTTCTCGGGCCTCCGGTCGTCACGCGGCTGTCCAATCTCGGCCATCAGGTCACGGTGTACCACCGCGGAGAGCATGAGGCGGCGCTGCCTTTCGGCGTGCGTCACGTCCATGCGCCGGAGGCCGGGATTCCGGTGGTCTCTTTTCCGGACGAGCTGACCGGCCTCGCCTGGGACGTCGTTCTCGCCATGTCGCCGGTCGGCGAGAGAGACGCCTCGGCGCTGATGAGGACGTTCCGGGGCGTCGCGCGGAGAGTCGTCGCGCTCTCGAGCGGAGACGTGTACCGCGCGTACGGGATCTTTCTCGGAACCGAGCGGGGAGAGGCCGACTCGCGGGCGCTCGCGGAAGACGCTCACCTGCGCGAGAACATGTACCCGTACCGCGGGACCGCCGGTCTCTACCTTCCGGCGTATCTCTCGGAGTACGAAAAGATCGAGGTCGAGCGAGTCGTCCAATCCGATCCGGCGATGCCGGGGACCGTTCTGCGGCTCCCCGCGGTGTACGGACCTGGAGACGCGCAGCACCGTTTCGGCCCCGCGTGGCGGAGGATCGCGGACGGGCGCCCGACGATCCTCTTCGGGCGCGCGCACGGCCTTTTTCGCTGGACGCACGGATACGTGGAGGACGTCGCGCACGCGATCGTCCTCGCGGTCACGACGGAGAGGGCGCGGGGACGCACCTACAACGTCGGAGAGCCCTCGGCCCCCACGATGGCGGACCGGGTGGAGGCCTTCGGCCGGGCGCTCGGCTGGACGGGCGCGGTGACGCTGGTCGACGATGCGCGGCTTCCGCGCGAGCTCGGGCAACCCGGCAACTTCGCGCAACCTCTCGTCTACGACACGACCCGGATCCGGCGGGACCTGGACTGGACCGAGACCACCTCCTCGGAAGAGGCGTTTTCCAAAACGGCGGAGTGGGAGGCCGCGAACGCGGACGCGGCCGAGCCGGACTACTTCGCCGAAGACGCCGCGCTTGCGGGCGAGCTCGCCGGAGACGCCGCGCTGGCGGCTGAGGCCGCCGCCCGGCCCGGGGAGACCGGGACGTGAAGGAGAACGATCTCGAGCCTCCCTCCCCGCTCGAGCCTCCCTCCCCGGACGCTCGCCCGTTTCCGGACAGCCTGTGCCACACGTGCGCCGCCCCGCCAAAATACATCCGGACGCCCAGGTCGGTCTTCGTCTTCTGCCCGCTATTCCGGCTGTACCCTCCGCAGCCGGTCGTTGCATGCCCGAAATACGTTCACGCCGCTGCAGAGCCGTCCCCCTAGGATCGAGTGGCACCGCACTTGCTCCCCACTCGGGTGCGGCAGTGCCTCGTTCGGCGTGATCGAGGCCCCGCGTCCATTCATGAAACAGGGGGATCAGATGTCGAAGAAGTTTCCGTTTTTCATCACCGCCGGGGCGCTCGTCGTAAGCTGCGCCGCCGCCCGTGCCCAGAGCTCTTCTACCAGCGGGACGACTGCCGATCAGACCTCTAAGACGTCGAAGGGCTCGATGAGCGCATCATCCTCGATGGGCAAGAGCGCCGACTCGAAGTTCGTCATGGATGCCGCGAAGGGCGGGATGATGGAAGTCGAAATGGGCAAGATGGCCGCCGAGAAAGCCTCGAACGCCGACGTCAAGCAGTTCGGGCAGCGGATGGTGGATGACCACACCAGGGCCAATGATGAACTGAAGCAGGTCGCGAGCTCGAAGAACATCACCCTCCCGACGGAGGTCGACGCCGCGCACAAGGCGAAGATGGACAAGATGTCGAAGATGTCCGGCGGCGCTTTTGACAAGGCGTACGTGGCGGACATGGTGAAGGATCACAAGAAGGATGTCACGGACTTCAAGAAGGAAGCGAACGGCGGCAAAGACCCGGACGTGAAGTCCTTCGCGAGCAAGACCCTGCCGACGCTGGAGGATCACCTGAAGATGGTGCAGGAGCTGAACGCGAAGATGGCCGGGAAGACCTCGAAGAGCAAGATGACCTCGAAGGCGTCGAGCCGCTAAACGGTCTCGAGGCCGCGCGCGATCAGCGGCGCCTTCTCTTATGCCCGGAGCCGCAGGCGAGTCCTGCGCTCCGGGCATTTCTTTTTGGGGGAGGGTCCCGGGCGCCGCGGTCAGGCGCCCTGGGGCGCCGTCGGGTTCCTCGCGGTTTCCTCTCCCGCCTCTCGCCCCCGCCCCGCGCCCCTCGGCTATCCGGGCGACAGGTCCGACGAGTTCGAGACCATGTTCTGCTCTCCGGGCGGGACGATGAGGTCCGAGGGCAGACGGGGGGACGAGAGGAGCTTTTCAAACTCCGCCCACCGCTTTGCGGAGTTCCTCGCCGTGCCGCCGCGCGACTCGATCCAGCGTCGAACGAGGTCCTTTCCGAGGTTGTAGTTGATGACGTAGCTGCGGTACTGGTCGATGAAACGCACCCGCTGCTCCGCACGCGGGTGGGACATCAGCGCATACCGTTCCAGCCAGTCCGCCGCCGCCTTCGCGTCGATCTCGCCGTTCAAGTAGCGGCGCGCGGCTTCGTTCCCGGCATAGGAAAGTTGGTCCGCAACGTCGCGGACCCGGGCATACTTTTCAGCCTTCGAGGCGTCGAGGCCGGCGATCGGGAAGAGCACGTCGCGCTCGAAGGCCGTGCGCTCGGCTCCCGGAAACGCCACCTCGATTCCGAAGTTCGCGCTGCCTTCCGCGATCAGCGACTGGGGAGAAAAGAGGGGATAGACGGTGAACTCGACTGCGCCCCGATCCCGCACCTGGGTCTTCTCGAGCAGGACGTTGTAGAGGTGATGGCCGGGATAGCCCTCGTGGCAGGCGAGGTCGACCGCGCGGTCGATGTAGATGGGCAGATCGGTATTCACCTGGATCAGGCTCGCGAAATTTCCCTGGTACCAGTTGTAGCCGCTCCAGGATTTCCCGGTGACGTACTCGACGCGGAAGCTCTCTCCTTCCGGAAGCGGGATGTGCGCGCGCGTGCGCTCCCGTCCCGCCTGGATCGCGGCCTGGAACACCGCGTCGAGCTTTTCCTTCGGGATGACGAAGTCGTGCCGGAACGCCTCGTATCGTTCTCCGAGGGAGCCCTCGCCCGGGAGCAGGCCGGCGAGTCTTTCGGTCAACTTCCGGAAATGCTCTTCCGTGTTCGTCGGCGCGACCGCGTCGTAGAGAGCCCGAGACTCTTCGTCGAACGTGAGCTTCTTCCCCGCGAGCATAGAGGACCGCGCCTTCAACGCGGAGATCTGCCGGCCGAGGTACCGGTGCCGGAGCCGCGCGATCTCTTCCGCCGGCTCCCGGATTCGCGAGAGTCGTTCGAGGAGCGCGTCGGCCGCGGACCGGATCTCCGTAAGAGGGCGGCGGGCGCGTTCGGCGTCCGCCTTCCATTCCGGCGGACCGTAGTACGAATCCACGTAGTCGGCGTCATGCCGGCCGAGGGCTAGAACGAGCTTCACGTAGGACTCGGCGATTTCCTTCATGTCTTTCATGTCCGTCGTTCCGGAAGCGCCTCCGCCGCCGCGCGCGGCCGGCGGTCGGGCCGCCGCGCTGCATCCTGTGAGCGCGGCCATAAGCAAAAGCAGGGAAGCGTGTCGCCGCATGCGCATGGGAGTTCCTCCACAGCGCGGGGATGATAGAACAGCCTGGTACGAAGCTCGACAACCAGGGAGCCCACATGGGGAAGCAATCGGTCGCGACGCACCATGACGCGGAGTTGATCCTGAAGCTCTACGACCTGCGGCGCGAGGAGCGAATGCGCGCCGCGCGCGATTGGTTCCTCCAGAAGTTCAGTCCCAGGTCGATCGACGACGTGCGCGCGCTCGCCGGAGGAACGCCCGAGAACGCGTCCTACCGGATGGTTACGACCTACTGGGACATGGCGGCTTCGTTCATCTCGCACGGGATCCTCGATGCCAGTCTCTTCCTGGAATCCGGAGGCGAGATGCTGGTCGTCTGGGCGAAGCTCGAGCACGTGGTTCCCGCGATCCGCGCCGAGACGAATCCCCGGCTGCTGATCAACGTCGAGAAGGTCGTCGAGATGTCTCCTTCCGCGCAGGAACGCATGAAGAGCCTCCGCACGCGGTTTGCGCCGAAAAAATAGAGCGGGTTTGTGACCGGCTAGATCGCCAGCCGCTCGATCAGGTCCACGACGCGGTTCGAGTAGCCCCACTCGTTGTCGTACCACGCGACGGCTTTGATCCAGCCGTCCCCGGACGCGACGGTCGAAAGCGAGTCGAAAATCGAAGAGTGCGGGTTTCCGATGATGTCGGAGGACACGAGCGGTGCGTCGCTGTACTGGACGATGCGGCGCATCGGTCCGGCGGCCGCCTCCGCCACCGCGGCGTTCACTTCCCGGGCTTCCGGCATTTTCGCGACGCGGCACGTGAGATCCACGATCGATCCGTCGGGGACGGGAACGCGCATCGCCATCCCGTCGAGCTTCCCCTTCAACCGGGGGAGGACCTGACCGACGGCCTTGGCGGCTCCGGTCGTCGTCGGGATGATGTTCTCCGCGGCGGCCCGGCTCCTGCGAAGGTCCTTGTGCGGGACGTCGGCGAGGCGCTGGTCGTTCGTGTAGGCGTGCACGGTGGTCATGAACGCCTCCTCAATCCCGAAGCGCTCGTCCAGGATCTTCGCCAGGGGAGCGAGGCAGTTCGTCGTGCACGAGGCGTTCGAAACGATGAGGTGCTCGGGCTTTAAGGATTCGTCGTTGACGCCCATCACGATTGTCGCGTCGATCTCGTCCTTCGCCGGCACCGTGAGGATGACCTTGCGCGCGCCCCCCGCCAGATGCCGCTCGAGCTTCTCCCGGGTCAGAAGGACGCCCGTCGATTCGACGACCACGTCGACCTGCAGCTCTCCCCAGGGAAGCTTCGCCGGGTCGCGCTCTTCCGTCATCCTGATCCGGCGCCCGCCGACCGTGATCGAGTCCCTGTCGGCTCGGACGTCCTTCTCGAAGACGCGCATGACCGTGTCGTATTTCAAGAGGTACGCGAGCTGGTCGTTGTCATAGAGGTCATTGATCGCCGCCACTTCGATGTCCGGGCGGTCGGAAAGGATCCGGAACACGGAACGCCCGATCCTTCCAAAGCCGTTGATGCCCACGCGGATCATGTCGTTCCCTTTCCGGAATCGAGCTCCGCGAAGCGCCCGAGAAGGTCGAGCGCCCGGTAGGCGTAGCCGTAACCGGAGTCGAACCAGGAAACGGTCTTCGAGACGCTGTCACCCATCGACATGGTGGCCAGCGAGTCGTACACGGACGAGTACGGGCTGTGCGCGACGTCGCTCGAGACGATAGGCTCGACCTCGAACTTCAGATAACGGTTCCAGCGGTGTGTGGCTGCCGCCGTCCGGACGACTTCGTTCAAAGCCGTCTTCGAGATCTTCTTCTCGTGCCAGCAGACGAGGTCTACCAGAGACCCGTTGCGGACGGGGACGCTCATCGCCGAGCCGGTGATCCGTCCCGCAAGCTCCGGGAGGAGATCGGCGAGCATGACCGGCGAGCGCGACGCCTGGGGGATGATGTTCTCCGCCGCGGCGCGGCCCTGCCGCTTGTCCTCGGCCGGCACGTCGGCGAGGCGGTGTTGGCTCGTGTAGGAGTGCACCGTCGTGAACATCGCGCGCCGGATCCCGAACGCATCGTTCAAGATCTTCAGGATCGGCGCGACGCAGTGCACCGTCGAGGACGCGTTCGAGACCACCCGATGCGCGCTCGACAGGCGGTCGTCGTTCAGGCCCATGACCGCGACCGCGTCCGGAGGGTCGACGGGATCGGGCGGCGAGAGCGAGATGACGCGCTTCGCCCCCGCGTCGAGGTGGAGCGCGAGCTCCCGGCGCGGGCGGGGGCGCGACGTCGCCTCGAGCAGCGTGTCGACCCCGAGCTCGCCCCAGGGTGTCCGGGCGCCATCCTTTTCCGAGAGCAACGGGATCTGCCGGCCCGCGACGTAGATGTTGCCTTCCCGGATGGAAATCTCGTCGGGGAAGCGGCCGAGCGTCGTGTCGAAGCGGAGCAGGTACTCGAGCCCGGCGGGATCGGCGGTTTCGGAGATGCCGGCGATCCGCACGTCGTCGCGCGCATACAGGAGGCGGAAGAGATTCCGACCGATCCTTCCGAGCCCGCGTATCCCGACGGAGAGCGTCATGCCGGACCCTTCTTACCGCCGGTCTCGACGGGCAGTCCGAGCTCGCGCCACCGGCGCATCCCGCCCGCCATCGACCGGACGTCCGTGTATCCCATCCGGGCGAGCGCGTCGGCCGCCAGCGCGGACCGCGAGCCTCCGCCGCAGTACAGGACGACGGGTGTGCCGGGATCCGGGATCTTCGTCTCGATGTCGCGCTCGAGAACGCCCTTCGAGAGGTGAAGCGCGCCGGCGGCGTGATCGACCCGAAACTCATCGTCCTCGCGGACGTCGACCAGGATGGGACTCTCTCCACGTTGCCGCCCGGCGAGAAGCTCCTCCGGTGTCGTTTCCCGGATGCGCGCCTTCGCTTCGTCGACGAGAGTCTTGTAATGGGATGGAGAGGTCATGGGTGCCACCAGAGTGAAGTCCGGGCGGGGAGTATAGCGAGTTGAGGATTGAGAGTTGACGCTCGACGGCTCAAGCGTTGCCCGCGTCCGCCTGACCCGTTGCCCCTGATCCCTCACCCTCGAGGTTACGCGAGCGCCACGATTCGGGCGAGCACGCCAACGACCGTTCCGAAGAGCTCGGCGGAGTGGGTCAGGGTTTTCGCGGTGCGAAGGCTTTCGGCCATGTCGCGGATTCCGGCCGTGAGCTCGTCGTGGTGGGACGCGAGGCGGAGGGAGAGGGCTTTCAACTGTTCGTGTTCCACGTGGGAGATGAGCGCGTCGAGATCCGCGCGCGCGAGCTGAAACGCGGAGAGCGCTTCGTTGTCGTCGCCGAAGGAGTCGAGGATTTCGTCCGCGTGGCGCTCGATCGGAGCGCGGACGCGATTCCGGAGGAGATCGAGCAGCTTCGACCGGGCGGCTTCCGCAGCATCGGGATCGATCACCGGCGCGCTTCCCGGACCGCCCGCACCCACGATGTCAGAGTCTCGGCATCGGCGAGCAGCGCGGCCCATGCTGCTCCGTCCAGCCGGCCCTCGGAGAGAGCCGCCCATGCGGTTCGCAGGCGGCTCGCCGTGTCGCTCGCGTCCGAGAGGAGGTCGGCCGCGGGGGGTGGAAGCGTGTAGAGCCTCCGCTCGGCGATCCACGCCGAGGGCTCCACGATTCGGTTCTCGAGGAAGGGTCGCGAGACCTCCCGCTGCCGGCCGAGGTCCTTCAGCGAGGCGGCATCGGCGCGGATGTGGCGGCGCAGGGCGTCGAGCAGCGCCTGCTGGACGGCAAGCTCGTGTCCGACGGCTTCCGCGCGGGCGTCGAGCTCCCGGGAGAGCGCGCGCTCGCGGACGCCGCGCACGAGCAGACCCGACGATTTCGAGAGGAGGTCGCGCTCCGCCCCCGACAGCAACGTGGAGCCCGAGATCTCGCGCCCGAGGGCCGTCGCGCTTCCCAGGGCGCGGGCGGCTGCGGCGTCCGCCGCCTTATCCGCCGCCGAGTCGGCGAGGTCGCGCAGGGCATCGAAGTAGCGGGCGAGCAGCCGGGCATGCCTGCGCAGGCGCTCGAGGTCGGCGATCTCGTTTTCGATGGAGGCGTGCTTCTCGAGCACGACCCGACGCTCGTCGCGGGAGAGTCCCTGGGCTTCCGAGAGAACGCGGGCGGAATCCGCGTCGACGGCGGTCTCTTCGGCGAGGAGAAGCAGCGCGTCGACCGCGCGCCCCCAGGCAGCGCCGGCCGTTCCGACGGCGGCCGCGTGCTGCACGCGCACGGACGCGCATCCGCAGGCGAGAAGAAGCCAGGCGGCGGTGAACCCAATGCGCGATTTCATCGAGAGTGCGTGCGAGGAGCTTATCGCGGGGAAGCTCCGGGCCGCTGCCCTATACTTCCCGCCTTCGAACCCCTCTTCGATCAAGGAGGTCTCTTGCTCCACCCCCGCGCGACGCTGGTGTTCGCGGCTGTCCTCGGCCTTTTTGTCCTGCCGCTTTCCGCCGCGGCCCTGTCGAGCCCGGGCGCGGCCAGGACCCCGTCGGGCGCGCCGCCGACGAAGATCGTCGAAGAGAAGCCCAAGACCTTTTCGGATCTCTTCGAAGGCCTGCAGTTTCGGAACATCGGACCGTTCCGCGGGGGCCGCGTCACCGCGGTCACCGGGGTCCGGCACGATCCTCTGACTTTCTATTTCGGCTCCACCGGCGGCGGGGTCTGGAAGACTGCCGACGGCGGCTCGAACTGGGAATCGGTGTCCGACAAGGACTTCAAGACGGGATCCGTCGGTGCGATCGCGGTCTCGGAGTCGGACCCGAACGTCGTGTACGTCGGGATGGGGGAGGCACCGATCCGGGGCAACGTCTCACACGGCGACGGCGTGTACAAGTCGACGGACTCGGGGATCACCTGGACGTCGATGGGGTTGAAGGGAACGCGGCAGATCGCGCGCGTCCGCATTCACCCGAGCGATCCCGACCTCGTCTATGTCGCGGCGCAGGGGCACGTCTGGGGGCGGCACCCGGACCGCGGCATCTTCCGTTCGAAGGATGGCGGCCGGACATGGGCGAAGGTGCTGTACGTCAATGACCAGACGGGGGCGTGCGACCTCGCGATGGACCCTTCGAACCCGCGGACGCTCTACGCGGCATTCTGGGAGGCGATCCGGCGGCCCTGGGAGCTCGTCGACGGTGGTCCGGGGAGCGCGCTCTACCGCTCGACGGACGGCGGCGACAGCTGGAAGAAGATCGAGGCGGACGGCCTCCCCGCGGGCGTCTGGGGCAGAGTCGGCGTCGCGGCGTCCGCCGCGCGCCCCGGCCGCGTCTATGCGTTCATCGAGGCGAAGGAAGGGGGCGGTCTCTATGTCAGCGACGACCGTGGCGAGAAATGGAAGCAAGTCAACGACGAGCACAAGATCCGGCAGCGGGCCTGGTACTACGCCTGGGTCTATCCGGACCCGAAGAGTGCCGACACCGTCTATCTTCCCAACGTCAACCTGCACCGCTCGACCGACGGCGGCAAGACGTTCTCGAACCTGTCCTCCCCGCACGGCGACCACCACGACATCTGGATCGACCCGGACGATCCGAACCGCATGATCCTGGGCAATGACGGGGGAGCGACGATCAGCTTCAACGGCGGGCGAACGTGGTCGACGCAGAACAACCAGCCGACGGCGCAGTTCTACCGCGTGACGACCGACGACCGCTTTCCGTACTGGGTCTACGGCTCGCAGCAGGACAATTCGAACGTGTGCATCCCGAGCGGCGTGCCCGGAGCCGGCATCGACATGGCCGACTGGCATTCCGCCGGCGGCGGCGAGAGCGGGTGGATCGCGCCTGACCTGAAGAACCCGGACGTGGTCTACGCGGGAGAATACGGCGGACAGATCACCCGGTATGACCACAGGACGCGGCAGGCGCGTGAGGTCGGCGTCTGGCCGCAGCTCGCCGACGGTCACGCGACCCGGGACCTGAAGTACCGCTTCCAGTGGAACGCGCCTATTCTGATCTCCCGGCACGATCCGAAAGCGCTGTACCACGCGTCGCAGATCCTCCTGCGCAGCCGTGACGAGGGAGAAACGTGGGAGGAGGCGAGCCCGGATCTGACCCGCAATGAACCGGGCAAGCAGGGGGATTCCGGCGGCCCGGTCGCGCGGGACATCACGGGCGTCGAGGTGTACGACACGATCTTCACGCTCTCGGAATCTCCGGTCGAGCCCGGAGTCCTCTGGGCCGGTTCGGACGACGGCCTCGTGCACGTCACGCGGGACGGGACGAAGACCTGGCAGAACGTGACCCCGAAGGGGATGCCGGAGTGGATCCAGATCAACGCGATCGACGCGTCGCCGCACGAAAAGGGCGTCGCCTACGTCGCCGCCACCATGTACAAGTTCGACGACTTCGCGCCCTATCTCTTCAGGACCAGGGACTACGGGAAGACTTGGACGAAGATCGTCTCCGGAATACCGGCAGACGCGTTCACGCGCGTCGTCCGCGAGGATCCCGCGCGACGCGGACTTCTCTACGCGGGCACCGAGACCGGCCTCTACGTCTCATTCGATGACGGCGCCAGCTGGCGCGCGTTCCAGCGGAACCTTCCCGCGACGCCGATTACGGACCTGACCATCAAGAACGGCGACCTCGTGCTCGCTACCCAGGGACGAGCGTTCTGGATCCTGGACGACACGACCGCGCTGCGGGGCTGGAATGACTCCATCCGCACGTCCGGGCCGCGGCTCTTTCCGCCGAGGAAAGCCGTGCGCATGCAGACCGAGCGGATAGACGAGGAGGACGAGCCGCTCCGGGGCGTCGGGACGAACCTGTTGAACGGGGTCATCGTCGACTACTGGCTCCCCGAAAAACCGGCGAAGGGCGAGAAGGTCCGAATCGAGATCCTCTCCGATGGGAAAGTCATCCGCGCTTTTTCCAACCAGAAGCCGGAGAAGGAGGGAGACCTGAAGGAACAGGCGGCGCGCGAAGAGGAGGAGAAGGACCGCGACAAGCCCCTGGAGCCGAAGGCGGGCCTCAATCGCTTCGTGTGGGACATGAGGGTCTTCAAGCCGACCCTCGTGCCTAAGGCCGTCTTCAACGAGGGGACGAAGAGCCCGCCGAAGGTCGGCCCGGGCTCGTACCAGGTGCGCCTCACCGCGGGCGGGAAGACGTTCACCGAGACCGCCGTCGTCGAGCCACACCCCGGCGGATTCGCGTCCGCCGCGGACCTGAAGGCGCAATACGACCTTCTGGCAGCGATCCGGGACCGGCTGTCGGAGACCCACGCGGCGGTGCTCAAGATCCGCGATGTCCGCGCGCAGGCGAAAGACCTCGGCGAGCGCGCCGCCCGGCTCGGAAAGGGCGACGCGTTGACGCGGCGGGCAGGCGCCCTCGGGGTCAAGCTCACGGCCATCGAAGAAAAGCTCATCAACCCGAACATCAAGGCGAACGAGGACGACCTGAACTTCGAGCCGAAGCTCGACCACGACCTGACGAACCTCGCCGGGATCGTCGCGAGCGCGGACGCGAAACCTCTCGCCTCCTCGGTTCGGTACTACGAGCTCTTGAAAACGCGGCTCTCGGCCGTGCTTTCCGAGTTCGACCGGCTCATGGAGGGCGATGTCGCCGAATTCAACCGCTCGGCGGACGCGCTGCAGATTCCCCGCGTCGTCCCCGCGCCAAAGCTCGACACCGCAGCACCCTGAGGAGGACACATGCTCGATCGGAAGTTCATCACCACGGCGACGGAGCTGCCGGGATACCGGGTCGTGCGGAGCCTCGGGGTCGTCCGGGGGATCACGGTTCGTTCGAGGAGCGTCATCGGCACGATCGGCGCGGGCCTGCAGAGCCTGATCGGAGGGAACATCACGATCTGGACGCAGCTCTGCGAGCACACCCGCGAGGAGGCGTTCGACCTTCTGGCGCAGCATGCGGATCAGATGGGCGCCAACGCTGTGATCGCGATGCGCTACGACGCGAACGAGATCGCCCAGGGAGTGGCCGAGGTGCTGGCTTACGGGACGGCGGTCGTCGTCGAGGCGGCGCGCTAGCTTTCAGGCCGAAGAGCGAAGAGCGAAGGGCGAAGGGCGAAGGGCGAAGGGCCAGAGCGAAGAGAAAGTTCAATTCTCAACTGTCAAAGTCGGACGCTGAGAGGTGAGAGCTGACCTGATCCCGATCTTGACTGACAGCTGACAGCCGAGAGCTATCGCCTGACTTTTTCTCCGTCTTCGTACCAGCTCTTCGCTCCGAGCAGCTTGAGCTTCGAAGAGGGACCTTCGATGTCGAGGCCCACGTTCAGAAGCCCGCCCTCGACGAGAAACGCCCCTTTCTTCGACCCGGCCGCATCCTTCAGGTGCCCGCGGATCCGGAACGAGCCGCCTCTGGCGTCGAGCCGCTCAATGTCGAGCAGGCGCTCTCCAATCGCGACCCCCGCCGTTGCCTCGAGGCCTTCGAGCTTCAGGATGCCGCGAGCCCAGCCCGGCAGGCTCGTGTCGAAGAGGGTGAAGAGCGGCCGGGCATCACGGCAGGAGAGAGACACCCGCGTTTGAAAAGCTGCCGCGCGGTGCGAGTCGATGCTCGCGGAGGGCAGGTCGAACTTGCCCCACCAGTCGCGGGAGTCCGGTCCGATCCCACCCTCGGTGGCGTGCGTCAGCTCGATCCTCGAACCGGACAGGTCCATCCGGTCCTTTTCAAACGTCCACGGGTCGATCTTGATCCGGATGGTTGCGTCGGAGCGCAGGTCCGATTTCCGATACTTCGCGAGCACACCCCGGCTCGTCATGGCGAGTTCCGCCTTGCCGATCCCTTTTTCGACGTTGGCCGCCAGGTGGACGGACCCCGCCCCCCCGGAGAGCCGCGGCTCTCCGTCGATGAAGTAATTCAGGAACTCGAGCCCGGCGAGGGGTCCATCGAGACGGAGGCGTCCGGAAATCCGCGGCCACACGGCGCTGCCTTGCAGCTGGCGGGGATCGTACTGATCGATGACCGCGTTGACTTCGAAGCTCGCCCGGCGCGCGATCACGTGTTTTCCGAGCGTCAGGTCGCCGCCCGAGAGAGAGAGGCGTGCCGGGCCCACCTGGGCGTGCCGGTCGCTCAGGATGTCGAACGAACCGTCGAGCGTCCCGCCGCCCCTGTAACGGTAGATCTCGATCCAGACCTGGCGGACTCCGTCGATGTGGAGGTTGTCGAAATCGAGCTCGAAGGGGCGCGAGGAAGACGAGTCCGAGGCGGAGGCCGGCGCCGGTGCGGGAGGGTCCGCCCGGGCGAGAGGCGGGGGCGGAGGCTCTTCCACGAGGAGCGGCTTCTCCGGAAATCCCGGGATCGGCGCCAGGGCGGCGAAATGCTCCGCCGCCTTTTGCGAGGGGTCGGGCCGGACGCGCAGGCGGTAGTCGAGCCCGGATCCCTGAACGCGCGTGAAGTGGAGCTTGTGAGACAGGAGGCCGAGCATGGAAACGGAGAGCCGAGCTTCGTCCAGCCGGAAGTAGAACTCGACGTTCGGGTCGCGGTTGCGCAGCTCGAAGCCCGTGACGCGAATGTTCCAGGGGACCCAGCCGGAGGCCGAGGCGTACTCGATCCGGAGCTTCTCGGGGTCCTCGTTCGCCCACTCCTTTATTTTTCCGGTGGTCAAGATGCGGTGAAGCGCGATCGAGGCGCCGAGAGCGATCAAAATCGAGAGCAGCAGGACGCCGCCCGCTACCCACAGGGTGATCCGGCCCGCCCGCCCGCCGCCGGCCGCCTTCTTTCTGGAGGTCTTTGCCATTCTGTCCACCGGCGCTGCCCGCAAGCGGCGGGCCAAGTGGCGTGCTCCTATCTCCCGCAGGGCGCCGGGAACTTTGGACCGCTTTTTTCGTTATACCGAGGCATGAGCGCGCTGCCCATCGAAGCGAGAGGTCTACGCAAGGCGTACCGTTCCGGCTTGAAAGGCCGCACCGTGCTCGCGCTGGACGGGCTCGACCTCGACGTGCGTCCCGGCGAGATGTTCGGCCTGCTCGGGCCAAACGGCGCAGGAAAGACGACCACGGTCAAGATCCTTCTCGGCCTGACGCGGGCAACGGCCGGCGAAGCGTTCCTGTTCGGTATCCCGGTCGGGTCGCCCGAGAGCCGCCGCCGGGTGGGCTACCTCCCCGAGGGACATCGCTTTCCGGGGTACCTGACGGCTCGGGAGACGCTCGCGATCTTCGGCCGCATGTCGGGAGTCGATGGGACGGCTCTGCGGACGCGGATCCCGGCGCTTCTCGATCGCCTGGGTCTCGCCAACTGGCGCGACGTCCGCGTGAAGAAGTTTTCGAAGGGCATGACCCAGCGCCTCGGCCTGGCCGCGGCGCTCGTCCACGAGCCCGAAGTCCTGCTGCTGGACGAGCCGACCGACGGCGTCGATCCGGTCGGGCGGCGGGAAATCCGTGATCTCCTCCGCGAGGAGGCCGACCGGGGCCGCGCGGTCCTCGTCAACTCTCATCTGCTTTCCGAGATCGAGCGCACGTGCGACCGGGTCGCCGTCCTCCGCGCCGGGCGGGTCGCCGCGCAGGGGACGATCGCCGAGCTGACCGCGCAGACCGCGCGCTACCGGATGGCGGTTTCGCCGATCGACGATCAGCTCGTCGCATCGCTGCGCGAGACGGGCACCGACGTCACGCGCGTCAACGGGCATCTCGAGCTCTCCGCGCGGGATCTCGCGCAGTTGAATGAAGCCGTCGACCGCGTCCGCGCGCGCGGCGCCCTGCTCGAAGAGCTCACTCCGATTCGCGCGAGCCTCGAGGACGTGTTCGTAGACCTGATCTCGCCCGCGGGCGCCGGTTCGGCCGAAGAGAAGGAGCCGTCATGAGAGCGCTCGGCGCGAGCATCGAGGAGGTCTTTCGGGAGGCGGCGGCGCGCTGGACCCTGATCGCTTACTTCACCCTTTCGTCGCTCTTCATCCTGCTGTTCGCAACGGCCGTGAATCTCGACATCGTCAACGGGGCGCTGGCGGGGGCGAAGCTTTTCGGGCAATCGGTCGAGTTCGGACGCACGTCTGTCGACATCGACAAGCTCGTCCTCGGATTCGAGTCCGGCTTCTCCGGATTCCTGTATCTCGTCGGGACTTTTCTCGCGCTCTTCGCGACCGCGCACCTCGTTCCGCGGCTCCAGGAGAAGGGCACGGTCGATCTCTATCTCTCGCGGCCGGTCGGCCGCGTCCCACTGCTGCTCTCGCGATATCTCGCCGGCCTGCTCCTGGCGGGGACGAACCTCCTCTACCTGATCGGGTCGCTCTGGCTGATCATCGTGTGGAAAACGCACATCGTGCACGGCCGCTTCTTCCTCGCAGGCCTCTCGATCCTGTTCACCATCGCGACGCTGCTCGCTTTCGCGTTCCTCGTCGGGGTCGTCACTTCTTCGACGGGCGTTTCCCTGATGGCGACCTACGCGATCTTCTTTTTCTCGGCGATCCTGGCCGCCCACGCCAAGATTTCCGCCGCTATGTCGAAAGACTGGGCGGCGAAGCTGGTCGAGGGGCTCTACTGGATCTTTCCCAAGACGGCACAGCTCGGCCAGGCCACCGTGGCCCACGTGGCCGGGAACCGGGCGTTCGGGGGCATCGGCAACGTCAGCTTGATGGCCGTCTACGGCTCGACCGCGATGTTCGGAATTGCTACGCTCACTCTCGCCTGCTGGCTCTTTTCCAGAAAGGACTTCTGATCATGAAGACGCGCCGCGTTCTCGCGGTCCTCACTCTCCTCCTCGCGGTGGCCGCGTTCGCGCCGGCCGCGCGGGCCTCCTCCGACGACGCTCTGTCGCTCGTTCCCGCCGACGCGGCGTCGGTCGCGGTCGTCAGGTTCAACGACCTCCGCTCGACGCCTCTCGCCGGCAAGCTGTTCTCTGACGCCGACCACATGAACGGCAACGGAGAAGCCGCGCGGTTCATGAGCGAGGCGAACCTCAAGCCCCGTGAGGACGTCGACACCGTGGTGATCGTTGGCCTCCTGCCCCAGGCAGCGGCCGGCCAGCCGAATGTGCTGGCGCTATTCGAAGGCCGTTTCGACCCGGACCGGCTTTCGGCCGCCGCTCAGACTCGCGGAGCGACGCGCACCGCGAGTTCGTCGGGCGATTACTGGCTCCTTCCTGAGAAAGGCGACTCGGCGCGGCACGGGAAGGGCGCGGTGGCCTTCGTGTCGCCGAAGCTTCTTGTGGCCGGAAACGAGTCCGCGGTGCAGGCGGCCCTCGCGGCCCGCGCGGGCGGGGGCACCGCGTTCTCGTCGGGTGTCGGGCTCGGCCGGCAACTCTCCCGCATCGACCGATCCTCCTCGATGTGGGCGCTGGTCGATGTGACCCGCTACCCGGCGGTCCAGAAGGGCCTCGGCCGGTCGGGCGGCGGCGGCGGCGATGCGGCCGCCGCGCTCATGGGCGCGATGAAGTCGGTCTCGCTCTTTTCGTTCCAGGCGTCGGTGCATTCCGACGATCTCTCGCTCACGGCGAGCGGAGTTTCTCCGGACGCCGAAACCCGCCAGCTGCTGGAAGACTCGCTTCGCGGAGTCGTCGCCATGTGGCGCCTCGCGGTTCAGGAGAAGTCTCCGGAGCTCGTATCCGTCATCCGTAAGTTCAAGATCGACAGCGACGGCGACGCCGTCACCGTGAGCGGAACCCTTCCGTCGAGCATGCTGCGCGCGCTCGCTGAAAAGCGGACCGCCAGGAACTGATTTCGAGCCGGCGTTCCCTCCTCCCGCGCGGGGGAGGGAATCGCGTGCCTCCGCCGTTCCGCCGTTCCGCCGTTCCGCCGTTCCGCCGCTCCGCCGTTCCGCTGTGACTCTCCGCCGAGAGCACGATAAGATGTCCCTTCGTGCCGACATCCGACCCCAATCTTCCCGAGGACATCGCCAGCCTCGTCGAGCATAAGAAGTTCACCGAGCTCGAAGACCGCTGGGTCCGCCTCATGGAGAAGGACCCGCGAGACCTGCTGGTTTTCTTCTCCGTTGCCTCCGCGGTCAAGAGGAAGGGGAATGTCACTGCCGCCGTGAGCTGGTTGCGCCTCCTCGCCGACGAGCTCGGCGGTAAAGCGGATCGCGAGCGCAAGCTCAAGGTCCTCCTGGAAATCGCTCGCATCGCTCCGACGGACCCGGGGGTGAAGGCCGAGCTCGAAGCCGCGCTGAAGGAGCGGTTCGTCGGGCACCCGTCGCTCGCGGCCGTCCTCGCCAAGCACCCGGTCGTCCCTCCCGATCCGGCCGGAGCGGCCGGGAAGGTGGACCGCTGGCTGCAGTTCGCGCCGGGGCAGATCCACTTCCTTCCGGGCCGCGGCCCGGGCCGCATCGTCGAGATGAACCCCGCTCTCGACGTCCTCCGGGTCGAGATCGGCGGCACGCGCCTCCCGCTGTCGCTCGTGTCGGCCGAGAGGACGCTCGAGAGGCTGCCGGAAGGACACTTTCTCCGGGACAAGCTCGAGCGCCCGGACGAGATGCGCGCGCTGGCGGCTTCGGATCCCTCGGAAGCGGTGCGGCGCCTCCTGGCCAGCTTCGGACGCCCCCTGACGGTCAGCGAGATCAAGGAGCACATGAGCGGCCTCGTCGAGGAGGCGCGCTGGACGGCGTTCTGGAGCGCCGCGAAGAAGCACCCTCAGCTGCTGGTGGCCGGGGCCGCGCGGTCCGCCCGGGTGAGCTGGTCCGACAGCGCCGCCTCCGCCGACGACTCCATTCGAGCGTCTTTTCAGGCGGCGGATCCCCGGCGGCAGATCGACATCGCCCGGAAAAACGGAAAACGAAGCAAGGAACTGGGGCGCGAGTTCGCCCGCGTGCTCTCCGCCAGGGCGACCGCCGCCGCGGAGAGCGATCCGTCTCTCGCGTGGGAGCTCTCGCAGGCGGCGGCACGTCTCTCTCCCGGTGAGCCCCAGGCGTTTCCGGCGGAATCGCTGGTCGAGGCGGGTGACCCGGGCCCGCTACTCCAGAAGATCCACGACTCGGGGGCGCGCGAGCGCGCGCTCGAGGCGATGCGCGGGTTGCCGCGATGGGCGGAGATCTTCGCGGACCAGTTTCATCGAGAGGACGATTCACGGGTCTTGACTTTTCTCTACCGCGAGCTCGCGGAGGCGCCCGACAAGCGCGACGAGATCGTCCGCCGCATCCTGCGGTCCCCCCGGCTCGCCCCCCGTGGTTTCGTGTGGCTCTGCGACCGCATCGAAGCGGAAGAGCTCGCGGCCCCGTCCGGGCTTTTCCTCGTGCTCGTTGACGCGCTCCGGCAGGACGAGTTCTCGGGACTGCGCTCGAGGCTGAAGGAATTCTTCGAGCCGGGCGGCCTGGCGGTGCGGCTCGTCCGGACCGCCGGCGAGGCGGACGCCCGCGATTTTCTCGCCGCGTTGACGCGGGCCAGCGGGCTCGAGGAGCACCGCCGCTCCGTCGTCCGCGAAGCGCTCCTGATGGCGTACCCGGAGCTGCGCGCCCCCGCCGTCGATTACCTCTACGGCACCGCGGAGTCGATAGAGGCCCGGCGACGCGAGCTCATCCACCTGAAACAGGTCGAGCTGCCGGCGAACGCGGAGGCGATGAAGACGGCGAAGGAGCACGGCGACCTCCGCGAAAATTTCGAGTACCAGTCGGCGCGGCAGAAGCACGAATACCTTTCCGCGCGCATGAACGCGCTGTCCGACGAGCTTTCCCGGACGCGCGCGCTCGACCCGACCCGCATCGACGTCTCCGAAGTGCGCGTCGGGACCAGGGTGCGCCTGCGGGAGCTCGAAGGCGGAAACGAGCGCGTCGCGGTGATCCTCGGGCCCTGGGATTCCCGGCCGGAAGAAAACGTCTACTCCTACGAGTCGGAGTTCGCGCAGGGCCTCCTCGGGCGGAGGCCGGGGGAGCGCGTGGGACTGTCGGGCACGCCGGCGGAGATCGTTTCGATCGAGCCCTGGACGAGATAGAGCCTCGCTTCCATTAGTCGCTCGGCTTGCGAATCCCCGAACATTTCACCCTTCTTAGTTGACCGCGGAGTACCGCGGCCGTCTCGCTCCCGCTGGTCGCTCGGCTATCCGATTCCCGATTCCCGACAAGTCGCCTTTCTAGTTGACCGCGGAGTACCGCGGCCGTCTCGCTCCCGCTGGTTCTCGGCGATTAGTTCGCTCCGTCTGGTCGCTCGGCTCTAGTTGACCGCGGAGTACCGCGGCCGTCTCGCTCCCGCTGGTTCTCGGCGATTAGTTCGCTCCGTCTGGTCGCTCGGCTTGACCCTGGAACCGATTCCAGGGTTTAGAGTCGAGAAATGGCGGCCGAGACGATGCGTTCCGGACAGCTCGCCCGCGCGGCGGGCGTCAGCACCGACACGCTCCGGTTCTACGAGCGCGAGGGCATCCTTCCGGCGCCGAAGCGGCTCGCGAACGGATACCGCGCCTACGCGCCGGAGGCGCTCGATCGCGTTCTGCTGATCCAGAGGGCGCTCTCCGTCGGGTTCACCCTCGAAGAGCTCGCAAAATTTCTGAGGGCTCGCAGTCGGGGAAAGCCTCCCTGCCAGGACGTCCGCCTGCTCGCGGCCCGGAAACTGGAAGAGCTCGAAGCACGGATCGCGGAGCTGTTGGCGTTCCGCAGGACGCTCCAGGCGACCCTCGCCGATTTCGACGCGCGCCTGGCCGCGACCGCCGCCGGCGAGCCCGCGCGGCTTCTCGAGTCGCTCAAGTCGAGTTCGCATTCGTCCGGGTCCGCGCTTTCGGCGCTGGCCTTCAACCACCGCAGGCGTCTCAAGGAGAAGCCATGACCATGCCCCGCGTCCTTCCGCGCATTCTCTTCGCTTTCCTGTTTTCTTCGGCCGTCGCGTTCGGGCAGACACCGACGACCGCCGCTCCCTCCGGGCACGATCAGCACCACGCGATGGTGAACTCGCGCGGAGATCACGTGATGGGGTTCGACCACGAAAAGACGACGCACCACTTCCGGCTCTACAAAAACGGAGGCGCGATCGACGTTTCCGCCAACGACGCAGCGGACACGGAAAGCCGGGACGCGATCCGGGGGCATCTCACCCACATCGCGAAGATGTTCGCAAAGGGAGACTTCCAGGCGCCCATGCTCATCCACGACCAGGTGCCCCCCGGCGTGGAGGCGATGAAGAAGCGTCCCGGCGCCATCACCTGGAAGTTCCAGGAAACGGACCGCGGGGCGGTGATCGAAGCCCGTGCGAGCGACCGCGACAGCCTCGAAGCCCTTCACCGCTTCCTGCGCTTTCAGATCCAGGACCACAAGACGGGTGACCCCGAAACGATCACCGGGAAGTCCTAGCAGCCTGTCCTCGTAATCTCCTGCTGCGCGAAGGCGTGTCTCTCGCAGCGAACGGAATGCTCGGTCTTACTCTCTCCGCAGGGGACTTTGCAGTCCCCTGGACCCCCGGTGGCTTGTGCGGCGCAGCCTGGCTACGCCTCCGTGCCGCCAGCGGCCAAGGGGTTTCGGGGGACCGTCGGGTCCCCCGCTCAAGGGCAGCCTGCGCTCCCGTTCTCGCTTCGGCTCGACCGCGCTTGCGACGGGTATGACTCGGACAGGTTCTAGC
>JBDTRB010000057.1:0-24015 GCA_039931865.1 Acidobacteriota bacterium | reverse complement strand
ACGGCACGTCCCGTAGTGAGCGGAGGCGACGTGGACGGTAAGATGAACCCTGATGATCTCAAGGGGCGTAAGTCAGTGAGTGAAGGGCAGGAACAGACCGATCTCGACCTCGTCCGCCGGATCAAGGCCGGCGACCAGGATTCTTTCGAGCAGATGGTCGAGCGGTACCACGCCCGGATCTACTCTTTGTCTTACGGCGTCCTGCGCAATGCCGAGGATGCCGAAGAGGCCACTCAGGATGCCTTCCTCACGCTCTACCGGAAGATCGGCACGTTCGACGACACGAAGAAGTTCTTCTCCTGGTTCTACCGCGTCGCGCTCAACAACGCCTACAGCCGTGCGCGCCGGCGGCCTTCGCTCCCGACCGTCGCGATCGAGGACTATCTCCCGCGCTTCAGGTCGGACGGCCATCTCGCGGCGGAGTTCCCCGACGGCAGCATTCCGGTCGACGACGACGCGGCGCTCCGCGAGCTTGCCGGGCGGGCCGAGGGATTCATTTCCGAGCTCCCGGCCACGTATCGAGACGTGATCTGGATGAACGACGTCGAGCAGATGGCGCCCGCCGAGATCGCCGAGGTTCTCGAGATTTCCATCCCCGCGTTCAAATCGCGTCTGCACCGGGCGCGACTCTACGTGCGCCAGCGGTTGACGGAGATCTCGACCCCGCCCGCTCGGGTGGCGGCGGGGGCCGCCGCCCCTTCCCTCGCATCCGAGCGTACGAACCGACCCCCGAGAGAAAATCCATGAAGATGAAGGATTCCGGCGAGCCCCCGGAGAACGGGACCGCGCGCGCCTCCGACCCGTGCGGCGGCACTCCGCGCGACTCCGCGGAATCCGCGCACGACGAGATCACCTGCCAGAAACTCATCCTCGAATGCCTTCTCGACTACGAGAGCGGCGCGATGCCCGCGGACGACCGCCGGCACCTGGAGAGGCACCTCGATGCCTGCCCACCGTGCGGAAATTTCCTGACGACCTACCGCGCGACGGGCAAGACGCTCCAGATGCTCAAACCCTGCGAAGTGCCGGCGGCACTCGCCCGGGCGGTCGTCGCGTTCGTGCGGTCCCGCTCCGGTCGGGAATGACCTTCGGGCGGTCTACGGGGTGGATTGCCGCCCTGCTCGCCGGTCTCGGCCTCTTCTCCCTCGGCTTCAGCCTCCTGGCGGAGCGCGGACTCTGGCCGGAGCTGCCGCCGGGCGCGCTGCACGACACCGATCTCTTCGCCGGGTTTGCGGTCGTCCTGGGACTCATCGGTCTCCTGTTGCGGGAGGAGGCACGCGGCATGAAGGCAGCGCGGGCGTCCGCACGGGCGGCGGGCGAGGAGCGGTCCGTGGGCCTGGAAGTCGGGCGCGAAGGGGCCGAGGCCGGGGCCGCGGCCGCGGTCGCGCCCGGTGCATTAGAATGATTTCCCCGGCGGCCGAAGATGGGTTCGGGCCCTGTGCGACGGAAGTCTCCGAACCTCGTCAGGTCCGGAAGGAAGCAGCGATCAGGAGGCGTCCCCGTGCGCCGCAGGTCAACCTGAATCCATCTTCGGCCGCCGGATTCTTTTACATATGACCGAACATCTGTCCCTTCCCCGAAAATGGCGCCCGAAGGTCTTCGCCGACCTGATCGGCCAGGAGGCAGTCGCGCGCACGCTTTCCAACGCGATCGCCGAGGGGCGCGTCGCCCCGGCGTACCTGCTGACCGGCCCGCGTGGAGTCGGAAAGACTTCGACCGCGCGTCTGCTCGCCCGCGCGCTCAATTGCGACGAAGGCCCGACCGTCAATCCATGCGGGAAATGCGCTTCCTGCCGCGAGATCCTCGCGCGAGGCGAATCGCTCGACGTCCACGAGATCGACGGGGCGTCCAACCGCAAGATCGAGAACGCCCGGGAGCTGATCGAAACGGTCCGGTACGCGCCTCAGCGCGACCGCTACCGCATCGCGATCATCGACGAAGTCCATATGCTGACGACCGAGGCGTTCAACGCGCTCTTGAAGACGCTCGAAGAGCCGCCGCCGCACGCTCGCTTCATCCTGGCTTCGACGGAGCTCCACAAGATCCCTCCGACCATCGTCTCGCGGTGCCAGCGCTTCGGGTTCAAGGCGCTCACGATCGCGCAGATTCACGAACAGCTCACGAAGGTCGCGGCCGCAGAAGAGATTCTGATCGCCCCGGGCGCTCTGGCGCTCTTAGCGTCGGCGGCGGACGGCAGCCTGCGTGACGCTCTCTCCCTCCTCGATCAGGCCGCTTCGCTGGCGGGAGGAGAGAGCACCATCCGCGACGAGGACGTCCGGTCGATCCTGGCGCTCGTCGACCGCGAGATGCTCGAGAGCGTGTATTCCTCCATCGCCACCGGCGACCGCGCCGCGGCGATGGCGACGCTCAGCCGCCTGCTGGACGGGGGAGAAGATCCGCGTCACGTCTTCAAGGAGCTCCTGAGTCTGTGGAAGACCCTGCTTCTCGCCGCCGCGGGCGCGCCCGGCGACGTGCCCCCCGCGGACCGGCCGCGCATCGAGGCGCTCGCGCGCGCGGTCCCCTACGAGAACCTGCTCCGCGGAATGGCGCTTGCGATCGACGCCGACGCCCTGACCCGCCGCGCGGACGACGCGGGGCTGATCCTCCAGATGCTGGTCCTGCGCCTTGCCGAGCTGCCCCGCCTGAAGACGATCGAAGACCTTCTGGCGGGCGGCGGGTCCGCGGCGCGGTCGAATCCGGCGGCCTCGAGGGCTCCCGGCGTTGCCCCTTCGGGAGCGAACCCCTCCGCGCCACAGAACGCCGTTCCTCCGGCGCCGCCCACGCGCTCCGCCGGCGCCGGCGGCGCGCGCATCCTCTCGATCGTTCCGGTCGAGGCGGAGCCTGATCCCGCCGTTTACGAGCCGCGCCCGTCGGATGACGCCTCGTCGCTCGCCCGCTTTCACCAGGTCCTGGAATCCCGGCGGCGCATTTCCGCGGCCCAGGCGAGCCTCGCCCAGTCGATCTCGGTCGAGGGCGAGGACCTCGTGCTCCGATTCGGGATCGACAAGGCCGCTGCCAAGGAGGCGCTCGAAGAGCCGGCAACGCGCAAGCTCCTCGGGGAGATCGCGCGGGAGGCGTTCGGCCGTTCTCTTCGGGTCGTGTTGAAGACCGGTCCGCCGGCGGATGGAGACCTCGGACAGGTGGCGCGCGAGGTGCCGCGAGAGGCGCTTTCGCGGGAGCGGGCGAGCAGCCGCGCGGAGACGGATCCCGTGGTCCGGTCCGCGATGGAGCTCTTTCGCGCGGAGCTGACCGAAGTGAAGGAAGAGAAGGATCGCGGATGAACATTCAGAAAATGATGCAGCAGGCGCAGGCCATGCAGTCGAAGATGCAGTCGGAGCTGGATGCCCTGAAGGTCGAGGCCTCCTCCGGAGGAGGAATGGTCAAAGTCCTCCTCTCCGGAACGAAGGAGCTCCTCGCGGTGACGATCGACCCCGCGTGCGTGGATCCGAAGGATGTCGAGACGCTCCAGGACCTCGTTCTCGCCGCGTTCCGCGACGGCTCCCGCCAGGTGGACGAAGCCGTGCAGAAGAAGACCTCTTCTATGCTCGGCGGGATGATGGGGGGACGGTGAGGAGACGGGAATCGGGAATCGGGAATCGGAAATCGAAAGCCCGCGAGCCGCGCCATTCAAATCCATTCCCGATTCCCGGCTCCCGATTTCCGTCTTCATGAGCTCCACCCCTCGCGCGTTCGAGCGGCTCGCTCTCGAGCTGCAGCGGCTTCCGGGCATCGGGAGCAAGAGCGCGTCGCGGCTCGCGTATTACCTCTTGAGATCTTCACCGGAAGAGGCCGAGCGTCTGGCGCGCGCGATCTCCGAGACGAGGGAGGCGGTGCGGCGCTGTTCCAACTGCAACACGCTGACCGAGACGGATCCGTGTCCCGTCTGTACCGACCCGGAGCGCGACGCGACGGTTCTGTGCGTGGTGGAGGAGCCCGGCAACGTTGCGGCAATCGAAAAGACGCGCGAGTTCCGCGGACGCTACCACGTCCTCTGGGGGGCGCTTTCGCCGCTCAAGGGAATCGGGCCGGACGAGATCGACACAGCCGGTCTGCTGCGCCGCGTCGGACCGGACGTCACGGAAGTGATCCTCGCGACGAACCCGAACGTGGAGGGGGAAGCGACCGCGCTCTACCTCGCGCGGCGGTTGAAGAGCACGGGCGTGCGCGTGACGCGCATCGCGTTCGGCCTGCCGGTGGGCGGAGACATCGAGTACGCCGACGAGGTGACGATGGCCCGGTCCCTCGAGAACAGGCGGGAGCTGGACTAAGAAGCTCTCACCTCTCAGCCCGCCGTCCGCGGTGGATGCGCTCCCTCAAAGCCTCGAAGCTTCCGGCTAAAGAGCTGACGGCGGAGAGCTGACAGCGGTCAGCGGCGGCGAACGCCGCCCGGTGTTGTAGAATTGACCTTTCACACGAAAGAAAACGGACAAATGAGCACGCCGGACCTCGTCCTGTATGACGAGGAATTTCAGAAGATCAAGGACGCGCTCAGCCGGCTGAGGCAGGATGCCAACGCCAACGTCGTGTTCCTGGTCGACAAGAACGGCCAGCAGATCGCGGCGGTCGGCGACCTCACGAGCCTCGACACCACCTCGCTGGCGTCCCTGACCGCGGGCAACGTCGCGGCGACCGACGGCCTGGCGCGCCTCATCGGTGAAAAAGAGTTCTCGATCCTCTTCCACGAAGGGGAGAAGGACAACATCCACATTTCCATCGTCGCGCTGCGCGTGATCCTGGTGGTGATCTTCGACGAACGCTCGTCCCTCGGTCTCGTCCGGCTCCGGGTGCGCCGAGCCACCGGCGAGCTCGACCGGATCTTCGAGGAGATCACGGAGAAAGCCGCGCGCGAGAAGTCGAGCCTGAGCGTCGAATTCGATTCGCCGTTCTCTGAGATCACGGACGACGACATCGACCGGCTCTTTTCGGAGTAATTCGGGGTCCCATCCGGGTCCTCTCTCTCGCCCATGACCTTCATCAACTACGCCGCCCGGGAAATCAACTGCAAGATCGTCTATTACGGTCCGGGGCTCTGCGGCAAGACGACGAATCTTCAGTACATCTATGACCGGACCAATCCCGCGGCGAAGGGCAAGCTGATCTCCCTCGCCACGGAGACCGACCGCACCCTGTTCTTCGACTTCCTTCCGCTCGACCTCGGCACCGTGAAGGGATTCAAGACGCGGTTTCACCTCTACACGGTCCCCGGGCAGGTCTTCTACGACGCCTCGCGCAAGCTCATTCTGAAGGGCGTGGACGGGGTCGTGTTCGTCGCCGATTCTCAGGAAGCGCGGATGGAGGCGAACGCCGAGTCGATCCGCAACCTCGACAAGAACCTGAAAGATCAGGGCTACGAGATCGCCGGGATGCCCTACGTGCTCCAGTTCAACAAGCGCGACCTTCCGACGGCTGTGCCGAGCGACGAGATGTATCGGCAGCTGAACATCAAGGGCGAACCGACGTTCGAAGCGACCGCGCCGACCGGCGTGGGTGTGTTCGACACGTTGAAGGCCGTCGCCCGGCAGGTCCTGATGGAGCTGAAGAAGAAGTAGCTCTCCGCTGTCAGCTGTCAGCTTTCAAAACTCGACTCCGACGATCTCAGGAATCCTGGGCCGCTCCGACCGCGGGCTCGAAGCACACACGTTCGTCGGTGCACTCCTCGGGCAGCGCCAGGGCTCCGTCCGGGCCATCCGAACGCATCGTCTTCAGGCACCAGTACTGCGCGGTCGAAGAGGATCGCGACACGTCGCGCTCCGCGAAGGAGTCGGGCACGTACCAGGTCTTGGTCCGGAGATGCCGGCACAGGAACGGGTCCGCCTCGCGGGCGCCGTCGCGAATCGGTTTCGCGAAGCGCCGCATGGCGGCCAGAGGGTCGTCGTTCAGGCGAGCGCCTCGCGCAGCGCACGCTCGACCATGACCCGGGCGAGCCGCACCTTGTGCGCGTTCTGCGAAAGCGGGGTCGCTCCCGCGACGGCGGCCTCGGCCGCCCGCGCGATCAACTCCGGAGACGGCCTCGAGCCGGCCAGGACCTTCTCGGCCCCGCGGACGCGCCGGGGGACGGGCGACACCGATCCAAGGACCACGCGAGCGTCCTGGACCGAGCCTCCGGACATCGTGACGGAAACGCACGCCTCGACGAGAGGCCAGTCGAACGACTCCTTCTCCTTGAGCTTCTTGTAGACGGAGCGGGACCCGGGTGCGGGCGCCGGCAGTTCCACGCTCTCGATGATCTCGCCCAGGCCGAGCTGGTTTTCGCGCGTCGGGTCTTCGCGCGGAGCGACGAAGAACTCCTCGATCGGGATCGACCGCTTTCCTCGCGCGCCCACCGTGTTCACGCGCGCCCCGTAGGCGAGAAGCGCCACCGCGGTCGCCGACGGATGGATGCAGCAGCAGACGTCCGTGTCGAAGATCGCGTGGAACCGGTTCTCCCCGTTCAAGGCGAAGCACTGGTCGCCACCCTTCTTGCTGCAGTCGAACTCCGCCTGCCGGAAGTACCAGCAGCGCGGGCGCTGCGCGAGGTTGCCGCCCAGGGTCGCCATGTTCCGAATCTGCGGCGTGGCGGCGCCCCCTGCGGCGTCGGCGAGGGCGGGGTATACGCGCCGGAGCTCCGGGTGCGCGTCTAGCCGCGCGAGCGTCGCCAGCGCGCCGATCCGGGCCGGGGGCCCGATCTCGATCCCGTCATGCCCCGAGACGTGCGCGATCGAGATGACCCGGTCGGGGGTGTCGAGACCTTCCTTCATCCGGTCGAGGAGATCGACCCCTCCGGCCTTGAGAATGCTTCCGGGCTTCGCGGATTCGCGCGAGCCCTCGGCCAGCGAGCGAACGGGGAGCAGAGTGAAGGTCTTCATGCCCGACCTCCTTCCCGCGATCCCGCGGCGGTGGCTGCGGTCCGTGGCTTCGTGTCGAGCGCCGCGAGCACGGACTCCGGGGTGATCGGCAGGCTGCGGATCCTGGCGCCGATCGCGTGCGACACGGCGTTGGCGACCGCCGCGGCCGTGGCGACCGTCGCCGGCTCGCCGATTCCAACCGAATGCGTGTTGTTGACCCCGTCCCACACGGGGAGGAAGGTGACGTCGATCTCCGGCACGTCCAACGATCCGGCGATCTTGTACTGCTCGACGTTCGGATTGACCATCCGTCCGGTCGCGCGGTCGAGGATCCGGTTCTCGTAGAGGGCGTAGGAGATCCCCTGGATGACGCCGCCGTGCACCTGGCTTTCGGCGGTGAGCGCGTTCACGACCAGCCCGCAGTCGTGCACGGCGACCACCTTCTTCACACGCACAAGACCGGTCTCGACGTCCACCTCGACCTCCGCGAACTGAGCGCCCGCGGTGAACCGCTTCCACGCGTCGGGATGGTTCTCCGCTCGCGAGGCGGTCGCCGAGACGCCCTCTTCCGGCAGCCGCGCGCACGCGTCTTTCCAGGAGAGCCGCCGGTCGGGACGGCCCTTCACCGCGAATCCGCCGGAGCTCGATTCGACCGCGTCGTCCGCGACGCCGAGGGCCGAGGCCGCCGCCCTGGCGACCTTGTTCTTTGCCTGCCACGCCGCGGCGCGGATCGTGGGCGCCGTCGAAGGGGTCGTCGTAGAGCCGCCGGACCCGGGCCCGTAGGGCATCCGGGTGTCGCCGATCCGGACCGCGATCTTCTCGAGACGGAGGCCGAGCTCTTCGGCGGCGACGATCCCGACCATCGTCCGGGCGCCGGTGCCGAGGTCCTGAACGCCGTGCACGACTTCCGCCGAGCCGTCCCGGTGGATCGTGACGGTCGCCTTCGGCCCCGTCCCGCCGGTGTTGTACCAGACGGCCGCGCCCATCCCGACGCCGCGTCGGATCTCGGGACTCTGCGCGACGCGGCGCCGCGCGTCCCGCGTCGCCCACCCGATCTTCTCCGCGCCGATGCGGAACTCCTCGCGGCGCACCTCGGAAGGATCGTTCTTCATCCGAAACTCGAGCGGGTCCATCCCGATCCGGGCGGCCAGCTCGTCCATGGTGGCCTCGAGGGCGAACGCCCCCTGGGGATGACCGGGCGCGCGGAACGCCGCGGACGGGCCGGAGTTCATGAAGACGTCGAACTCCTCGGTCTTCACGTTGTCGCACGCATAGACGTTCTTGAGCGGGCCGGACGTCCCGGTGCCGCCGTTGGTGCCGCCGCTCCCGTGGACGATGAGCTGCAGCGCCGTCAACTTGCCATCTTTCGTCGCGCCGGCCTTCACCCACTGGATGGACGAAGGACGGTTGCCGACGGCGAGATGCTCTTCCTTCCGGTCCAGGAAGAGCTTCACGGGAGCTCCGGCCTCCCTCGCGAGCTTCGCCGCGGTGACTCCCTCGACGCCCGCACCGAACTTCGCGCCGAAGCCGCCGCCCATGAACTCCGTCAGCACCGTGACCTTCGCAAGCGGGACATTCAGGGCCGATGACAGCTCCTCGCGGACGGAGAAGATGCCCTGTGTGGAGGCCCACACCGTCAGCTCATCCCCCTCCCAACGGGCGACGACTCCGTGCGTCTCGAGCGCGGTGTGGGTCTGGACAGACGTCGAATAGGTGCCTTCGATCACGGCATCCGCTTTCGCGAACCCCTGCTCGACGTTCCCTTTGTCCGAGGCGCGGGGCCCCTGGACGTTGCCCTTCCGGGGCAGCGCCTTCTTCGCGCCGGGCGCGTCGCCGGCCGAGGTTTTCGTTTCCACTCTTCCTTCGAAGACGAGGGGGGCGCCGTCGGCCTTCGCCTTCTCGATCTCGACGACGAACGGCCGCATCTCGTACTCCACGCGGATCGCTCCCAGCGCGTCGAGCGCGCGTTCGGGAGTGTCGGCGGCGACGGCGGCGACCTCCTGGCCGGCGAACCGGAGCGCGTCGCCGGATTTGGCGATCGGGAGGACGGCCTGGACGCCCGGCATCTTCCGCGCGGCGGTCAGGTCGAGCGAGCGAACGACGGCGGCCGCGTGCGGGCTGCGGAGGATCCGGGCGTAAAGCATCCCGGGCAGACGCACGTCGATCGAATAGCGGGCCGTCCCCGTCGCCTTCGCGCGCGCGTCCAGGCGCGGGGTCCGGGCTCCGAGGATCGAGAATTTCTGCGCGGGGTCCCAGGGAGCGGGATCCCCCGCCGCGACCTCGACCTCCTTCTCCTCGAATCGGCCGTTGAACCCGAGCCTCAGCTTGTCCCTGCTCATGTCAGGCCTCCTCGAGGTCGAGCGCTTCGGCGACCCCGGCATCGACGCGCTGGTCGCTCGAGACCCGGCGGGACATCGGCATGGGAGGGAGGATGGCGGCAGAAAAGTCGGAGAGTCCCGTGTTTCCCTCGGCGGTCCGGATTCCGGCGGCGCGCTCCACGGCCTCGAAGACGTGCGGATAGGTTCCGCAGCGGCAGAGGTTCCCGGAGACCGCATGACGGATCTCGTCGCGAGAGGGCTTCGGGTTCCGGTCCAGAAGGGCCTTGCACGACATCACCATCCCCGACGTGCAGAACCCGCACTGCAGGGCGTCGGCCGCGACGAAGGCCGCCTGGATCGGATGCATCCGGCCGTCGCTCGCGAGGGCCTCGATCGTGGTGATCTTCTTTCCCTGCACCTCGGCGGCCAGCAGGAGGCACGAGCATGCGGGGTCTCCGTCGACGAGCACCGTGCAGGCGCCGCAGGCCCCGCGGCCGCAGACGACCTTGGTTCCGGTCAGCCCGAGGCGGTCCCGCAGCGCATCCGCGAGGACGACTCGCGGCTCGGCGGTGAGGCGGTGCGTTTTCCCGTTGATCTGTAGCGTCATCGGGATCGCGCCGGGGCCCATCGCGCGATCGATTTCGACCGGTGTCTTTGCGCCCGCGGTGGCGGCAACGGCGCCGACCAGAGCGCCCCGGACGAGGTCACGGCGCGTGAAGCCGGATCGACTGTCGTCGGCCATCGGAACCTCCTCCCAGGGAAGGGAAGCACCGATCATATGCCCGGGTCGGCGGCCTCGCTACGAAGTGTCCGGCCCCGGAAAGTCGCGCACCGCCGCGGCGTACTGCGCGGGCGTGTCGATGTTCGTGACCACCCCGGGGTCGGGGACCGGCAGCTCGCGAACGCTCGCCGCGCGCGACCGCCAGAGCTCGCGCAGACCCTCTCCCGGTCCGAGCGCGAAGACGTGCGCGGCGAAGGACCGGCCGAGCAGAGCCGGATGTCCGCGCCGCCCTTCCCACGTCGGGATCCAGACGGTTGCGGCATCCGCGACGGCGGAGAGCACGTCGATCGTGGCGCCGGAGACCGCGGGATGATCGGCGGGCCAGACGAATACGGCGGCGGCGGCGGATTGTGCGAGCGCGGCGAGCCCGAGGCGGATCGACTCGATCATCTCTCCATCGGGATCCGGGTTGACGACAACGCGTGCTCCGCAGCGGCGCGCCCGGTCCGCCGCTTCGGAAAGATCCGCGCGCAGGACGACGGAGACGTCGCGCACGCCGGATGCATCCAACGTCCGGAGAATTGCCTCGAGCGACGAGGAACCCTGAAAGGGGAGAAGGACCTTCTCTCGTCCCATCCGCCGCGAGCGGCCGGCGGCCGGGATGACCGCACCAAGGGAGGCAGCGGGCGGCGGTTCGCTCATCGCTTCTTCGCCGGGGTCTCCGCGGCGGACGGCGGAGCCGAGGTGGGGGATTCTCCCGCGAGGCTCCGGACCCAGCGCCGCGTTGCCTCGAGCCGGTCGATCGCGCCGCGGCGGGCCTCGCGGAGGAAGCCGTCCGGCGGCGCGGTGTCGCGCAGCCGGCGGATCTCCTCGGCGATGGTGCGCTCGTACCTGGTGAGGAGAGCGCGTCGTTCGGCGGGAGGCAAAGCTTCCAGGAAGGCGATTTTCGTCAGTCCCTCGTCCTTCGAGGAGGGGGGCGCGGTCGGTTCCGCCAGCCAGCGCTTCAACTCCCGGCGGCCGGTCGCCGTGATGCGGTAGAGGTTTCGCCGGGGCCCGTGACGGGGGCCGAGGACTCTCAGGAGCACGAAACCGGCCCGGCGCAGCCGGGCGAGAGCCGGGTAGATCTGCGAGATCTCGGCCCGCCAGAGCGGAGAGACGTCTTCCTCGAGCGAGCGCGCCAGGTCGTAACCGGTGCTCGGACTCGTCCAGAGAAGTCCGAGGAGGACGTGGGGAAGTGACATGGAGAAACTATATCAATTCAGATATAGCGTGAGGACAGGAGGGGAGCCGGGATCGGGTCGTGCGGTCTCAAATGAGGACAGAGAAAAGACAAAAAAATTGGGGGCCCGAAGGCCCCCAGGAAAGAATCGTAAGTACTTGAGTTACTTACTTCTTTTTCTTCGCACTTGCCTTCTTGGATCCGCCCTTCTTGGAAGCGGCCTTCTTCTTGGTAGCCATGATGTCACCTCCCTCCCGACAGCCGATTGACAGCCTGCGGGCGAGATGCTAATTTTGCCGCCCCCGTGGAGGGGCGTGTCGCCCTCAGTCTGTCGCTGCCGAATGATTGATTGCGCATACGTTCCTAAAATCGCCGGTTGGGCTGCAACCCACCCGGCGATTTCATTTTAGAAGTTTCCTCGCTGAGCACAACATAAATTTCTTGCAAAAAGAATTTTATTCATTCTCAGCTTCCGCCTCCCGGAAGTCAAGGAAGAAGAGCCCGTCGCGCGCGCGAGCGCCGCTCCTTCCACGCCTCTCCTCGCCGCGCCGCGATCGACGAGCGCTTCCGAGCGACGCCTCTCGCGCGAAGCGCCCGCGATCCCGAAATAGAATCGCCGCGTGACGAACTCCGATCGCATCACGCTCGCTCACAGCCCCGACTCCGACGACGCGTTCATGTTCTACGCGCTCGCCGAGGGACTCGTGGACACCGAGGGCCTCTCGTTCCATCACGAGCTCTCCGACATCGAGTCGTTGAACCGCCGCGCCCTCTCGGGGGAGCTCGCGGTCACCGCCGTCTCCTTTCACGCATACGCCTTTCTCGCGGACCGATACCTGCTCCTGCCCCACGGCGCCTCCTTCGGAGACGGCTACGGACCGGTGCTCGTCTCGCGGCGGCCGATGACCCGCGAGGAGGTCGCTTCGGGCGCGGTGACCGTCGCGTCGCCCGGAGCGCGCACCACCGCGGCCCTGGCGCTCTCCCTCTGGGCGCCCGGCGCGCGAACGGAGCTCCGCCGGTTCGACACGATCCTCGAGGGAGTCCGCGACGGCGAGATCGAAGCCGGCGTGCTGATCCACGAAGGGCAGCTGACATTCGACGACGAGGGACTGACGGAAATCGTCGATCTCGGACGCTGGTGGAAAGAGGAGACCGGCCTTCCACTGCCTCTCGGCGGCAACGTGGTGCGTCGGGATCTCGGTTCGGAACGTGTCGCTCGCATCTCCCGCGCGCTGTCCCGCTCGATCGAGTACGGCCTCTCACACCGCGAGGCGGCGCTCGCGCACGCCATGCAGTACGCGCGGGGCCTCGACCCGAAAAAGGCCGACCGGTTCGTCGGGATGTACGTCAACGAATGGACCCGCTCGTACGGTCCGGCCGGCCGCCGGGCCGTGCAGCTGCTCCTCGACCGCGCCCACGCGGCGGGCCTCGTTCCCGCCGTGACGGCCGAGTACGCGCCCGGGCCGGCAGAAGAAACGGGAATCGGGAATCGGGAATCGGGAATCGAACAGGGTCGATGAAGGGGGCGCCGGCGGTGGCACTCGGGAGTCGGGGATCGGGAATCGGGAGGCGTCCTTGAAGCCGGTGCCGACGCCTTCCATTCCGCGCCCGCCTTCCCCAGGGCTCTTCACCTTCGTCCTCGCCGCTCACCTGTTTGCGCTCGCTCTTGCGATCGGTCCGCCCCTCTTCTTCGGGGCCGCCGTCGCACCCGCCGCATTCCGCATTCTTCCGACCCGAGATCTCGCGGGGGCGCTCCAGAGTCCGATCCTGACCCGCGCCTGCTGGTTTGCCGAGGCGAGCTTCGCGATTCTCTTCCTGACCTCGTGGCTTCTCGGCCGGTGGTCCTCGGCTCCACGCCTGCAGAGGTCCCTCCTCACGCGGGCGCCGATCCTCGGAATGATCGCCGCGGTCGTGATCGAGAAGCTCCTCATCCCGCCGATCGACAGGATCCGAACCGAGTCTCCCGGCCTGATTGACCGCCTGCCGGCGAACGACCCTTCGAAGATCCTCCTCGACCGCTACCACCGCCTGTCGACGTCGTTCTTCGGCGCCGAGATCGCCGTGGCACTCGTCATCCTCGTGGTCACGGCACGCCTTCTGTCCGACCGCAGGGCCGCGCCCGCCGCCCCGGGGGCCTCGAGGCCTCCGATTCCCAAGTTGCTGGACCTGAGCGATGTGTGAGCCGGGGTGAGGCGTTAGGGGTAAGGGCGTAAGGCGTAAGGCGTAAGGCGTGAGGCGTAAGGAGTGACGCGTGAGGCGTGAGGCGTGAGGCGGGGAAGAGGGCGATGATCGCTGTTTATTCTCTTTTATTTCCCCTGACCCCTGACCCCTGACCCCTAACCCCTAACCCCTACCTCTCACCCGTCCTCCTTCGCCTCGTCCCCCACCCAGCGATAAAAGCCCCGCCCCGACTTCTTACCGAGCCGCCCTTCCGCGACCAGGTTACGAAGGATCTTCGGCGGCGCGAAACGCACCGGGTCGAGTCCTGCCGCGAGCGCTTCGGCGATCGAGAGTCGGACGTCCAGGCCGACGAGGTCCGTCGTCTTCAAAGGTCCCATCCGGTGCCCGTACCCGAGCTCCATCGCCCGGTCGATGTCGCCGGCGGATGCGATCCCCTCTTCCACCATCCGCATCGCCTCGAGTCCAAGGGCCACCCCGAGCCGCGATGTGGCGAAGCCGGGAGCGTCCCGGACGCGAACCGTCTTTTTCCCAAGCGTCGCGGCGAACGTTTCCGCGGTGGCGATCGTCGCCTCGGACGTCTCAGGGCCATACACGATCTCGATCAGCGGCATCACCGCCACGGGATTGAAGAAGTGAACCCCGATGACCCGGTCCGGGCGCGACGTCGAGCGGGCGATCGAACCGATCGAAAGCGACGACGTGTTGCTCCCGAGCAACCGGGCCTCCGGGCAGAGCCGGTCGAGCTCGCCGAAGATCTGCTCCTTGAGCGCGAGAGATTCGTACACCGCCTCGACCGCGTACGTGGCGGAGCGACCTTCTTCGAGCGAATGGACCGTCCGGAGCCGCTCCGTGGCGCCGCGGACTTTCTCCGCGTCCAGCCTGCCCGAGGCCACCGCCCGCTCCCAGGAGCCGCGAATGGAGGGAAGCACGCGCTCCCGCGCCACCGTGTCCGCTTCGTAGACGAGCGTCTCGAATCCGGCGAGCGCGCAGAGGCCCGCGATCCCGCGGCCCATCGTGCCGCCCCCGACCACGAGTACCCGAACGCCCGTCCCACCCGTCTGCTCGGGTGCCGTCTGCGGCGGGGCGCTCACCGGATCAGCCTCTCGCCGTTGTCCCACAGGATCTTCCGCCGGGTCTCTTCCGTCAGCGGCAGCGCGAGGAAATCTTCGACATTGCGCCGCATCGAGAGAACCCCGGGGCTCGGGTAGTCCGTCCCCCAGAGGCATTTGTCCGCTATCTCATCCAGGCGAGGGAGGTACTCGAGGAGCTTCTTCGGCGGAATGCCGGAGAGATCGAGATGCACGTTCGGGTGGCGGCGGGCGAGAAAGAGGGCAGTGGGCATGAAGAGCGGCCTTCCCGCGTGCGCGAGGATGAGTGTCAATTTCGGAAAGTCGATCGCGACGTCATCCGCGGCCATCGGATCCGCAAACCGGTTGCGCGCGCCGGGAAAGACCGACGTCCCGGTGTGGATCATCACGGGCCGTCCCGCCCGCTCCGCGGCCGCGTAGATCTGCCCGAGAGCCTCGTCGCCGTCGCGATACGCATTCGCGGCGAACATCTGGTGGGGCGGGTGAATCTTCAACATGCGAATGCCGAGATCGCCGAAAAGCCTTTCGGCCCGCTCGCCCGCGTTGACCGTCTCCCGCGGGTGGACCGACCCGACGGCGACGAGGCGGTCGGCGTGCCCCTTCACGAACGAGGAGACCCACTCGTTGACGGTCGCGTCGAAACCCATCACCCGGGTCGCCGAATAGTTGATGAGGGCGGCGCGCTCGATCCCCTGAGCGTCCATCATTCTCAGGAGCTCCTCCGGATCGTCCTGCGCGCGCTGGACGGCTTCGACGTCCGGCCGCCCGCGGGTCATCAACGCCCGGGCCGCGGGGTGCATCTGCCGCCAGGGCTGGACGTGGATGTGGCAGTCGAAAATGCGCAAGGGGCGCCATCTTAATCAACCTCTCTGCCCGCTCGCCCGCCGCGCTCGCCCCGCCTCGCCCGCCGGGACTGAGCCCGGCCGACTGCCCTTCTTCCGTTCTGCCGGATTCCGATTGAACATCCCCTCCCGAGGACCCACAATGTTCGAGCTTTCTCCAACTCCATTTAAGGCACCACGACCCATGCGCCACGCGTTCGGCCTCCTGGCGGTCCTGTCCGCCCTTCTGCTGTCCGGCGCGGCCGAAGCGGCGGGACCCCCCCTGCTGGCCGCCCGGCCCGGCGCGGCGCCGAGCCCGATTCCGACCCGGATCCCCACGCCCCAGGCGCCCCCGCGCGTCATAGAGACCCGCCGGGGAATCATGCCCCGCGAGCGGGTCCGTTTTTCGAGCCGGGATCTCTCCTTCTCGCGGTTGATCCACGTCGAGGAAGTGGACCTCGATCGCGACGGAGTCAGCGAGGTTCTGGTCGACGGCATCGGCACGGTCGTGAAGCTGCCGGCCGATGTGCCGACACTCGGGTTCGTTTCCCGCTATCGGCTTCCGTTCGAGAGTCCGCTCCTCGCGGTGCTCAAGAAGGTCGGCGACGAGTGGAAGCCGCTCTTCATCGCCCACGTTCCGCTGCGGTGCGGGCAGAGCGACGAGCTCTCGAGTTGCGACCAGCTGCTCTCGTTTCGAAGCATTCGGTTCCGCTTCGACGATCGGCCGCAGGTCGTATTCCAGATGCTGCATCCGGGCGAGTCGGGATTGAACGAGACGCTCGCCCTGCGCCTAGTGAAGGGAAAGCTGGAGCAGACGTTTTCCGTGTCACTTCCTCGAGCGTCCGTCGCTGTCTCGATCGACCCCAACGGAATCGAGCGCCGCCTGGCGGTCGACACCTTTCTCAGCCGCGAGCTTCCCGACCGCTACAGGAGCTTCACGCTCCGGACTCTCTTCATCTTCGGTGAGAACCGGTTCCGGATCTCCGCCGATGCCCCGGAGGACCCCTGGACCAGCGACCGTTCGGCGGTTGAGCTCTCCTACTGGGGGCTCGTGCATCAGTCCGGGTTTTCGAGCGAAATCGAGAAGATGCGGGATCGCCAGCGGCGAGAGCCTCCCGACGCCTGGTCGTTCGACCCGGTCGAGGTCGTGAAGAAGCGGTACCCGGACGCGACCCGCGTGCGCGCGGGGGCCCGCGGCGCCGGGGTTTGTATCGTGTATTTCGAGCGGCCGAACAACTGCCAGGGGCACGCGTTCCTCTATCAGCCTCTGCGGGAGTCGGAGGGGGAGAAGACGTTCTGGGAGATCGCGTCGCTGCGAGGCCAGAAGGATCCGTTCGAATGCCTGGAGGAGCCTCCCCTCTTCGGGCACTGACGCGGACGGAGCCGAGCGACCGACGGGAGCGACGGCCGCGGTACTCCGCGGTCCGCTCATCGGCAATCGGCTCGGACCCGAATCAGTAGAAGTGCGTCAGGCCCAGCCTCAATCGAAGACGCGCCCGGTCGTTCCTTCCCGTGAGCTCCGAGGAGGCTCCTCCGAAGAGAAACGTCTGACTGCCGATGCGCCGCCGGGCTCCGAGCTCGACCTGGATGATCGCGGAACCGCCCACGACCGGATTGGATCGGACGGCGGCGTCCGCGATGACCAGCGTGTCGGTCAGTCCGCGTGCTCCCGGGACGAAGTCGATCCCGCCGACCCCCTCGAGGCGCTCCGCACGCTCCGTGCGGACCGTGGCCCCGAGCCGGGTGTAACGAAAGTTCGCGTGCGCCCTGAACGTGTCAAACGAGCGCGTTGCGAGCGCCGAGAGCTCGACGTCGGTTCCCTTCGAGTCGAGACCTGTCGGAAACTGCACGCCGATGCGTCCCGAGAACGCCGGCATGGACGAAGTCTCCTCGGAGAGCTGATAGAGCGCGTGGATCATCAGGTCGCCGGAAGCGATTCCGCGATTCGCGTTGCGCTCCGGCCGGGTCACCCATCTCATCGCGGCGCCCATCTCGAGGCCTCGCATCGCGCCGTAAAGCACCGAAAACCCGGGGCCGTAGTCGTTCAGGCTTCCCGTCCGCAGCGAGTACGTCCAGTCGGCGGACGCGGACAGAGCGCGATAGGGCACGGGCCGCGCGTCCTCGATTGCGAGAGGCCGGTCGCGTTCCAGGTTGGAAAGCAGCTGCGCGCCCGCCAGCCGGGCGGACAGAAGCAGGAGCGCTCCGCACAGGATTCGCCGGCTATTGCCCATGGATTCCCCTCGGCACAATCCCGTAGCGGCGGGCGACGTCGGCGATACGCGCGTCCCGTTCGCGGGAGGCGGCGGGTGTCTCTCCGCCCGGAACGAGCGCCAGGAAGACCTCGAGGCGGAAGCGGGCCAGGCGGTCCAGGTGCTCCGCGTACCCGGGGTACCGCTGGAGGACCGTGGGCGCGCTCGAGCGATAAGTGAAATCCTGTGGAGGCCGCTCGGCGGCATACGACCGGTCGAACTCCGCGACCGTCGTGCGCACTTTCCATCGCTGCTGGCCGAAGTCGGAGGCGGCCAGGTCCTCAGCGGCGGATGCAAACAGCCTCGTGCCCGCCGAGAGGATCCGCGAGGACACCGGCGCCGCCGAGACCACCGCCTCGCCCGAGACCGCCGCCGGCGGCTCGACCAGCGCCCAGCGCTCGCGGCGGTAAAGGTCGAGCGACCGGGTCAGGCGCTGCGACGAAAGAGCCGGGCTCGCGTCGGGGGAGGCGAGGATGTCGATTAGCTGCTGCTCGAGCACCTGTCCCCAGCGGAGCGCCCGAAAGATCGGGGACGCCTCGCGGGCGAAGCGCGGCGCGACCCGATCCGCCTCCGGCGCAAACCGCGGCGGGCTTGCCAGAAGACCGAGAAGGTAGGAAGAGAACTGCGAGTCGAGCCGCCGGTCGATCCCGGAGGTCCAGGCGATCTCGAGCGCCCGCCACCGCCCGTAGCGGACGGCGTTCAATCGCGCCTCGAGATCGGGGAAATACCGGTGCGCCGAATTGTTGTAGCGACCCTTCGGAGGAAACGGCTCGTCGGCCCGGTCGAGGGGAAGGACCGCTCCAGAGGCCAGGAGAAATATGGCCAACCCCACCCCGGCGCGTTTCATCGGCAAAACGATATACCGGGTGCACGTCGCCTCCGCTCACTACGGGACGTGCCGTTCGCCTCTGGGCGAACGGCACCGGCGAGCGGCTCGGCCGGATGCGGCCTCGACCGCTCGCCTCGTCCCTTCGTTCGCTTCGGCTCCCGCCCCGAGAGGCTCCTCCCTCCCTCTGGTCGGGAGACTCCTCTCGGGGCGAGCTTAGCCACCAGCGTGGCTGAGGCGCAGCTCTGCTCCCTCGCCCCGCGCTCGGGGAGAGGGTTGGGGTGAGGGGACCCGCAGGCAGCCGTTGCGTGTCCGCCACTCTCGTGACTCACGGGTTTTCAGACAGCTCGGGAGGACGGCTGACAGGAGGGCGTGCGCTTTAGTCCGCTTCGCTTTCACGCAAGGTCCGGAGGGACCGGCTTGAAGACGCGAATCAGGGCGAGCGTTGATGCGATTCCGGCAGCGCCGACGAGCAGCGACGCTGCCGGGCCGAAGTGTTCGGCCATCGCGCCCGCCTGCAGGTTGCCGATCGGGACAAAGCCCGACCACGCCAGCGCGTAGAGGGATATGATGCGGCCCCGCAGTTTGTCCGGGGCTCGCGTCTGCATCAGGGTGTTGATGATCGAGGATGACGACATCATCGCGCCCCCGAGCAGCGCCAGCGCGGCGAGCGCGATCGCGTAGGTCGGAGCGATCGCGAGCGCCGCGACCGAGACCGCGAACGCGGAGGCGGCCACGAGGAGGGCGCGTCCCTTGTTCGCGAAGTCGCCTTTGCGGGCGAGGCCGAGCGCGGTCGCCACCGCCCCGATCCCGACGGCGCACAGCATGCCACCGAGCCCCTTCGGGCCCACATCCAGCAGGCGGCGCGCGTAGAGAGGCGCGAGCGTCACCGCGGGTGTTCCGAACACCGCGAGCGAGGCGCAGAGAATCAGGAGGGGCGGCAGCACGGCGTCGCGTCTCGCAAACCGCAGCCCGATGCGCAGCTCCACCCACGAGCCTCGGGGCTTGCGCCTCCGGGCGGTCGGGCTCGGGAGGCGGAGGATGGCGATCAGGAACGGGAGGAACGACACCCCATTGAGCAGGAAGCAGCCGGTTTCGCCCAGCCCCGCGATCGTGAATCCGGCGATCACCGGCCCGATCACCCTCGACAGGTTGAACTGCATCGAGTTTAAGGAGATCGCGTTCATCAGGTCGTCGCGGCCGACGAGATCCATGAAGAGCGACTGATGCGAGGGAGTCGTGTACGCGTTGGCGATCCCGTTCACGAACGCGAGAGCCGCCACGAGATGGACGGAGACGAAGCCACGCGCGGTGGCGAACGCCAGAAAAAACGCCGTCGCGAGCTGGATGCTCTGCGTGACGACCAGAAGCTTGCGTCGGTCGAACCGGTCGGCGGCGACCCCGGCGAGCGGGGCGAGGAGCAGCGTCGGGATCGAGCCGGCGAACGTGACGAGTCCGAGCACGAGCGCCGAGTCGGAGAGGCGGAACACGAGCCAGCCCTGCGCGACCGTTTGCATCCAGCTGCCGATGTTCGAGAGGAACAGCCCGATCAGGTAGGTGCGAAACGGGCGGTGACGCAGCGAGGAGAACATGCCGCGGCGGGGAGGCTCGGCGCCACGCGGAGGCGCGACCCCGAGATTCGGTCCCGCCGGCTTGAGAAGATCGGGATGCGATCTCTGGTCGCGCAGAGTCACGCGGCGCTCCGCGGGCGCGGCGCCCGGTCGATCGCGTACGAGACGAGAAGGACGGCGAAGTTCACCCCGGTCCCGAGGAGAACGGGGTCGACGCCGCCGGCGAGACGCGGGACGAGCCGGCCGGCCGCGGCGACGCCTCCGCCGGCGAACATCGCGGCGATCGCGCCCCACGAGGGAGCGGTGCGACGCAGCGGAAGGAACGCGGCGAGCACCGGCAGGATCAGCCCCGCGGCGAAGATCGAGTAGCCGAGCTTCAGCGTCTCGATCACGTTCCGGTCCATAGCGAGCGCGACGAGCAGGCCCAGCGTCGCGTAGAGGGGCGAGAACAGCCGCGCCGCCGAGAGAGGGAGCGGGCGGCGGAGAAGAGGAGGCAGGATGTCGCGCGTCGTCACCGCGGCGGCGGACAGGAGCACCGCGTCCGCCGAGCTCTGCATCGTCGCAATCAGCGCGACAACTACCACCGAGGCGAGCGGGCCCGGCACGAACGCGAGGACCGCGCGGGGCAGCGTCATCGCCGGATCGCCCGGCGGGAGCGCTTCCCGTGCGGCCAGCGCGAGGAACGCCACCGCCCCTCCGAAGACCAGCTTGGATGCCGCCGCGAGAAGCGCCGACCGCCGAGCGGCCGCCTCGTCCCGGCACGACAGCAGCTTCGCGTACACGTCGCTTCCGACGAGATGCGGAAGACCGATCAGGACGAGCAGCGCCGCCACGTCGGAGGGCCGCATCGTCGGCGAAAACGGGAAGCTCGTGAACCCCGCCGGCAGGTGACCGAAGCGCGGGACCCGCAGGAAGGTGCACACGAACGCGACTCCCGGGATTCCCGCCGCCATGAGCCCGTACTGGAGAAGATCGGTGCGCACGACCGCGAACTGCCCGCCGAGGGAGGTGTAGAGCACGAACACGGCGGTCGATCCCACGATCGCGACGAGCGGCCGAACCCCGAAGGCCGCCGCCAGGACGACCGAGGTCCCTTCGATGAGGAGCGCGAACCAGACGATCTCCGAGACGAGCACCAGAAGCGCGGCCGCCCACCGCGCCCGCGCGCCGTAGTAGCGGCCCACGATCTCGGGCAGTGTCATGGCGCCCTCGCGCCGCACGCGTCCGGCGAGAAAGATCCCGAGCGCGAGCAGTCCGAGCGCGCCGGCGAGGTCGAGCCAGAGGCCGGTGAGCCCGTGCACGTACACGAACGCCGCGAGCGCGATCGTGGTCGAACCGCCCGTCGTGAGCGATGAGAGCCCGATGAACCCCCAGAAGGTGGAGAAGCTCCGGTCGGCGACGAAGTAGGACGCGTCGTCCTTCCCGGCCCGACGCCGCGACGCAAAGCCGATTGCCAGCACGCCCGCGAGGTAGAACAGGAGGAGGAGCGGAGTGAGCAACGGAATTGTCGCGGGTCCGTGGTGAGTGGTCAGCTGCCGAGGTGACGAGCCGGGAACTGCCGGCGAACGCTAGCTTCTCTTCGCGGCTTCTCGCGCGGCCGCCTCGAAGATGACGGTGCCGATCGCGAGCGCCCGCTCGTCGAAGTCGAAGCGGGGCGAATGATGCGGGCGGTGACCGCCCTCGGGAGCCGACCCGACGAAGAAGAAGCAGCCGGGCACCCGGTCGAGAAACACGGACATGTCCTCGCCTCCGAGCGTGCGCGTCTCCGCGTCGACGCTGTCCGGCCCCAGGATCCGCGTGGCTGTTTCGATCACGAGCTCCGCCATCTGAGGGTCGTTGACGGTCGCCCGGTTGACCCGCCTGTAGTTCAGGCGCGCGCGGACCCCGGCTGCCTCGGCGGTACCGCGGACCACCCGTTCCATTTTTTCCGGGAGCGCGCGCCCCGCGGATTCGGTGAACGAGCGGGCGGTTCCGGTCATCTTCACGACAGCTGGAATGATGTTGAACGCGGACCCGCCGTGGATGCTCGCCACCGTGATCACCGCCGAGTCGAGAGGCGAGATCTCGCGTGAGACGATCCCCTGCAGCGCGTCGATGATCCGCGCCGCGCCGACGATCGTGTCGGCTGTCTCGTGGGGCGCGGCGCCGTGGCCGCCGGGACCCTCGACCTCGATCGAAAACTCGTCGACCGCGGCCATGAGCGCTCCCCGATTCACGCCGATCATTCCGACCGGCAGCTGGTTCCAGAGATGAAGCCCCAGCGCCGACCCGACGCCGTCGAGAACGCCATCAGCCGCGCACGCTTCCGCTCCGCCCGCGCCCTCTTCGGCCGGCTGAAACAGCATGCGGAACGGGCCGCTTCCGGGCGAGGCGGCGAGCCGGGCGGCAACCGCGAGCGCGATCGACACGTGGCCATCGTGCCCGCAGGCGTGCATTCTTCCCGCCTCCCCGGAGACGTAGTCGGCGCCGCTCTCTTCCTGCAGCGGTAGCGCGTCCATGTCGGCGCGGAGGAGAATGCGGGGACCCTCCGCGGGCCAGTCCGCGACGACGCCCGTGCGGCCCACGCCGCGGCGGGGAGAGAGGCCGGCAGCCGCGAGGCGCTGGAAGACCAGGCCCGCCGTGCGCGTTTCCTCGAATGCGAGCTCCGGGTGGCGGTGCAGGTCCCGGCGGGTCTCGATCAGTCCGGCGAGCTCCGACGCGGGAAACCGGCGGAGGATCTCGTCGGTGGACATCGCGGGGATTATAGGAGCGGGAGGAAACGAAAGTCGTGACGAGGGAGGCGTGAGGCGTGAGGCGTGAGGCGTGAGGAATGATGCGTACGTCATCGGGAAACGTCTGCCTCTGAATCGGCGTTCCAGAGCACAGTGCCTGAGACTCAACGCTCGACACTCAACGCTCAACCGCAACTCCTGCGGGCTGCGATAGGGTCAGACACGCTGGCCGGCACGGTTTTCGCGGATTGGAACCGGGGGACGCACTTGGCAGACGAAAGTGGTCGTAAATTCATCGTGGAGAAGTTCCGGGAGGCCGCCGCGAGCCCGGTGCTCGACCTGTTCGAGGCCGCTTTGCTGATTTCCCAGCTCATCGATCCGACCGAACACGTCGCCCCGGCGGACGAAGAAGTGGAGCGGCTCGGGGCGCGAGTCGCCTCCGCGCGGCGCGCCGGCGAGAGCGCGGAGCGCGCCCTGCGCAGCGTGCTCTTCACGGAGGAGAAGTTCCAGGGAGACGCCGACTCGTTCGATGACCCCGAGAATTCCTCCGTCGCCCGCGTCGTCGCGCGAAAGCGCGGGATGCCGATCACGCTTTCGATTCTGGTGATCGAGGTCGGGCGCCGTGCCGGACTGCGCCTGACGGGAGTCGGCCTCCCCGGCCATTTCGTGGTCGGCGGACCGGATCTTCCGTCCGGACGGTTTCTCGACCCGTTCGAGGGCGGAAAGCTCTGCGACATGGAGGACCTGGCGCGGCGCGTCGGGTCGATCTTCGGAACCCCGGTCGAGCTGCCCGCTGAAGTGTTCTCGCCGGATTCGACGCGCTCGATCCTGACGCGCGTGCTCTTCAACCTCCGTCGTTCCTACGAGCGCCGCGAGATGGTCGAGGAAGCGCTCGCGGCTCTCGACTGCGCCGAAGCCCTCGATCCGGGCGAGAACTCCTATCTGCGCGAGCGGGGGCTCCTGCTCTTGAAGGCGGGTCGCTCCGAGGAGGCGCTGCGGGCGCTCGAAGCGTACGTCTCCTCGGCCGTCGGCGAGGACGTGGAAGCGGTCACCAAGCTGATCGCGATCGTGCGCGACCAGGCGCTGCCGTCCGAGGGAGCGGAGCTCGTTTCCGCCGAGCCTGCCGAGACCCGCATCTTCAGCTTCGATGAGGCGCGGACGGTCCTCCCGAAAGTGAAGGAGATCACCTCCGACGCCGTCTTCCGCTACGCGCGGCTCGGCGAGTCCGGCGGAGAGTCGGAGGAAGAGCGGCAGGGGATCGTCCGCGAGTGGGCGCGCGAGATCGTGTCTCTGGGCGCCGTGATCAAGGGCCTGTGGCTGGTCGACTTCGATTCCGGGGCCGGCTACTACTGCTGGAAGTACCCGGAGCCGTCCCTCGAGTATTTCCACACCTACGACGAGGGGTTTTCGGGGCGGTTGCCACTCCAGTAACGTCGCCTCCGCTCACTGCGGGAGCTGCCTTCGCCGTGCGCGGCGAAGGCACCGG
>JBDTRB010000056.1:0-24047 GCA_039931865.1 Acidobacteriota bacterium | reverse complement strand
ACGTCAATGGCGCCCGCGGCGCGACTTTTGGCTCCCACTACGTCTTCGGGATGCCTTTCAAGCTGCTCGACCCCGGCACACACCTGGAGCTCGCGGGCCGGGAAAAGCTCGCCGACGGCACCGAGGTCGACAAGATCCGAACCACGTACGACAAGGGCGCGGGGGATGCGGGCGGTCTGCACACCTGGACTTATTACTTCGACACGAAAACCGGCCGACTCTGCGCCAACCATCTCAACTACGACAACGGGAAGTACGACTTCACCGAGTATTACGACGACCGGTCCATTTCGGGAGTCCGGGTCGCCACCCGGCGCCGGGGATTCACGGCCGACGCGACGCACAAGACCGGCACGCTCATCTCCGAGACCGTGTATGACCAGATCCGGTTCGATGTCCCCGTGCCGGACTCCATGTTCTCGCCGCCGAAGCCATGAGACCGTCGCCAGTGGTCCCGGCACGGCGATCCGGGAGAAATTCCGTCGCCCGGCTTTTTCTTCTTTCGCTCGGGATCCTCGGCCTCCTTCTCTCCCCTCCCGTCCTGCCGGCGCACGGTCAGACGGCGGCCCTGCCGGGGCAACCGCAAAACCGGATCCGGAACCTGTACGACGCCTTCGGCCATCAGAACAGAGGAACGATCCTCGAGTGGGGATACTCCGCGCTCATCGAATACGACGGAAAGACGATTCTCTTCGACGGCGGAAGCGACGCGGACACACTCGCGCACAACGCGAAGGCGCTGGGAGCGAATCTCGCCAGAGTGGACCTGGCAGTCCTCTCACACCGTCATGCGGATCACGCTTCCGGGATCGACTACCTGCTCAAGGTCAATCCCAACGTTCCGCTCTATCTTCCAGACGACCGGGCGCTCGGAGCCCCGGAGCAATGGGACTTCTCGAGGGCAGCCGACGCTCCGAAGATCCCTCCCGAAGATCTGTACTGGGGCGGGAAAAAGACGGCGATCGCGTATCGGTCTACCGGCCGGTACTGGCACGCCAATGCGACGTTCGTCCGCGCAACCCGGGAAGTCGCTCCGGGAATCACGATCCTCGTTCTCCGGTCGACGACCATGGGAGACTTCTCGAAATACCCTCCCAACGAAGACACTCCGGAGCTCGTGGGTTTCCCGGAGCTGTCACTCGCCCTGACCACGTCGAGCGGGACAGTCCTGGTCGTGGGTTGCTCGCATCCCGGAGTCGAAAACATCGTCCGAGAGGCAAAAGTGAAACTCGGCAAGCCGATCGAGCTTCTGACCGGTGGCTTCCATCTGCTTCCCTATCCTCCGGAAACCATTCGGAAGCTCGCCGTGCAGCTGAAAGACGTTCTCCATGTGCGCCGCATCGGACCGGCCCACTGCTCGGGCGTCCCCGCCTTCAGAATTTTTCGGGAGGTCTTCGGAGAACAGTTCGTGTACGCCGGCCTGGAATCGGAGATTCGTTTTCCCTCCTGACGGGGCTTCCCCGGGCTCAGGAAGATAGGAATGCCCGCAACCGCCGTCGGACGATTTCCGTTCCCGCTCCGTAAACGCCGTGCGAGGCGAGCGACTGGGCATGAGCCGCGAGAGGGTATTTCTCCGGCGACTTCGCCAATCCCGTGACGGGGACGAAAGTCTCGTCCGCGAGGAGCCAAACGGCCGCTCCAAAAAGGAGTCCCTGGCCTTTCGTGACGGCGGGCACGGCCTCCACCGCCGCACCGTACAAAGCTCCCGAGACGCCGCCGAATAGATAGTGCAGCGCGGTTCCGGCGCGGCGCCGACGGCGGCCGTGAACACGCCGTCCGGTCAACAGACGTGATAGCGCGTTGGCCGCCTTCGAGGTGGCGCTCTCCGATTTTTCGACGCTCCAGGGACGTTGCCGGGCGCCCTTCTTGATCTGCCCGCCTTGATCGAAAAAAAACCGTGCCCGCGACGGGCCCACGGCCACCGCAGTCCAGGCCTCCTGGAATCGGTTCATCAGGAACGACGCGACGACGCCGCCGGCGAGGCCGCAAGCCGCGCCCTTCCAGAGGGATTTTCGAGGTGGCGGGAAACTTCGGTTTGACGAGGGTGTCGAGCTCACGCTTCCGTTCGCTGCGACATCGGTGCCATTTGTCCGCCTCCAGGAATACGGCCCGCGGACGGGTGTTATCGTCGGTTCTCGATCTTTGAGCCCGACGAACGGGCTCCCGGCTTATCGGGGGCGAAACGGCTTCGACGGGGACGAGCACGCGTCAGGTTGCATGCCGAGGCCTCACCTACCTCGTTAAAAGGTGAAAAATGATAGCTGCCAATAACAGCAATCTCGCTCTCGCTGCGTAATTAACGCGCAGTGACGGTGTCCGGGAACCGCACCCGCCGGGTCTCGTACGCCGACGCCAAATGCGGGTGTAGCCGGTCCGGACCCCCGGACGGACCGGCGAAACCTATTCGGGGTTGTCCGACCGCTGTTTTGCCTCTTCTTGAGGCGACCGGACGAAACTAAAGAAGAGGCTGAGCATGGAGTAGCCTTTCCCGTGACGCTTCCGGACGCGGGTTCAACTCCCGCCGCCTCCACCAACCTCGCGGACGCAGCCGAATCGGGCTCCGCATCTATTGGATGCATGATCAGGGCGAGCAGGCGGTCGCAGGCGGCGATTCGCCCACTGCGCCGGCTTCGCCGCCGGTCTCGGGAGGAACTCGAGGAAGCCGACCGCATTGTCGCGGTGGAAGCGGTAGTAACGCCGGAGCGATCAAAAGGGTGTCGAGCCGGATCTCGAAGAAGACAAGTTCCACGCGCTTCGCCGCCGCCGGACCGAGGTCAACGCGCGGGATGAGAAGCACAACGTCGTAGCTCTCCGCGCGTCAGTCCAGGGAAATCCGGATTCGCCGGACGTTCCGGCCGGAGGCCTGACTCAGGGAAGGGAAGGCTGAGACCAGAATCTTGTCGACGCGGCGCTCGTCCATGGCGGCGACCTCGAACCCCCAGCACTTCAACTCGAATGACTCCCCCGTGTGCGGCAGATGAGACGACTGGTTCATCACGAACCGCCCGTGTGGTAGCTCCTCGGCTCGTCAGGAAACTCATCCCGGTCGAAGAGGGCGTTCAGCTCTTCGAGGCCGCCACCCAGGAACATCGCCAGCGGCGAGAAAGAATACCCGCTGTAGTAGCATTCCCCAGTGCTTGGACATCGCGCCGCGATTACCCTGATCATCTTCGTCCTGCCCATCCTTTCCGAGACACGGACGGCCCCGGCCGACGCTCATCCGGGTGACCATATTCACACGCAGTACCTCGCCGTCGAGAGCGGCCAGCTCCGACTGATTTCGGAGCACCGCCGGACCGATCGGGCGCGCGAGGGCCATACTCGGCCCTTTCTCTCTCCGGAAATCGAGCAGACGGAGCCGGTCGAAGCGGATCACCAGTCGCGTGTCTGCGTGGGAGGCCTTTCCCTCCTTCCATGCCGCGATCCCGGATCCGGTGGGGCGGCGGACGCTGGTGGACCGCCCGCGATCGCCGCTGCCGGGACCCACTCGTCCGCTCAGAGCCGGCAACTGCAGGACAGAATCCGCCCGTCTCCCCTTCTCTCCCGCATTCGCGTCCTCCTCGTCTAATCGCGCACTCTCCGCTGCGGCGTGCGAGTTCTTCGCGTGCCGACCCTTCCCCGATCCGAGGAGAGTCTCCATGCGTTTCCATCCCGCGCCGAGAGTCCCGTTTTTCCGGCCCGAGTCCCGGACTGACCGAAGTCGGATTGCGATGCCCGCTGCCATCGTGGCGTTGATGATCTCGGTCGGTGTCGTGGCGACGGCGCAGACGGACTCGGGACCGTCCTTCCGCAGAGTCACCCTGAACGACGTCCTCCGCGCCGCGACGACGAACAATCCTCTCGTCGAGGCGGCTCTCGCCCGCCTGCGCGCGGCCCGCGGCTCTCGCCGCGCGGCCGGCGCGTTTCCGAATCCCACGGTGACCTATCAGGTGGAAAACAGCGCCTATCCCGGCCGCGACGCTCCCCCGGGGCTGGACAAGGAGACTTCGACTTTCGCCGCATTTCCTCTCGAGTTCCTCTACCAGCGCGGGCCGAAAGTGAGCCGCGCGGAGGCCGAGATGCGGGCAGCCGAAGCGGCGCTCGAGCGCGCGCGCTGGTCAGTGGCGCTGGACGCCGGGCGCGCCTACTACCGTCTCGCCCTCGCAAAGCTCGCTCTGGAGACTTCTTTGGAAGTCCGAAAGGGTCTTCAGGAGCTGGAGGAGTACAACAGGGCTCGGGCCGCCGAGGGCGTCGCCTCGGAAGGGGATGCCCTTCGCGCGCGAGTCGAGGTCGACCGGGCGTTCCTGGAGGAGTCGCTCGAAAGGATCGAGCTCAATAGGGCGCAGGCCGAGCTGGCGCCCTTCCTCGGCCGGGAGTCCGGGAGCGCCGCGGGCTCGGTCGTCGAGCCGGCGTTCAGTCCCGAAGCGCTCGAATCGGAGTTGATCCCTCGACGAGAACAGATCCTGGAAGAAGCGCGAAATCGACACCCCGAGGTTCGCGAAGCCCGGGCGCGGCTCGATGCCGCTCGGTTCGAGACCGCGTATCAGCAGACTCTGAGGCTCCGGCAGGTCGGCTTCACGTTCGGGAACAAACGGATCGCGGGGTCGAACTCGATGATCGCCGGAATCAGCCTCCCGCTCCCGTTGATGGACCGGAACCGCGGCGAGATTGAGCGCGCGTCGGCCGAGCGCGACGCCCGGGAGTTGGAGCTCGCGTGGGCGGAGCGAACGGTCGTGGCGCGGCTCGCAGCGGCCTGGGATTCGGTCCAGTCGCTCTCGGGCCCCCCGGACGGGCACCTTCTGGAACGGGCCGATGAGACGAGGAAAATCGCGCTGGCCGCTTACAGGGAAGGCGCGGTGAGCCTGCTTCAGGTGCTCGACGCCACGAGAGGGGTCGGGGAAACACGGCGAGTTTATTACCGGACGCTGACGGCCCGCGCCGAAAGTCTGCTGGAGCTCAAGACCGTCACGGCGGGAGGAATTGCCGCTCTTCTGGACGCAGCGGACGCGACCCAGCCGTCGAAAAAGGAGAAGCGATGAAGAGCCGGGCCGTATTCCTCCGCCGGATCGCGGGAATTGCGATGATCGCTTTTCCCCTGTACGCCTGTCGCCGGGCTCCCAGCTCCTCCGAGACGAAAAAACCCGATCCGACGCCGGGTGCCGATGCGATTGTCTTCTCCGGCGCCCAGGTTCAGCACGGGGGAGTCCAGTGGGCTCCCGCCGTCGCTACCGACGTCACGCCGTCGGCCGAAGTCTCCGCGGAACTCGTCCCGGATGAGGATCGCACGTCGCGCCTGGGCGCTCCGGTTGAGGGCCGCATCATCAAGGTCCACGTTCGCGCCGGGGATCTCGTTTCCAGAGACCAGGCGCTCGTCACGCTGCGAAGCCCGGAGGCGTCGACCGCCCGGGCGGAGGTGGACAAGTCGGTCGCCGAAGTGAGGTCTCGCGAGGCGTCCCTCGAGTACGTTCGCGCCGCGCGGGAGCGTGCGGAGCGCCTTCTGGATGCGAAGGCCGCAGCGCGGCAGGAGGTGGAGCGGGCTCGCTCCGACGAAGAGGGGGCTAGATCCGCCCTTCGGCAGGCGCAATCGGAATCCGAACGCGCACGAGCCGGGATGACATCCATCGGGTCAGCCGCCATATCCGGGGAGGTGACGCTTCGATCGCCGATCTCGGGGGTCGTCCTGAGCCGCGAGGCGACGCCGGGCTCCGTCGTGGATTCCGGGGCGCCGCTCGTCACCGTCACGGACTCGAGGACTCTCTGGCTGGAGATCTCCGCGTCGGAGCGGTTGTCCGGAGCGATCCGCCCGGGACAGCGAATCACCTTTACGGTGCCCGCGTTTCCGGGTGAGGCCTTCCCGGCCACCGTCCGGAGCGTGGGAGGAGCGTTGGACGCGAAGACCAGAACGCTGCCCGTGCAGGCGGTCGTCGACAATCGCGCCGGCCGCCTGAAGCCCCGCATGTTCGCCACGGCCCTGATCGAGGCAGGGCCGAAAGCGAAAGCGGTCGTCGTACCCGATACCGCAATCGTCCTGGTAGATGAAAAGCCGGTCGTCTTCGTTGTCACCCCGGACGGCTCAGGTGGCGCGCGATTCGAAAAACGCGAGGTCGAGCTCGGGAACCGCTCGTCGGGCCGCGCGGCAATCCTCCGAGGGATCAAGGCCGGCGAGCTGGTCGTGCGAGAAGGCGCCTTTGCCGTCAAGTCGCAGTTCGAACGCTCGAAGATGACCGAGGGCTGAGACGATGGCGCGCTGGATCGCTCTCGCCCTCCGCTTCCGGGCAGCTGTCGTGGCCGGAGCCCTGCTCATCGCGGTCGCCGGGGTCTGGTCGCTCGGCCGGATCAACTTCGACGCATTTCCCGATCTGACGCCCAACCAGGTCCAGGTCATCACCGTGGCTCCCGGTCTGTCGCCGAACGAGGTGGAGAACCTGGTGTCGTATCCGATGGAAACGTCGATGATGGGCCTGCCGTCGACCCTCGGGGTCCGATCGATCTCCAAGGCGGGAATCTCCGTCGTGACGATCTCCTACGAGGACGACGTGGACCTCTACTTCGCCAGGGCGCAGGTTCAGCAACGCATGCAGGACGCGGTAGCGGCCCTGCCCTCCGGATATCAGCCCTCGCTCGGCCCTCCGGCGACGCCCATGGGCGAGGTCTTCCAGTATCTCGTCGAATCCCCGACCGTTTCGCTGATGGAGCTGAAGAACATCCAGGAATACACGATTCGACCGCTCCTCCGAACTGTCCCCGGAGTGGCCGACGTCAACTCGTGGGGCGGCATGGTTCAGCAGTTCCACGTTCTCGCCGACCCGAACAAGCTCGCGGGCTACGGATTGACGCTGGCCGAACTCGAGACGTCGATCGCGAAGAACAATGGCAATTTCGGAGCCGGCTACATCGAGGACCGCGGGGAGCGGTTCACCGTCCGCGGGCTCGCGCGGCTGCTCACGAGCGATCAGATCGCGAGCGTCGTTGTGAAGACCGGAGTCGGTGGGGCCCCGGTTCTGGTGAGCGACGTGGCGCAGGTCAGCGTCGGACCGATGCCTCGCGAGGGCGCCGTTTCGAGGGATGGCCGGGGCGAGACGCTCTCGGGAATGATCGTGATGCTCAAGGGCTCGAACGGCCGTGAGGTCGTGCGCCGCGTCCAGGAGCGCTTGCGTGAGGTCGAGAAGCTTCTCCCCCGCGACGTGAAGATTCGCCCCTTTTACAACCAGGGCGAAGTCGTCGACCGCACGACGTCGACCGTGTTTCGGAACCTCCTCGAAGGCGGCCTTCTCGTCGTCGTGATCCTCTTTCTTTTCCTGAGAAACCTTCGCGCTTCTCTCCTGACCGCCTCCGTCATCCCGCTGTCGCTTCTGTTCGCCTTTATTCTCATGAACCGCTTCGCCGTCTCGGCGAACCTGATGAGCCTGGGGGCTCTCGATTTCGGGCTCATCGTGGACGCCTCGGTGGTGATGGTCGAGAACTTCGTTCGCCGTCTCGGGCATTCACGAGACGGGGAGCCGCACGAAACCCGAAAAGTCATCCAGGAGGCGGCCGTGGAGGTTGGCCGGCCCGTTCTCTTCGGCGTCTTCATAATCGTGGCGGTCTATCTGCCGATCTTCAGTCTCGAAGGTCTCGAGGGGCGGATGTTCCGTCCCATGGCTTTCACGGTCTGTGTCGCCGTAATCGGATCTCTCCTGTTTGCGCTGACGTACATCCCGGCGGCAGGGTCGTACCTGCTCCGGCCCGTCCAGGAAAAACCGGCGCGATGGCTGGATGACGTCGGGCGCCGTTACTCCCGCGCGCTCATCGGAGCCATCAGGCGTCCGCGAACGGTCGTCCTCTCGGCCGTGGCTCTCCTGGCCGTTTCTCTCGCTTCGGTTCCATTCCTGGGCACCGAATTCATGCCGAGACTCGACGAGGGCTCGATGTTGATCGAAACTCGTCGCCTTCCGAGCACCTCTTTGCCACAGGGAATGATTATCGCTCGCGAGGTCGAAAAGACTCTGCTCCGCTTTCCGGAGGTGCGTAGCATCGTGACGAAGATGGGCCGGCCGGAGCTTGCGACAGAAACGATGGGTCTCTACGCCGGAGACGTGTACGTGATTCTTCGCCCGCGCAAGGAATGGAAGGCGCGCTCGAACGATGAGCTCGTCACGAAAATGGACGCGGCGCTGAAAGAGATTCCCGGGATCGACTACAACTTCACTGCTCCCATGGCCATGCGGCTCGATGAAGCGATCTCGGGCGTCAGAACGGAGCTCGGCGTCAAGGTCTTTGGCGACAGCCTTCCCGTTCTTCAACGAAAGGCCGCCGAGATCCGGGACGTGATCTCGAACGTGCCCGGCGCAGCAGATGTTTCGGTCGACGTCAGCGCCGGCGCCATGCAGGTCGAGATCGAGGTGGATCGAGCGGCGCTCGCGCGGAACGCGCTCACGGTCGCGGACGTCCGCGAAGCGGTGCAGGCCGGAATCGGCGGAGCCCAGGCGAGCGAGGTCATCGACGGCCGTAAACGATTTCCGATCGTGGTCCGGCTGGCCGAGAATTACCGCTCCACCCCGGAGGGCGTCGCAGGGCTGCTCGTGAACACACCGGCGGGCGGCCGGATTCCCCTTGCGCAGATCGCACGGGTTCGCGTCGCGGAAGGTCCCGAGCTCATCAACCATGAAAACGGAGAGAGGATGGTCATCGTTCAAAGCAATGTCCGCGGCCGGGATCTCGGCGGATTCGCCGATGAAGTGCGGCGGGAGGTCGGGCGTCGAGTGTCCCTCCCGGAAGGCTACTTCGTGACATATGGCGGGCAGTTTGAAAATCAGGAGCGCGCCATGAAACGGCTCAAACTCATCGTTCCCCTGGTCCTTCTCGTCATTCTCGGATCGCTCTACACGAGCTTCGGGAACGTGCGGCAGGCGATTCTCGTCATGTTCAACGTCCCCTTCGCTTTGATCGGAGGGATCGCGGCGCTCTGGCTGCGGGGACTGCATTTGAACCTGTCCGCCTCGGTCGGCTTCATCGCCCTTTTCGGCGTGGCCGTATTGAATGGCGTCGTTCTCCTCTCCTACATCAATCAGCTTCGAGCGCTGGGCCGACCGCTCGAGGAAGCCGTGCTCGAAGGATCGGGAACCCGGCTTCGGCCGGTGCTCATGACCGCTCTCGTGGCGAGCGTCGGGTTCATCCCGATGGCAACTTCGACGAGCGCAGGGTCCGAGGTGCAGCGCCCGCTCGCGACCGTGGTGATTGGCGGTCTCGTGACGTCAACCGTGCTCACCTTGATCGTTCTTCCCGTGCTCTACGGGTCACTGGAGCGCCGCTGGCCGGGGTGGGTCGCGGCCTGGCGGCGCCGGGTCGGCAGAAAAACGGTGGTGGCCTGATGGACGCTGTGTCACCGACCGGTAAAGGGGCCGCCGAGGTCGCACGCGGCGCGTCGGAATCACCGCACGTTCCGATGGTCTCGCTTCTGACGCGGGATCGCTGGATCGAGATCGGTCGCATCGTGCTGACCGGAATCGTCGTCGTTCTCTTCTGGCGAGACCTGGTGCCGACCTGGGTTCTGTGGCTCGCCGTGACCGTCGGCCTTTACCCGCTCGTCAAGACCGGCATCCTCGATCTCATCCGGGAGCGAAGGATCGGGACCGAGATCTTCGTGACGATCGCGACGTTGATCGCTCTGATCGGAGGAGAAGCGATCGCCGGCGCCGTGCTGATGGTCATCATCCTGATCGCGGAGTTCATCGCGGAGTTGAACACCGATCGCGCGCGCGCCTCGATTCGCGGTCTCGTCGGGTCGATCCCGCAGACCGCCATCCTCCGGGAAGAGGGCCGGGAGCGGACCGTTTCGATCGATCAGCTTCGGCCGGGAAATGTGGTCCTCGTGCGTGCCGGCGAGAAGGTTCCCGTCGACGGTCAGGTGTCCTCGGGAAATGGATCCGTCAACGAGGCGCCGATTACCGGAGAGAGCGTCCCGAAGGACAAGGCCGAAGGATCGGCGGTGTTCGCCGGAACCGTGCTGGAGTCGGGCGCCATCGAGGTGCGGACGGAAAAAGCGGGAGCCGACACCACCTTTGCCCGCATCGTGAAGCTCGTCGAGGAGGCGGAGGAGTCGCAGGCTCCCGTCCAGAAGCTCGCGGATCGAGTCTCGGCCTGGTTGATCCCCGTCGTCTTCCTGTTCCTCCTGGTCGTTTTCCTCTTCACGCACGACGTCCGGAAGATCGTCACCCTGATGATTTTCACGTCCCCGGCGGAGCTCGGCCTCGCCACGCCGATGGTGATGATCGCCGCGATCGCGCGAGCCGCCCGAAGCGGGATTCTGATCAAAGGCGGCGTGTACCTCGAGACGCTCGCCAGAGTCGACGCGATGGTCTTCGACAAGACGGGAACCCTCACTATCGGCAAGCCGAAAGTCGTCGGGGTGGTCGCCCTCGCAAATCCCGGAGGCGAGAATGAGGTGCTCCGGATCGCGGCTGCCGCCGACCGCCGTTCGTCACATCCGCTCGCCCTGGCGGTCGTCGAGAGAGCGAAGTCCGCAGGCATAGAGTTTCCCGAACCAGACTCCTTCGAGGCGATTCAGGGCCGAGGCGTCAAGGCGACGGTCGAAGGCAAACCCACGCTGGTCGGGAATGAGGCGCTGCTGCGCGAAAGCGGCCTGGAGCCGCCAACGAACGCAGCCGAACCCGGGGCGACGGCCGTCTACGTCGTTCTCGACGGCCGTCCGATCGGAATCCTCCAGATCGCAGATGAGGTCCGGCCAGGCGCCCGCGAGGCAATCGCGAAGCTGCGCGCCACAGGAGTCCGGCAAATCGCTATGCTCACCGGCGACAACCGCGCCACCGCGAAGGCCGTCGCGGACGCCATTGGCGTCGATCAGGTCTTTCCCGAGCTTCTCCCCGAGGCAAAGGTCGCCGCGATCTCGGAACTACAGAAGAAGGGGTTCCGCGTGGCGATGATCGGCGACGGAGTCAACGACGCGCCGGCCCTCGCCAAAGCCGACGTCGGGATCGCCATGGGCGCGGGTGGAACGCAGGCCGCGATCGAAGCCGCCGACATCGCACTCATGACCGACGATCTCGGCCGTATCGTCACCGCCCGCGCGATCGCCCGCCGAGCCTATCGGACGATCCAGGAGAACCTGATTTTCGGAGTCGGGGTGGTTCATGTGCTGGGAATCACCGCGGCGCTTCTCGGCTGGATCGGGCCCATTCAGGCGGCCATGATTCACCTGGGGCCGGACATCCTCGTTTTTTTAAATTCGGTGAAATTACTTCGCGTTTCGCTTGAATGACTGACGAGAAGTAAACCCGTTCCAGCGAAAATCGTCGGCCGCCGAGTGTTATGTTGGTCTCCGATCTTTGAGCCCGACGAACGGGCTCCCGGCTTATCGGGGGCGAAACGGCTTCGACGGGGACGAGCACGCGTCAGGTTGCATGCCGAGGCCTCACCTACCTCGTTAAAAGGTGAAAAATGATAGCTGCCAATAACAGCAATCTCGCTCTCGCTGCGTAATTAACGCGCAGTGACGGTGTCCGGGAACCGCACCCGCCGGGTCTCGTACGCCGACGCCAAATGCGGGTGTAGCCGGTCCGGACCCCCGGACGGACCGGCGAAACCTATTCGGGGTTGTCCGACCGCTGTTTTGCCTCTTCTTGAGGCGACCGGACGAAACTAAAGAAGAGGCTGAGCATGGAGTAGCCTTTCCCGTGACGCTTCCGGACGCGGGTTCAACTCCCGCCGCCTCCACCATTTCAAAGAAGTAGAACCGGAGTCCGGCCTGCCCGGCGTCGGTCCGAGGTCGGTCCGACGTCGAGGAGGGCCAGGACCTGCAGGTTGGAGATTCGGTTGCATGACTGAAAAGGCGACGCACCGGTCCCCTGGCGCAGGACTGATCCTGACGATCAATGGCGGGTCGTCGAGCGTCAAGTTCGCGCTGTTCGAGGTGGGCGACTCGCTCCGACGGATCCTCAAAGGCGGGATCGAACGGATCGGACGGCCGGAGGCGGTCCTGCGGGTGACGGGTGTCAGCCAGGAGGATACCTTTTCGCGGTCAGTGGCGGCGCCGGATCACAAGGTGGCGGTGGGCGTGCTGATGGATTGGATCGAGAAACGTAGCGGGCGCGATACGTTGACCGCAGTGGGGCATCGCGTGGTGGATGGGGGGCCGAGGTACAGCGAGCCGACGCGAATCACGCTGGAGGTGGTTGAGGAACTGCGCCGATTGAGCCCATTCGACCCCGACCACCTGCCCGAAGAGATTTTGCTCGTCGAGGCGTTTCGACGTCGGTTTCCTGACGTGCCCCAGTTCGCGTGTTTCGATACTGCGTTTCACCACGATCTGCCGCGCGTGGCCCGGATGTTGCCGATCCCGCGCCGCTACGAAGCGCAGGGCATCCGACGCTACGGGTTTCATGGTCTGTCGTACGCCTATTTGATGCAGGAACTCGAACGTCTCTCGGGGGAAAAGGCGGCAAACGGGCGTGTCGTCCTCGCCCACCTCGGCAGCGGAGCGAGCCTGGCAGCGGTGCTCGAAGGCAGATCCGCGGATACGAGCATGGGTTTTACCCCGGCCGGCGGCGTCCCGATGGGCACCCGCTCCGGGGACCTTGACCCGGGGATTGTCTGGTATCTCGCGCGCACCGAAAAGATGAGCGCGAAGCAGTTCAATGAGATGGTGAATTCGCAGTCAGGGTTGCTCGGAATGTCCGAAACCAGTTCGGACATGCGGGACTTGCTCGACCGCGAGGCGCACGACGTGCGGGCGGCCGAGGCGGTGGCGCTGTTTTGCTATCAGATCAAGAAGGCGATCGGCGCGTACGCCGCTGCGCTCGGCGGGCTCGACACGCTAGTGTTCGCCGGAGGCATCGGCGAGAACGCGTCGTCGGTTCGCGCGCGGATATGCGAAGGGCTCGGCTTTCTGGGCGTCGGCCTCGATGAGGCGCGCAATGCGGCCCACGCCGCCGTGATTTCCACCGACGCCAGCCCGGCGACGGTTCGCGTGATTCGCACGGAGGAAGAGCTGATGATCGCAAGGTCGGTGTGTCAGGTGCTCGGTCTTGGCGCGCCAACGGGAGGAAGGGAACGATGACATCAGGGCCAGAGACGCTGACTCCGGAACTGCTGCTGAAGATGGATGCCTACTGGCGTGCTGCCAACTACCTGTCTGTCGGCCAAATCTATCTGTACGACAACCCGCTTCTGAAGAGGCCGCTGGCGCTCGCGGATGTGAAACGCCTGCTGTTGGGGCACTGGGGCACGACCCCCGGGCAGAATTTCATTTACGTGCACCTGAACCGGGTCATCAAGAAGTACGACCTCGACATGATTTACGTATCCGGCCCGGGCCACGGCGGTGCGGCTGTCGTGGGCAACACCTATCTCGAGGGCACGTACAGCGAGGTCTACCCCAAGATCAGCCAGGATGAGGCCGGGCTTCAGAAGCTCTTTCTTCAGTTTTCGTTTCCCGGAGGAATTCCCAGCCACGCATCGCCGGAGTGCCCCGGGTCGATCCATGAGGGCGGCGAGCTGGGCTATTCACTCAGCCATTCCTTCGGGGCCGTGTTGGATAGTCCCGATCTCGTCGTCGCCTGCGTCGTCGGCGACGGCGAAGCTGAAACGGGTCCGCTGGCGACAGCCTGGCACTCAAACAAGTTCCTCGACCCCATCACGGACGGTGCGGTGCTGCCGATCCTTCACCTCAACGGCTACAAGATCAGCAATCCGACGATCCTCGCGCGCATCGAGCCTGAGGAACTGGAGCAGTTTCTCCGCGGATGCGGCTGGACGCCCTATTTTGTCGAAGGGGACGATCCCATGGTGATGCACCAGCTCATGGCTGCCGCCCTGGACCGTGCCATCGAGGACATCCTGCGCATCCAGGCCAATGCTCGGAGCAATCGCGATACCACGCGTCCCCGCTGGCCCATGATCGTTCTCAAGTCGCCGAAAGGCTGGACGGGCCCGAAGGTGGTCGATGGAAAACAGATCGAAGGCACCTTCCGATCGCACCAGGTGCCTCTGCTCGTGGACGCCGGCCACCCCGAGCATCTCAAGCAGCTGGAGAGCTGGATGAAGAGCTACAAGCCGGAGGAACTTTTCGATGAGCAGGGGCGCTTGAAACCGGAACTTGCCGAACTTGCACCGAAGGGCGAACGACGCATGGGCGCAAACCCCCATGCGAACGGCGGCATTCTGCTCCGCGACCTGCGGATGCCGGATTTCCGCGACTACGCAGTCGGGGTGCCCTCACCGGGGGTGCGCGGCATCGGCGACACGCACGTGCTCGGCCCCTTCCTCCGGGATGTCGCGAAGCTGAACAGCGAGCAGCGCAACTTCCGGGTCTTCGGCCCTGACGAAACGCTTTCCAACGGTCTCGAGGCGCTGTTTGAGGTTACCGGACGCCAGTGGGACGCGGCGACCCAGCCGAACGACGAATTCCTCGCCCCCGCTGGACGGGTGCTCGACGCGATGTTGAGCGAACACCAGTGCGAGGGCTGGCTGGAGGGGTATCTCCTCACCGGCCGTCACGGGCTCTTCAACTGTTACGAGGCTTTTATCCACATCATCGATTCGATGTTCAACCAACACGCAAAATGGCTCGAAGTGACATCGCGTCTGCCGTGGCGGAGAAGAATTGCCTCGTTGAACTACCTGCTCTCCTCGCATGTCTGGCGTCAAGACCATAACGGCTTCACGCATCAGGACCCCGGATTCATTGACGTCGTCGTCGACAAGAAGGCAGAGATTGTGCGCGTGTATTTGCCGCCGGATGCCAACTGCCTGCTTTCGGTCATGGACCACTGCCTCCGCAGCCGCCACTACGTCAATGTCGTGATCGCGGGCAAACACCCGGCGCCGCAGTGGCTGACGATAGACGCCGCCGCCAGGCATTGCGCCGAGGGCATCGGCATCTGGCAGTGGGCCAGCAACGACCAGGGGGTCGCCCCAGACGTGGTCATGGCCTGTTGTGGCGACGTGCCCACGCTGGAGACGCTCGCAGCCGTATCCATCATGCGGAAGCATCTGCCCGACCTCAGAATCCGGGTGGTCAACGTCGTCGACCTGATGAGGCTCCAGCCGCAAACAGAGCACCCGCACGGATTGAGCGACGCTGACTTCGACGAGCTCTTCACCAGGGACAAGCCCGTCATTTTTGCCTTCCATGCCTACCCCTGGTTGATTCACCGGCTGACCTACCGCCGCACCAACCACGAGAACATCCACGTCCGGGGTTACAAGGAGGAGGGCACCATCACGACGCCGTTCGACATGACGGTGCTGAACGATCTGGACCGCTTTCATCTCGTGATGGACACCATCGACCGCCTGCCGCAGACCGGCGACACGGGCATCTCACTGAAGCAGCAGCTCAAGGACAAGCTGATCGAGCACAAGAAATACATCGCCAGATACGGCGAGGATCTGCCGGAGATTCGTAACTGGAAGTGGACGGGAGAAGACCGTGATGGCGCTGCGATTGATTGAGATGGTGTTGCCGGAGAAGGATGGTGCGGAAGCCCGCGAGCTTCTCAAGGAGCTCAAGGTGCTCGAACACCGGCGGGTCGGAGAACTTCCGCCGCAGGAACAATCGCCGGAGCGAATCGGACGAGAGGAGTTGTGAAGGAAGGTGTTCGATGACCGCTTCGTGTTCAGACGCGCTGGTGCTTTTCGGTTTCACGGGCGACCTCGTCCACAAGATGATCTTCCGGCTCTACCGATTCCGGACGAGCACCCTGGAGGTTCACCCGCGAGGACGCGGTAGAAGCTGCATGGGCGGTGGTCGATCCGGTTCTGAAGACTCACCACCGGGTCCGACCCTACAAGCGCGGCAGCCGGGGACCGAAGAAGGCTGATGTGCTCATCGCTCCGGACGGTTCCTGGCACAACCCGCTCCTAAAGCGGGCGCGAACATGAAGACGCCGCAGCGGGTCGTCTTCCTCCTCGAATTGGACGCAGCCTGCTTGCCTCACGCCCTTGCGGGGTGACCTGATGTCAAAGCCCGGTCGCTCTCTCGTGCAAGGATGCGAAACATCAAGCAGAACCTCTTCTTCGCCTTCATCTATAACGTCGCCGGGATCCCGATCGCTGCGGGAGTTCTCTCGGCGTGCTTCTGAATCCGATGATCGCCGCGGCGGCGCTGCGCCTCAGTTCGGTCTCCGTGATCGGCAATTCACCGAGACTGGGCCGACTCAATCTTCAGAAAGTTCTGACGCTTTCCGCGGAGGGTCAGCGGGGAGGCAGAGATCCTAAATGGTCGCCGGCGCCGGTTTGCATGACCCGGCGCCGGCTCGGAGGAAGATTCAAGCGTTGACGCAGTCGGGGTGGCCGCATCCGCACTTGTCGTCGCCCGTTTTCTTCCCTTGAGTACAGGGATCCGAGCAACATCCGCCCACCTTGGTCTCGTGACACTTGCACACCGAGTTCTTACATTTGCCCTGTTCTTCCATGAAACGCTCCTTGTAACAACTGAGATAGGATGCAAGATCTGGGCCGTAGGGTTCAGCGGTGCGCCACACGTCGGTGCGGGTCAAATCTCCATAAGAGCGTCGTCGACAGCGCCCGATCCACGGCGAAATGCTCAGGGCCTGTCGGTTGCCGTGTCTTGATACGAACAGATCATGACGGTAGGCGACGACCCCGGCTATCGTTTGAGAGGCGGTAAACAGAAGACCGAAGTATGCGAGGTTAACGGGATTGGTCAGATGACTGCTTGAAGGACCTTCAGATCGTGATGGAACCCGGAGTTTTCTGGCTTGGTCTTCAACAGCACGGCTGATGAATCCACCTGCCCCCCCCGGGAACACCTGAAACACGGTATCGTGCGCATGTTTACGCACGCGAGCCGCCACAAAGTGAGTAACAGATAGAAAAGGAGTCCTTCCATGAAGTTCAGTCGAACAATAGCGGTCCTGCTGGTTTCCCTCGCAACCACCACTCTCCGGGCGCAGCAGCCGACGCCCGCTGCAGCGCCAGCGCACAAGATGGACATGGCGGGCAAGCCCGGCATGATGGACGACAAGACGATGGACGAATCGACGATGATGGCGCACCACAAGGAGATGATGGCCAAGATGGACGCCATGGACGCACGGCTCGACGGTCTCGTCAAAAGCATGGACGCGGCCAAAGGCGGAAAAAAGGTCGATGCTACAGCCGCCGTGGTCAACGAGCTTGTTGCTCAGCGTAAAGAGATGCGCCAGCAGATGATGGCGATGCAGCCGGAAATGATGAAGCACATGATGGAGCACATGCGGATGGGTGTGATGAAGGGCATGGAGGATTCGATGTCCAAATGCCCCATGATGAAGTGATCCTGCTCCCGAGCACACGGAGGTAAAGGATGGGTGGCACAGGTATGGGCGGCCATATGGGCATGGGCTACGGCTACGTCTGGTGGATCCTCGGGATCGTGGTCGTGGTCGGCGTTCTCTGGCTTGTCTTTAAGAGCTTTGGCCGGCGCGGAGGCTCACCCTAGAAGCGGCCCATTCCACAAACGAGTTGGGTATCTGGCCACGTTTCTTCTTCGGTCTGCTTCTGAGCCCCATGATCGCAGCGGCCGCGATGAGCTTCAGTTCGGTCTTCGCGATCGGAAACTCGTCCACGCCGCCCCGCCAGGGATCGAAGGGGACGTCGTGACATGCCGCTGACGGTCGGTGGGTGTCCGTGGCAGAACCTTGTCTACCGGCCGGCGTAATTCTGCGAAGAATCGCTCTGATCGCGCTGGCTTCGGGGATCGGCTCGGCCTTCTTTCCCGGCGGCGAGGGCGGCGGCCTCAGAGCGTGAGCGGAGACCCCGCGGCGCTGAGTCCAGCGCGCTATAGAAGCATCGGCCGTAGGGAGTGGGGTCGCCCGCGACGACGCCCGGCGCCTCGACAATCCCCCCCTCTCCTCGACGCCCGTGTCCGGAGAACACGACCCCGAGATCCTGGACACCGCCACACACGGCCGTCTACGACATCGGCGCCGTCGAGTCCGGAAGGTCATCGAGCCGTCGAGGTCCGCGTTGCTCCCGGAGACTGGAGGACATCGGACTCCAGCGTCTGATACTTGCGCACGAAACGCCGGTCGATACGGTCCTTCAGCCGCCAGGCCCATCCGCTTCCGGACACGATGCCGCGGTAACGCAAAAGAGCCCTGCCGTCGGCCGTGTTGAGAATGGACAGGAAGTCTTCCTGAGGGACGTAGCGGGGGAAACTCGTTCCTTCCACCGTCGCGACCAAGCTCTTCCACAGCACGGGGCCCTCCCGTACCGCATACACACCAGCCTTCGGCGTGTCGGGATGGGAAGAGAGCGTGGCGCAGTCACCGGCTCCGAAGACGCGCCCGTCGGAGACGGAACGCAGGGCGTCGTCCACCATGAGGTATCCCCGTCCATCCAGGGCGAGCCCGGATCCCTCGAAAAGGCCGTAGGGCGCGGGCCCGGTGAGCCACACCGTCAGATCCGAAGGAATTTCCAGGCCATCCGAGAGTCGCACCGAGCCGGGTCTAACCTCGGCAACGCGCGCGCCGAGCAGAATCGAGCACTGTTTCGACTCCAGAACACGCAGGGCGCGGCGGCGCAGCCGAGGGGCGTAGCCGTCCAGGATTTCCGGTCCGTCGCCCACGATCGTCAGCTTCCGGGGGCGACGGGCCCGTTCGAAGACGGCGGCCGCCGCGCAGGCGACCTCGATACCCGCCGCGCCCGAACCCACGACGACCGCACGCACCACCTCGCTGCCCGTCCGGCCCGCGAGCCCCATCAGAGCGGCCCGCAGAGCGACGGCTCGCCCGATGGGCTTGACGGTCCACGCGTGCTCGCGAACTCCCGGGAGGCTGCTACCCCGCGTGCTCGAACCGACGCCGAAGGAGACCAGGTCGTAGCCGACTTCCTCTCCGTCCGCCATCCGCACGACGCGCCGCGTCGGATCAACGGAGACGGCCTTGCCCTCGAGGAATCGGCTTCCGGCGCTCGCGCAAAGGGCCGCGAGGTCGAACGCGATCTCCGCTTCACGGTAGGTTCCCGCGAGGAAGCCCGGCACCATTCCGGAGTAATGGTGCTTCGAAGCGGCGGAGACGAGGGTCAGAGAGATGCCCGGATGGGGCTTCAGAATGTGTCGTCTCAAAATCTCCAGATGCGAATGACCGCCGCCCACGAGGAGAACCCGCGCTCGACCGCTCACCGGTCATCCGGCAAGCCGGGCGGGATCACGTCGCGTCCTCGGAGGAAGTGGGGTCTGCACTCGCGACGTTCGACCCTTTCAGACGCCGGCACGCGGCGCCCCTGGAGAGTCAGGTTTCCACCCCGAACCAGGGCAGGACGAATCTCTGCAGAAGAAACCACGCTGCAAACAGCGCGGCGAACATCAGAAGCTCACGCATGGGTCGTCCCCTGCGGGAGGCGAAAAACGACTCCCACCGGCGTTCCGTCTGCCGGCAGTGCGCCTTCCCGCACTCGAAATCGGGTGGCCTCCCGCGCGTAATCCCGCACGGTGTAGCGCGCGTTCCCCACCTTGCTTCCAGGGCAGGAGTAAAGGCAGACGACGCAGCCGGATTTCCACTTCGGGATGTTGATCCGGTTCCCTCCGAATCTCATTTCCAGCCCGCGGGCGCCCGAATCCGAGAGGACGGACGCGAACGGAACGAGCTCGGCGCGTCCCGGCAGCCGCAGCAGAATCTCGACGGGCGGACCCGCGATGACAGTGTCCGGCGCCGGGTTTTTTGGGTCCTCGCGTTTATCCCAGGCTTCCATCGTCAGGTTGTTGCCCGGACGCGCGCCCAGGGATTCGAGAGCATCGAGAATCTGAGTGTCGGTCACGTCGGCCTGAAGCAGGGCGAAGTGGGCGGCCCGGCCGCCCTTCCAGACGATGGCGTGGTAGCCGGGCATCATCCAGCCGCTCGTAAACGGGCGGGCGTTGACCGAGGCCGTGAACTCGATCTCCCGGGGGGTCCGGATCTCGACGGAGCCGGGCGCCGGCGGACGCCTCTTGAAGGCCAGAAGGAGCAACGCAGCGGCAACGAGGCCCGCCGCGGCGAAAGCCGCGCGTTTTACAACGCGCGCCCGCGAAGGGCGGCTGGCGGAGGGGATCGAACGATCCGTCACGCCGGCTTTCCGCGCCCCATCCCGGCCGTCGCATCGCGACCCCAGAACGGCGCGCCGATCAGGAAGGAGATCGCGCAGAAGTTGAAGAGCCCGGCGGCCAAGGGCAGGAGCCCGAAAATTCCCACCGCGATACCGAGGGGAGTGCCCAGACGGAGGCCCCAGACCATTAGCGCGAGGCCTGCTGTGATTCGGATCACGCGGCCGGGCCAGGTGGCCATGAATTGGGCGAATTTCATTACGTACCTCTTTCTTCAAAAATTGCTCGAGTCCAGCGCGTCGAAGTTCGAGCGCCGGACATGGGTTACGGCTTGAAGTACGAGTAGCCTTTCGTCTGAAGCCGGATGACCTCGAGCGCCCCGGAAGGGACGACCCTGCAGTCCTGACAGGCGTCGGAGTCTTTCTTGCCCATGTGCTCGAGCGTGTTGTGGCACACGTCGAATGTCACGCGCCCCGTCTTTTGAAGCTTTGCGACGGCGGCCAGCATCGGCGCTGGAGAATCCCGCAGGAACTCCTTGACGGCCTCCCCGTGCGCCACGACCACGATCTCGGCGGCACCCGCCGTCTCCGTCAGGATGTTTTCGATGTTGCGCAGGCCCGCGGCGATTTCCTTGGGATCGTCCTCGTTCAAATGAAAGACGGCCTTGACCGGGTCCCCCGGGGGAGCTGCCCTCAGGGGGGCCCCCGCCAGCAAGGGCAGCAATACGACGCCGACGCCGACGATTCGTGAGAGAGACTTCATGCTTTCCTCCTGAAATTCGACACCCTCGGTAGCCCTCTCATGTTCGGGTCGCGGGCCGTCGCTCCCCTCGCCCGGCTGCCCCCGTCGACCGAACGGCCCGGCGCCGCGCCACGCCGAGCGAATCGACCTGTAGAGCCAGCCGTTTTCGAAGGCTCGCGCAGACCACCTCGCATAGCTCGTGGACCGTCGCGTCGGCGGTCGAGCAGTAGACGGCCGTTCCGACCTGGCGGCGGGCGAGCAATCCCGCTTCATCCAGAATCCGAACGTGCTTGCTGACGTTGGGCTGGCTCGTTTCGAGCCGCCTCGCCAGCTCTCCAACCGTGCACTCCCGCTCGTCGAGAACCTGAAGGATCCGGAGGCGCAGCGGGTCGGCCAGCACTTTGAAGCGGGATGCCACCAGATCGAGGGCCGACGACGAAAGCTTCATGGCTATTCCTGGAACACTCCCAACCGGACGAGGGTGATGATTATTTCCTTATATTACTATATTGGAATAATGCGATTTGGTCGGATTCTTGTCTCGTGAGATCAGGTCGGGAGAGAAAGGAAATCGCAATGTTCTTTAGAAATTCTACCTGGGCTGCCTAGCTCATTTCTTAATGCCGCCGCCAGTGACCTGACCGCGAAGCCGGTCCCCTTGATCTCCGGTGGATTACGACGCAAGAACGAGCCCTTCGCCGCCTCGTCGATCTCCCCGTCGAGAGGATAATGATCCCAGTGTCCGGGGATCGGGGAGTACCTCGACTGGAGGAGATCGCTCTCTTCGACTCCGGCAACCGCTCCCCAGATCAGTCCACCGAAGTACCGGCAGGCGTCGATGGCCGTCGGTGCCTGGTGCGTGGTTCGCGAGCTCTCGCCGGATCTCTCGATCGCTTCCTCCGGATCGCGATGGAAACACAACGGAACGGCCGCCAGCCGCATCAGCGATCCGTTGCCTGCGATGTGCGGATCCGTTTGTCCGCACTGGGAACCAGCACGCCCATCCTGTCGACCTCTCGGAGCCCAGCCTCCACGACGAGGTGCAGAACATCGGCAGGCGTTCGGTGGTCCCGTTCGGACCACGCCAGGATCCGAGCGACGAAGTCGGGGTTGCCGATCCATATGCGCTTCATCGCGGGACCGCCTTCGGCCCGGACTGCTTCCGAGCGACGTGGGCGTCTCTCAGGCGGTCCCATTCCTCAGCCTGCGCCTCCTCCTGGATCCGGGCCAGGTGGTGGGGGCCTTCGAAGCTCTCCGCGTATAGCTTGTGGACGTCCTCGGTGCCGGACGGGCGGGCGGCGAACCACCCGCGCGCGGTGACGACCTTCAGCCCCCCCGATCGACGCGTCGTTGCCCGGCGCCTTCGTCAGCAGGTTCGTGATCTTCTTACCGGCAAGCTCGGTGGCCGTCACCTGTAGCCCGGAGAGCTGTGCCAGCACCGTCTTCTGCTCGGGCGTCGCCGGCGCGTCGATGCGCGCGTCTCCCGCCTGGGAGTCATCGCGACCATCCCCAACAATTTGAGCTCCTGTCGGTCTAGTTGAGACCGCGCAAGAAAATGGCTTCCCCGCTGGGTAGTTGGAGCCAAGCGCTACGGCTACACCAGTGTGTCTCTAGCCGCTCCCGTGCCCACTCCACTGAGGACGACCGGGACAGCCCGGCGGGAACCGTCTCCCGCGCACCGACGCCGGGCAACACCTTCACCCAGAGAGATCCGGTGGGCAAATCACCGCTATTAGTTGCGCGACTGTCCGTTCGAACGATTTCAGTGGCGGACCGCAGCATGGTGGAAATTCTACTCCCCGCCACAAAACGGGCAACGATCGACACCCCGACCAGGACATCAAGGTTCGGCATCCTGTCGCCCGAACTTAGTGGGATCCGCAATGTGAGGATCTGTGCACTGGGGGAGAGAGGCGGATTGCAGTCGTTCGGCTCGCACTGCCTACCCTTGCGGTCATCTGCGGGGTGCCAGGCGGGGAGTTCGGCTTTGCACGACTCGAGATATGGATCGAGAGGGGCCGGATTCGCTCCGTCAAAGAACGCCGAAAGGACTTCGAAGTAGCTACCGTCGTAGGAGTTCTGACGGAGATAGTTCAACCCCTGAACCGTGCTGTCCGTGATGTCGTCGTGGGCGGCTGATGGAAACGATGAGAGCTCGTTGAGAAACACGTCTCGCCACGGTGCGCTCTCCGGCAGGAAGACCTTTCCGGCTTCGATCAGCGGCGTCACCGCGGCGGCACGGGTGCGCTTGTCCGTGTCCACCTTCACCGGCAGGATCGCGAGGGTCGATCCGTGTTTGAGCTGCTGTATGAGACTTTGACCGCTGGCTTTGTCTTCCACGAGGATCACGCGCGGCCTGTACTCGCGCGCGAACTCAGCGACCTTGCGTTTGAGTTCCGGAAAGAAAGGAGAACCAGGATCCGGCCCCTCCGGCGTCCTACCGACGTCGATCAGGGCCGGACCTGGAGGCTGGAAATCGCTTGGTAATACTCCCGCCGTCCCTCCGGCGTCACCGGCTCGAGCCGGCCCTTCGAGCGACGCCGGCCCGAGACCGATCCACGCTCTGATGTTTTACTTACAGTCCGGGTGACCGCACCCGCACTTCCCGCCGGTCATCTTTCCCTGCGAGCAGGATTCTGAGCAGCATCCGTTCACCTTCGTCTCCTTGCACTTGCACCCAGAAGCCTTGCACTTACTCTGTTCGGCCATTTGAAGCCTCCTCCCAGAACACTGTGCAAGTGCGAGACCATCCGAGAACGCTTTCTACCTGGCCGGTCGTCGCAGGCCCCCGGAAACAGAGCACGTCAAAGTCGTACGTGCGTTCGGCTTCCGCCGGCTCCGGATGCCGGGTCGTTACTCCACGATCGCCGCTTTGAGAACGCCGGCGCGCAGCCTGGATGGTTCCTGCGGATCTACCCAGGCGACGACCAGAGTATCGCCGGTGCGCTTGATTCGAGGAAAACCGCTCGTTCTTGCCGCCGCCGTTTCCGAGATCACGATCGGCGCTCCCATCGATCCGCGCCGCCGGACGCGGCGCAGACGGATCGAGGGCTTGAGGCCTTCCCCCGCCACCCACGAGACGAGGGCATCGCCATTCTCGTCGAGGACGAGTCCGACGCGACCGAGAGGGTTCGCCGCGTCGATGATCTGAGGAGCGTCGAAGGTCGCCCCCGAGTCAGCAGAAAACGCCACCTGGACTCGGGCCCGCCCCTGAGCGCCGGTAAACCAGGTGACCGCGACCAGCCGGCCCTGCGCATCGACAGAGGGGCCGTTGACCGGACACCCGGGGATCTCCCAACCATCCGAG
>JBDTRB010000055.1:0-24191 GCA_039931865.1 Acidobacteriota bacterium | reverse complement strand
GCTCCTCCCCGATGCGAACAGCATCGCCTTCGTCGCGTCGCCTCCCAGCCGGCCCTGCGGCGCTCGCAACGCCATCCCACACCTTTTTTCCACGGGCTGTTAAGCGTTGACCCGCGGCGGCTACTTCTTTCGTTTCTCGTTCAAGAAAGCGACCCACGCAGGGTCCGTGGCGATCGGGAGGTACTCGGGGTTCGATCGCAGGGCCGAGCGGTCGAGCTCGCCCTGCGTTTCGAGCTGGCGGAGCGCCGCGACGCAACCGGCCGCGTCGCCCGCGCGGGCCCGGACCTGGGCCTCCAGCTCTTCCCCGCGCCAGCCTTCCCCGGTGACGAGTGCGCGCGCGTCGGCGATCGACCGGAGCGCCTCGCTTCCGCGGCCGAGGTTCGTCTGGACGACCGCGAGCAGCGACAGGGCGTCGGGATCAGGTCCGGCCATCGCGAGGTATCCGCGGAGAAGCGGTTCCGCCTCGGCGAACCGCCCCGCCTCGACCGCCAGGGAAGCGAGCTCCTTCGCCGCGCCAGGAGCGGGACGCGCCTCGCCGAGAGCCCTCAGAAATGCCGCTTTCGCGCGATCGACGTCTCCACGGCGGCGCGCCGCCATCCCGATCTCGTACTCGAGCGGCCCGGCGGGACCGCCTGCCGCGAGCGCCTGGCTCCAGTGGCCGTGCGCCGCCTCGGGACGCCCCTCGCGCTCCGCGGCGGAGGCGAGCTGTTCTTCCTGCCGCCAGCGCTCGGACGCCGGCTGAACCCCGATGACGTACGGCTCCGACATCGCGCGATGGATCGCCAGAGCGCCGTCGATCGCGAACAGAGCAGCCGGGGCGCTCGCCGTCAGGTAGAGGAGGGCGCGTTTCTGCTTCGGAACCCGGAACCGGAGCGCGAGGCAGAGAAGGGCGAGGATCCCGATCGCCCCGAGGCGGGGGCCGGCATTCGACCAGATTTCCTGGCGCCGCGTGCGCCGCTCGATCGGCCGGCGTCCGAGCGACTCGGCCGCGCCGGCTGCTAGCGACACGCCGGGCTCGGTCAGCACGATGTCCTCGATGTGCCAGCCCCCGCGGGATCGTCGGAGGACCCATCGAGTCTTCAGCAGTCGGTCGTCGTAGCGGAGCCCGAAGAGGGCGTCGATTCCGGCGCCCGCGGGGACCATCACCGACCACGGAATGTCCGTCGTCGTCGAGCGAGGTGCCGCGAGCGTCTTTAAGAATCGCTCGCGAACCGCCGCGCGAAGCTCCTCCCGCTGGCGTTCGGTGAGGCCGCTCCATTCGGCCGTTCCGAGGCGTCGTTGAACGATCCCGTCGACGTCGAGTGCCTCGCAGAACAGCCGGGCCGGCGGGTTCCGAAGGACATCGAAGGCGGCGCGGCGCGCCACCTCGGATGCCTCCTGCACCTCCGCAGGGGAGACGTCGGCCGGAAGCGCCGCGGCGGAGAGAAAAAGGACGGCCGAGACAGTGGCCGCGGCGGCCGCGGCGGCCCGGATCAAGACGTCAAGCCGGGATGGGCTCGAGTCGCGAGACGCGTGGAGACAGGCTCTCGGAGCCGCGGTCGGTGACGAGGATGTCGTCCTCGATCCGGATGCCGAAGCGGCCGAGGATATAGATCCCGGGCTCGGACGTGAACGTCATTCCGGGCTCCAGGATGGTCTGATCGTGGCCGACCATGTACGGCGGCTCGTGCACGTCGATTCCGAGGCCGTGCCCGAGACGATGGGTGAAGTACTCGCCGTAGCCGGCCGCGTCGATCACCCGGCGGGCGGCGGCGTCCACCTCGGAGCACGGGACACCGGGGGCGGCGGCTTCGATTCCGGCGGTCTGCGCGTCCAGAACGACCGACCAGATGCTGCGGTACTCGTCGGTCGGCGTCCCGAAGAAGGTCGAGCGTGTGATGTCGTAGTAGTAGCCGCCCGGGCGGTCCCAGGCGTCGATCAAGACGGCTTCTCCGGCCGCGAGGGCGCGGGGCCCCGACGCGCCGTGCGGCAGCGCGGAAGAGGGGCCGAACTGCACGACGTTGTCGCCGCCGAACCGCGCGGAAACCTCCTCTTCGATGCTCCCTGAAGTGAGAGACTCGAACGCGCGCGCGAACCGGGGAACCGCGGAGGCGATCGCCTTCCGGATCGCGTCGATCTCTTCCGCGGTCTTGACCATACGCAGAGCGCCGAACACGGACGCGGCAGAGACGCCCTTCCAGCCGGGACGCGCCTTCAGCAGCCGCTCGGCATCGTCGTAGGCGGTCGAAGGCTCGATCGCGAGAGTTCCGGCGGCGCCGGGAAACAGGGAGGCGGCCAGAGCGAACGGGTCCTCGGTTTCCTCCCACGTGTGAATCTCGGGCACGGCCGACATCCCGCGCAGCCTGTCCGCTTCGAAAGCGGGGCAGAGCACGAAGGGCTCCCGGTCGCGGAAGAGGAACAGCGCGGTCAGCCGCTCGCTTCGATGGAAGTCGATCCCCGTCAGGTAGAAGAGGTTCGAGGAGGGGGTGGCGACGACGCCCTGCGCGGAGAGTGAAGCGAGGCGTTCCCGCATCGTGGACAGCCGTCGGACGTAAACGGACTTTTCGAGGACCATCAAAGGATCGTAGCCCGCGCGCGAGCAGCGGCGCAACCGGGCGTGTCGTTGCGTGAGAGCGAGCAACCCCGGGGGTTGGACGCGAGACGCGGCGAACAAAGCGAAGAAAGCCCGGTTAGCGTTTTAGCCAAGAGCCAAGAGCCAAGAGCCAAGAGCCAAGAGCCAGAGCCAGGCTCCTGCGTCGCTTTGCCGCACCGGCGCTCGCGGTCGCTACGCCTCGCGCAAACCGGGTCGGCACGGTCCAAGTTGTGGAAACGGAAATGAGTTAATTGGATGCAAATTCAAAAAGTTGATTGACAGCGGGCGGGGACGGGATAGAGTCCGCGGCAAGAAGCCGGTTTTCAACAACTTACGTCTCGGCAGGATATGGCGTTCATCTTGCAATTTCCGCAGACAAGATTCGGAACCCCGTCATCGTTTCGCGTGTATCGAACCTCTCGGGGCTCGCTCCGATCGGGGAGAAGTGTGTGTGGGACCGTTCGCGCGAGCGGACGGAACAAGGAGGGATCATGAAGGACTTCCGGGTCTCGCGGATCGTTCCGCTGGCCTTCGCGATATTCGCGATGGCCGGGCTCGTTCTGGGTCAGGCCCAGAGCGGGAATGTCTACGGCAAGGTCGTCGCCGAAGACGGCAGCGCCCTTCCCGGCGCGACGGTCTCTCTCACCGGCAACGGTGCGCCGCAAACGGTGACGAGCGACAGCCGCGGCGACTTCCACTTCCTCCAGCTGGCGCCGGGCGCCTCCTACAACGTGAAGGTGGAGCTCGCCGGGTTCAGCACGGTCGACCAGAAGAACGTCGCCGTCAATCTCGGCCGAAACACCGAGATGCGCGTCGCGATGAAGCTCTCGAAGGTCGAGGCGACGGTCACCGTTTCCGGTGAAGCGCCGCTCTTAGACACCCGGAAGGTCGGCACCGGAGCCGTGGTCAACCGCCAGGAGATGGACATGATCCCCTCCGCGCGCGACCCCTGGGTCGTGATGCAGACGGTGCCCGGTGTCCAGGTGGACCGAATGAACGTCGGCGGCAACATGAGCGGCCAGCAGTCGATCTTCATGGCGAAGGGCGCCCAGACGACGCAGGGCAGCTGGAATCTCGACGGCGTCACCGTTTCGGACATGGGCTCGGGCGCATCCTCTCCGACGTACTGGGACTTCGACTCTTTCCAGGAAATGCAGGCGATCACGGGCGGCAGCGATCCCTCCATCGCGACCGCCGGCGTGACGATCAACATGGTCACGAAACGGGGAACCAACGACGTGCACGGATCCGCCCGCGTTTTCGACACCGATCCGAAGTGGCAGTCCAAGCCTCAGCTGACGACAGAAGAGCGCATCCAGTCCGCGGCCGGAAACGGCAACTTCGTCGGAAGCCAGATCACCGGAATCCAGGACTACGGCATCGAGGTCGGCGGTCCCGTTTTGAGAGACCGGATGTGGCTGTGGGGCTCATACGGCCGCCAGCAGATCGACCTTCTGACCGTGACGAACTTCCCCGACAAGACGACCCTCGAAGACATCAACGGGAAGCTGAATTTCCAGGTCTTCTCGAACAACGCGTTGACCGGTTTCTACCTCCGCGGCGACAAGAAGAAGCAGGGCCGCAGCGCCTCGATCACCCGTCCGCCCGAGACGACGGTCGATCAGACGGGCCCGAACGCGCTCTACAAGATCGAAGACAACCACGTCTTCTCGCCGAGCTTCGTCGCCGACGCGTTCTATTCCTACTTCGACGAAGGCTTCAAGCTGGTCGCCGAAGGCGGCGACCGCAACGGCCCCACCGTCCAGACCGCGGACGGCGTTTACCACAACACCTGGAACAACTCCGTTTTCGGCCGTCCCCAGCATCAGCTCCTCGGGAGCGCCAGTTACTTCTTCAACACCGGCGCTCTCGGCCACGAGATCAAGGTCGGCGGCTCCTATCGGGACGTCGAGATTCGCAGCAACGTGAGCTGGTTCGGCGGCGGCCTGATCGGCTTCAACGCCAACAGCCCCGGAGACTGCACGGTCGGCGGCGTTGCGCACCAGGCCTGCGCGGCGATCACCCGGCCCTCGTCGAGCCGCACGGACCTGAATTACTACAGCGGCTACGTGAGCGACACGGTCACAGCCGACCGCCTCACGGTTTCGCTCGGTCTCCGCTATGACAACCAGAAGGGGATCGTGGAAACGGCGACGACCCCGGCAAATCCCCTCTTCCCGAACATTCTTCCGGCCGCGAGCGCCGGTGCGCTCAACGGCGTGCACTGGAAGGACTTCTCTCCTCGGTTCGGCGCCACTTACGCGCTCGGCACGTCGCGAAATACACTGGCGCGTCTCTCTTATGCCCGTTACGCGAATCAGCTCGGCTCCTATCCCAACAGCTCTCTGTCGGCGATTCCCGGAGTTGCCTACGCGTACTACCCCTGGGTGGACGCGAACGGTAACGGACGCCTCGAGGCCGGCGAAATCAATACCTCGGGCGTTCCCGTCCGCACGGTGAACTTTAACCCCGCGAACGCGACGTCCCCCGTATCCGTCAACCGGCTCGATCCGAACATGAAGTCGGAGAAGACCGACGAGATCGTCGTCGGCGTCAGCCACGAGCTCATGCCGAACTTTGCGGTGGACGTGGCCTACACGCACCGGCATTACAAGGACTTCTATTTCTCTTATCGCAGCGTCAACGGCGAAGTTCCGAGCTACCATTTCGACCACAACGTCACTGGAACCCTGCCGAACGGCCAGTCGGTGACGCAACCCATCTACGTGATCAACGGCGCGCTTCCTCCGGGCGTCTTCTTCACCAATCGCCCGAATTACACCCAGGACTTCGACGGCGCCGAGATCACCCTGACGAAGCGGCTGTCGAGCGGCTGGATGATGCGCGGCAACTTCGCTTATAACAAGCCCAAGCAGCATGTGGGCGCGGGCGCCTGCCCCGATCCGAACAACAAGTTTTACACCAGCGGTGAGGACTCGGATCCGGGGATGTGCGAAAACAACGCGATCGTCGCTCCCAACGCGGGAGGCGGAAGCGGCTCCTTCGGCAATGTCAACCTGAACGCCACCTGGCAGTTCAACGTCTCGGGCGCCTATCAGCTCCCGCTCGGGTTCACGGTGGCGGGCAACTACTTCGGCCGCCAGGGCTACCCGGTCGCGTACTACATCACCGACACGGCGGTCCGGGACGGCGGTTCGCGCGTCTACGTCACGAAGGTGGACACCTTCCGGTACGGCTGGGTCTCCCAGCTCGACCTGAGACTCGAGAAGAACATCCCGATCACCTCGTCGATCTCGGCGACGATCGGCGTCGACTGCTTCAACGTTCTGAATCTCACCACGGTGACTCAGCGCAACGCGCGACTGAACGTCGCCAGCCCGACGACGGGGACCAACACCATCAACGAAACGCAGGCGCCCCGGATCATCCGTTTCTCGGGCCGCGTTTCGTTCTAAGCATCCGATAGAGCGTCTTTTTGGCCCGGCGGCAGGACCGCCGGGCCTTTTTTATTTGAGCTCGACTCGCGGTCTTTGGAGCCCGGCCGGGCGAGCAGTTGCGCTTCCCGGCGTCCGGACGGAAGATGCGCCTGGAGGTGGAGTGATGCGGACGATCTCTCGCGCGGCGCTGGCCGCGGGCTCTCTGCTTCTGGTTTGTTCCACCGGGCTCTCCCGCGCCGAAAAGGCCGAGCGAACCGGCGTACGGGAGGAATCCCGCGTGGTCGTCGTCGAGGTTCCCGTCAACGTCGTGGACAAGGACGGGCGCCCCGTCGAGAATTTGAAGGCGGAAGACTTCGAGGTCTATGACGACGGAAAGATTCAGCCGGTCACCGGCTTTGAAGTCCTCGACTCTCGACGGTCTTCCGTTGCGGTTGCGGCCGTCGATAGTCCGATCAACCCGGCCGCGAGCCGGAGGTTCCTGCTCCTGTTCGATCTCTCCTTTTCTTCCGCGCGGGGAGTGGTGGCCGCACGGAAATCGGCTCGCGATTTCGTCGTCTCGCGCATGCGCGATCTCGACACCGCCGGGGTGGCGACCTACTCGGTCGAGACCGGCATCCGCCTGATCCTCCCTTTCACGGGGGACCGAACTCAGCTCGCGGCCGCGGTGGACACGCTCGGCCTGCCGACGCTGTCCGAAAGATCGCCCGATCCGAGCGGCCTTCTCATCACGACTCCCAACCAGACGAGCGACACGGCGTTTGCGACTGCCTCCGACGCCAGCGGCGGAGCCAACGACACGGCGATGGGCGAGGCGATCGAGAACATGCAGACGATGTTTCAGAAGAGCATGCGCGCCGTGTACCGCGACCGCGTCGGCCGGATGCTCGACTCGTTCGCGAAGCTCGCGGTCGCGCTGGACGCGGTCCCCGGCCGAAAGCACATCCTCTATCTCTCGGAAGGGTTCGACAGCCGCGAGCTCTCGGGGGCTACGGGGTCGAACGCCGGCTCGAAGGAAGCGGAATGGGCGATCCGCGGCCAGACGTGGAAGGTGGACAACGACAGCCGGTTCGGAAACACGGACTTGAAGGCCGGGATGTCCAGAGCGTTGGCGCTCTTCAACCGCTCCGATTGCACGATCCACGCGATCGACATCGGAGGGCTCCGGACCGGCGTTTCTATGAGCGGCGTCGGGAGCGACATGCCCGTGAACGGCCAGGACTCGCTGTTCGCGATGGCTGACCAGACCGGGGGCGAGTTCCTGAAGAACGCGAACGACCTCGGCCCGGGGCTCGAGAAGCTCCTCGACCGCACCGGCCTGATCTACCTTCTGGCCTTTCAGCCGGTTCGGATTCCCGAGAACGGTAAGTTTCACACGCTCAAGGTGAAACTGAAGAATAAGGCGTGGCGCGTCTCCGCCCGAAGCGGGTATTACGAGCCGAAGACCCATCAGCAGATGACGCCGATCGAGCGAAAGCTCCTGATGTCGTCGGCAATCGCTTCCGCGAGCCCGAAATCGGACCTTCCGGCGTGGGTGGTCGCGGCGCCTTTCCCCAACGGAAAGGAGCCCGCGCGCGTTCCCGTCGTCGTCGAGATCCCCGGCGACCGCCTGCTCGCGAAGCACGACGGTCCCGCGATGAATGTCGAGGTGACCGTCTACGCGATCGATGCCAAGGGGACGACGCGCGACTTCCTGTATCAACCGGTGGGGCTCGACCTGACCAAAGTGCGTGGCACGCTCGAGAACGGCGGCCTCAAAATCTACGGCGAGCTCTCGCTGATTCCGGGCAAGTACATGCTCCGAACCCTCGTGCGGGATGCCGAGACCGACAGGTTCGGCGTCACCGTCAGCGCATTGACGGTCCCGAGCGATCCCGCCGCCGCGTTCGCGCTGCCCCCTCTCTTTCTCGAGGAGGGGCGGAAGTGGATCATGGTCAAGGTGAAGCCCCACGGAACGGGTTCGGCCGGGGAATACCCGTTTTCGATCGCGGGCGAGTCGTTCATACCCACGGCGCTGGCGGGCACCAGCCGCAGCGGCGAGCCCATGCAGGTCTGCCTGATCGGCTACAACTTCTCGCAGACGTCGGACCTGCAGTACACCGGCCGCGCGATCGGGGTCGACGGCAAGTCGCATGGGCGCGTCGAGCTGAAACTCCTGAAGGCGTCCGATCACGAGCACACGGGGGCGAGAAAGCTCCTCGTGCAGGTCAAGACGTGGGGCCTCGACCCGGGCCGGTACGCGCTGAACGTGAAGCTCGACGACGGCAAGGCGGGAAGGACCGCCGAGAATTCGTTCCCGTTCGACGTGAAGTGAAGCGCGTCGCACGGAAGGCGTGGCTGGCGATCGCGCTCGCCACCTGCGCCGCCGGCTGCAGCCGGACCACCTTTCCGGCGGCGCCCGTTTTCATCGTCTCCATCGACACGCTGCGGGCTGACCACGTTCCCGTCTACGGGTATCGCGGCGTCGAAACGCCCGCGATCGACGCCCTGGCCGGAGATGGAATCGTGTTCGACACCGCGATCGCGCAGGTTCCTCTGACGCTGCCGTCGCACGCGGCTCTTTTTACGGGCCAGCTTCCGTTCGTGAATGGAATCCGGGACAACCTCGGCTATCGCCTGCCGCGTGGGACGAAGACGCTCGCGGCGCACCTGAAGCGGAACGGATACGCCACCGGGGGAGCCGTGTCCGCGATCGTGCTCGATCACGGGACGGGCATTTCGGAGGGGTTTGATTTCTGGGACGACGCGATCGAGGTGAGCAGGAGCGGTCAGGCTGTCGGGCAGGTGCAGCGGGCAGGCGCGCGGACCGAGCGACGTCTGGAGGAATGGATCGCCGGTGTCCCCTCCGAAAAGCCCCTCTTCGGATTTCTCCACGTGTACGAGCCGCACTCCCCCTACGAGCCCCCCGAGCCGTTCGCATCGAAATATCGCGGGCACCCGTATGACGGCGAAGTGGCCGCCGCCGACGCGGTTCTGGGATCCTTCGTGGGCCTGCTCAAATCGCGCGGGCTCTACGACAAGGCGCTGATTGTCCTGCTCTCGGACCACGGGGAGGGCCTCGGGGAGCACGGGGAAGACGAGCACGGGATCTTTCTCTACGCCGAGTCGATCCGGGTGCCGCTCATCGTGAAGCTTCCCGGCGGACGGGACGGCGGACGGCGCGTGTCGGGAGCGGCGGCCCTCGTCGACGTCTTCCCGACGATCTGTTCCGCTCTCGGAATCGATGTCCCCGCCGGAGCGGGCGTCCCGCTCTGGCCGCAGGGCAAGGCCGCCGCGGGTCCGCGCCGGATCTACAGCGAGACGATGTTCCCGCGCTTCCACTTCGGATGGAGCGATCTCGCTTCGCTGACTGACGGGCGGAGCCACTACATCCACGCGCCTCGGCCCGAGCTCTACGACTGGGCTTCCGACCCGCGCGAGCACAAGGATCTGGCGTCCGGCCTTCCGGTCGCGTTTCGCTCCATGCGCGCCGCTCTTCTCGCGATGTCAAGGCCGCTCGAGGCGCCCGGCGCGTCCGACCCCGAGACGGTCAAGAAGCTCGCCTCGCTCGGGTATCTAGGCGCCGGGACCGCGCCCGTTGCCGAAGGAGTGCTGCCGGACCCGAAGGACCGCATCTCGCTCGTGACTAAATTGAAGGAGGCGGGCGGCCTCGCCGAGTCGGGCCGGGCGGACCGCGCGATCGACATCCTGCAGACACTGGTCGCCGAAAACCCGCGGATGCTCGATGCGCGCCAGACGCTCGCGCGCACGCTTCGACAGGCGGGCCGCACGCCGGAGGCATACCAGGCCCTGCTCGAAGTGGACCGCCTGGAGCCCGGAAATCCGCCGGTGCTTCTCGCGCTCGCCGACCTGGCCGTCGAGAACGGCGACCTGCGAGCCGCGCGGATGTACACGAAGGCGGCGGAGGCGGCGGGGTCGGGAGATGCCGCGCTCGTCTCGGGCGCCATCGCGCTCGCCGACGGAAAGCTTCCGGAGGCTCGTTCGCACGCGGAGACCGCGTTTCGGGATCATCCGAAATCCCGCGCGCCGCTGCTTCTCTTAGCGCGCGTGGAGCTCGCGGCGGGAAACCCGCCCGCCGCCCTCGCGGCTCTCGCCCGTCTGCGGGAGGTGGATCCCGAAGCCCCTCCCCTGGAGGAGGCCTCGTTTCTGGCGGGAGACGCGCTCGCGCGCGCCGGCCGCACCGAAGAGGCGCGCGCCGCCTTCCGAGCGGAGATTCGGGACTTCCCTCGGAACCCGCGCGGCTACACCGGCCTCGCGCTGCTCGAGGCGAGCGAAGGCAGGCCGTCGGAGGCGGGGAAGGCGATCCATGACCTCCTTGCCGCGGCGGGATCCGCCGACGCGTACTTCCTGGCCGCGCGCACCTGCGACGTCCTGGGCGACCGCACCGCGGCCGCGCGCATCCGGGCCGACGCCGCACGGCGGTTTCCGGGCTCCCGCGAGCGCCGGAGCGTTTCGCCGGCTTTCGCCTCGAACGGTGACGCCGGAGGCTGACGAGGGGCGAACCGAGAACCGAGAACCGATAACCGATTGTCTGTTCCCTGCCTGACCCGGAGCCTCCCCCCGGGAGACGCGAGAGACGGCATCTCTCTCTCTGAATGTATTTTCGCCCTTCGCCCTTCGCCCTTCGCCCTTCGCGCTTCGCCCTTCGCGCTTCGCGCTTCGCCCCGACTACCTATCCTTCGATGAGCAGCGATCTTCCCGTCATCTCGACCGGGCAGGAAAATCCCTGGAGAGCGAGCAAGGTCGGGGCGACATCTCCGAGCGTGCCCCCTTCGCGAAGGCGGGTCCGGAGTGGCCCGCCACGCAGGACGAAGGGGACCCGGTTGGTCGTGTGCGCGGTGTGGGGTTGCCCGGTGACCGGATCCAGCATCTGCTCCGCGTTTCCGTGGTCGGAGGTCATCGCAACAATCGCCCCCGCGCGGGTCGCGGCGGCGTCGATGGCGGCGAAGCACGCATCGAGTGTCTCGATCGCGGAGATCGTCTCGGGAATCTTTCCGGTGTGGCCGACCATGTCCGCGTTGGCGTAGTTGACGACGTATGCGTAACTGCGCCCGGCTTCGAGGGCTCGGACGACCTCCGCCGTAATCGCCGCGGCGCTCATCTCCGGGTGAAGGTCGTAGGTGGCGCCGCGCCAGGACGGGACGAGGAGACGCTCTTCGCCCGGGAAGGCCGCCTCGACGCCCCCGTTGAAAAAATAGGTCACGTGCGCGTACTTTTCGGTTTCCGCGATGCGGAGATTCACGATCCCATTCTCGCCCCACACCTCCGCCAGGATCTTTCGCAGGAAGATGGGCGGGAACGCGACCGGCAACCCGAATTCCTTCTTGTACTCGGTGAAGGTGACGAGCGCCAGGGACGGGGGCGCTCCTCGCGGAAACCCGTCGAACTCGGGATCCGCCAGCGCCCGGGTCAGCTCCCGCGCCCGGTCCGCACGGAAATTGAAAAAGATCGCGGCGTCTCCATCCGCGATCGTCGCCGGTAGAGCGCCTTCGGGCTCGATCAGAGTGGGGACGATGAACTCGTCGTTCTCGCCCAACGCGTAGGCCTGCTCGACCGCTTCGCGGGCCGTCTTTGCGCGGCGCCCTTCTCCGTGCCGCAGCGCGGCCCAGGCGAGAGACACGCGCTCCCAACGTTGGTCCCGGTCCATGGCGTAGTAGCGGCCCGTGACGCTCGCTACGGCGCCTCCCGTCGCCGCAAGCACTCCTTGAAGCTCCTCGAGATAACGGAGGGCGGATCGTGGAGGGGTGTCGCGGCCATCCGTGAAAGCGTGCACGAACACTCTCGGCATTCCCTCGCCCTGGCGCCGCGCGAGCTCGAGCAGGCCGTACAGGTGCCGGATGTGCGAGTGCACGCCGCCGTCCGAGAGCAGTCCCAGGAGGTGCAGAGCGGTGCCGCGCGCCCGCGCGTCATTCACGGCCCCGACGAGCGCGGGGTTCGAGAAAAAAGAACCATCGCGCAGTGTCAGGTCGATCCGGAGCACGTCCTGGGGCACCATGCGGCCGGCCCCGAGGTTCAGGTGCCCCACCTCCGAATTTCCCATGAGGCCGGCGGGCAGGCCGACCGCTTCGCCGGACGCGTCGAGCGTCGTAGTCGGCGACTCCGAGGTCCACCGATCGAACATGGGCGTGCGCGCGCTCGTGATCGCGTTGCCGAAAGACGGAGGAGCGACGCCCCAGCCGTCGCAGATCACGAGCACGACGGGGCGCATCACGCCGGCAGCGGGTGCGGATGCGGATAGGAGCGCGGCCCGTCCCGCCGGGCCGGAGCCACGCGCCGCTCGAGGTCGGAAACGATATGCATGAAGGCCATGTAGGCCTCGTACGGCGAATCGAAAGGTGAGAAGTACGCGTGCACCTCGCCGTCCCCGTAGGACTTCGTCGCCATGTAGTAGAAATGGTCGGACGTCGTCAGCCGTCGGAAGTCCTGGAGCGCGGACTCCGACCCCGAGGCCTTCGTGCGCTCCTCGAGCGAGAACAGGCGGCGAAGAGCATCGCGCTGGAGCTCGTTGCCCTGCCACGCCGAAAGATCGCGGGCCTCGTCAGCCCAGGAGAGGAGGCGCGGCGCGGAGAGGCGCTCCCGGGCGGGCAGTTCCTCGATCGCGGACGACGGCGTGAGAAATCTGGCGCCCGGTCGCGACAGGTACAGCTCGACCCAGGCTTCGAAGAACTGGAAGATCCCGGTTTCCTTCCATTGATGCTCGCCGAAGGTCTCGAAGTCCATAAAGAGCGAGAGGACGTCGCCTGTCAACGCGCTCACCCAGCGGTCGTACTTCTCCGAGGTGAGAGGGTGTTCCTTCCACGTGCGGTTGGAGAACCGGAAGGCGATGTCATCCGAGAGCCGGTAGTCGCGGAGGAGAAGGGGAAGGCCCCGCGGGGTCATTGCCCTGTAGAGGTGGTCGGGGGAGCGGGGACCGAGGAGCGGCTCGACCCCGTCCGCGAGCACGCCGGCGTATCCCTGCTCGTCGAGATACAGAGCCAGCTCGTCGGAGTAGATGAGCTCCGTGTTGCGGAAGACGCGCGGCGTGACGCCGAAGTCTTCCTCGATCTGCGCGCGGTGGATCGCAGTCTGTTCCGTAAACTCCGCGCGCGACGCCAGCCAGGCAAGCGAGTGGTGCGAGGTTTCGGCCAGGAACTCGACGCGTCCGGTGGCGGCGAGCGCCTGAAAAGCGGCGCGGACATGAGGTGCGAACTCGCGGAGCTGCTGGAGCAGACACCCCGACAGGGAGAAGGAGACCGCGAAGGCAGGGTGCCGCTCCAGAAGACGGAGCAGCATGGCCGTCGCGGGGATGTAGCACTTCTCGGCCACGCGCTCGAGGAGCGCGCGGTTTCTGTCGTCGTCGAAATAACGGTGGTCGCGCCCCACGTCGAAGTAGTTGTAAGGCCGCAAGCGGTATGGCTGATGGACCTGGAAGTAGAGGCAGACGGGGATCATTGGGCGCTTGGAGGATTGTATCGGCGTCCGGTGAAGGGCGTGAGTCCGGGAATCGGGAATCGGGAATCGAAAATCGGGGGTAGGGGACGGTTCCGGCGCTCAACCTTCTTCCCGCAGCATTTCCCGGTAAACCTCCAGGCACTTCTCCGCGGCGTCTTTCCAGGACAAACGCCCCACCTCGATGCGCCCTTCCGAGCCCAGCGCGTCGGACAGCGGGTGAAACAGGAGGACGGAGAGGATCTTCGACGCGAGGTCGCTCGTATCTCCGAAGTCGACCCTGAGAACGTTCCGGATGACTTCCGAGACGCCCGCATTCCTCGAAACGATCACCGGCGTACCGTGCCGGAGAGCCTCGAGAGCGGTCAGCCCGAACGGTTCGGAGACGGAGGGCAGGACGTAGACGTCAGCGCGCGCATAGAGCCGGTCGAGCTCCGCGGGCGGGAGGAACCCGGTGAAGAGAAAGTGCCGCTCGATTCCGTGCGCGACAACCAGATCCATCATCGGCCTCAACCGGTCGCCCGAGCCCGCGACTGCGAAACGCACTTTCGGAATCTCCCGGGCTACGAGGGCGGCGGCATCCACGAAAAACTGGGGGCCCTTCTGCCAGGTGATCCGTCCCGCGAAGAGGACCAGGGGGTCGTGCTCGCCGACCTCCCACTCCCCGAGGCTCTCCCTGGCGTCGATGGCGTTGTGAACGACGCGCAGCCGGTCGCGCGGCACGGAGTAGCGCTCCGATACGATGTCCGCGGTGTAGCGGGAGACGGCGATGACACGGTCCGCCCTCGTGACTCCCAGGCGCTCCGTGTCGCTGACGAAGGCGTTCCCGCCGGACGCGGACCGGTCGAACTCGGTGGCGTGCACGTGCACCGCGAGCGGCCTGCCGGAGGCGCGGCGCGCTTCCAGGCCCGCGAGGTACGTCAGCCAGTCGTGAGCGTGGATGACGTCGAACCGCTCGCGCCGGGCAATCCGACCGGCGGCCTCGGCATACCGAAGCACTTCGGCCGCGAGGTCCGGCCCGTAGTGTCCTCGAAATGTCGTCCCGGTGTCACGGGCGGCGGCGAGGAGATCCTCCTGGTACGCCGCCTCGGTGATGTAGGGGCGGAGCAGGCTCGGGACCCTTCGCAGCCGGAGGAGAAATCTTTTGCGGTGGGGCTTGTCGGCAGCGGCGCTCACGGCTCCCGAGTCGACGATGCGCAGCAGCGGGTGTTTCGGCGGAAACGGATGGTGGGGAAGTACGAGCACGACCTCGGTTCCCGTCTCCAGGAGTCCGGCGACCAGTCCTGCCGACGCGACTCCGAGCCCGCCCGTGACCCAGGGCGGAAACTCCCAGCCGAACATCAGGACTCGCACGCCGAGAAGGTATCAGGGGGCGGCGGCGGGGGACCCCTCGCGGTCGGCGGTATCCGACGGTTCGCGCGGCGGCGCGAGGTCGTCGCGAAGATGAAGGACGAGCGCGCGAGAGATTTCCGCGACGCTGGCCGCGCACGCCCGCGACCCGCGCGGCCAGTGAGGGGCGTCTCCGTCGAATCGCTGGGGGATCGAGCCGAGTCCCGCGTCGCGCACGTAAGCGCGCAGGGGAGCCAGCCACATCCTAAACGTGCGGAGCGATTCCTCGTTCCTTCCGAGAACCCGAAAGTGCGCGTCGGCGAAAGCGCCCGTCAGCCAGGGCCAGACGGAGCCCTGGTGAGCGGCCCGCTGCGATTCCCGCTCGTCTCCGCCTCCGCTTCCGAGGTATCTCGGGTCGGTCGGATCGAGCGTGCGCAGCCCGAACGGTGTCAGCAGCCGGTCGCGGACAGCGACGTAAACGGCCCGCGCGCGATGCGGGGGCAGCAGGTCGTCGGAGAGGGATACGGCGAGTATCTGGTTCGGGCGCAGCGTCGCGTCCGGGCCGTCGTCGTTCACGACGTCGTACAGGTATTCGTGTTCGGCCGACCAGAACGTCTCGTTGAACCGGCGGGCCACCTTCCACGCGGAAGTCTCGATGTCGCGGGCGCGCGCGGATTCTCCCGCGAGACGCTCCAGCCGGGCGGCCGACTTCAATGCCGCATGCCAGAGGGCCTGAAGCTCGACCGGCCGTCCGGTGCGCGGCGTGACCGGCTCTCCGTCCACCACCGCGTCCATCCAGGTGAGGGCGCGGCCGGGCGCCCCGCCGACCTCGACGAGCCCGTCTGCCGCCACTCGGATCCCGAAGCGCGTGCCGGTCCGATAGGCCTCCAGGACCGAACGCACCATGCCGAGAAGCGGAGAGGGCCGCGTCGGGTTGCGGCGCCAGCGTCCGAACCACTCAACTGCGAGGATGAGCCAGAGCGGCGCGTCGGCGGAGTCGTATTCGGGCCGCCCCTCCTCGCTCGCGAACCGCGCCGGGATCAGGCCGTCGCGGCGCATCGCCGCAAACGAGTTGACGACGCGGGCCGCGGGCCCGAACCGGCCCGTGGCGAGCGCGAGTCCCGGCGCCGCGATCATCGCGTCGCGTCCGTGGTCGGCCAGGGCGGGGAAGCCGGCGATGATCGACGCTTCCCGGTCGTCCCCGTCGACCAAGAACGTCTCGGCCCGGCGGGCTATCTCGTCGAAGAGCAGGTCTCCGGAGCGCGGAAACGAAGCGCGCCGCCGCCTCTCCGCTTCGAGGAGATGCCGGGGGTCGCTCGCGACTTCCTCCCGGGAAAACAGCACCCACGCGTCCGCACGCGGCTCGAGTGTCCAGGTCCAGCGCAGGGGGCTCCAGAGATCTTCCGTCGCGTCGAGACCGCTCTCGGCGTCCCGCGGGTAAAAGAAGGATCGGTACCAGAGAGGCTCTGCTTCGGTCTCGGAGCCCACCCCGCGAAGGTAGAGCCGGGGCAGAAACGCCGCGGGCCTGACCCACGAAACTTCCCCTCGGATCTCGGTCGCGAGGTCGATCTCGTCGCGCTCGGAGCGGAGCTCGTGGGCGCTGTGAAACCGCAGGAGAGGACGCACCGAAAGCTCGAGCGGACGCTCGCCCGTATTGCGATAGCGGACGATCGTGATCGACCGGTCCCGCACGAGACAGAGCGTCCGCTGCAGAGAGAAGGTGTCGGTCTCGTAGGTCCACTCCGGAAAGGGGTCGAGCGCGAACTCGGTTAAGTGGAGGTCGCCTTCCGGGTAGACGGCGTCGCGATAAATCTGGGTCGAAATTCCGGTCTCACTCCCGCCCGCCGTGACGGTCTCTTCGCACCCCGAAACGAAGACCCAGCGGCGGCGAGGAGGCGGAATCGCCGGGACATACCAGCCGTGCTCCCGCCGCGTCCGGGCGCCCGCGATCGTCCCGCAGGCGTAACCGCCCAGTCCGTCCGTCTCGAGCCACTCGAGCGCGAGGCGGCGCTCGCGGTCGCGCAGCGCCGCCGCCGTCCAGACCAGCCGGGGCGGACAGCCGGATCCGCCGGCGTTCTGAGGCACGAGGCGGGAAGCCACGGACGGATTCTCTCCCAGAGACGAGGGGAAGGGGGAGGCGGCGAACGGGACATTGCACGCTCGCGGCTCTTTCGCCCCGATTTCCGGCTCCCGATTCCGACTTCGGAGGTTTCGCGAATCCGCCTCCGGGCGATGCCCGTAATAAGATTTGGACGGATCGGGGTCGGGCGCCCGAGCCTTTTCAGACCCGTTCACTCTGCGGCCGCGAAAGAGAGGGACTCGTGAGCACCGTTGCAAAATCCCTGGACGCCCTCTGCGTCGACACCATCCGGACACTCGCGATCGACGCGGTGCAGAAGGCGGAATCCGGACATCCGGGCCTCCCGCTCGGGGCCGCGCCAATGGCCTACGTGCTCTGGCAGAACTACCTGAAGCACGATCCGAAGGATCCGAAGTGGCCAGACCGCGACCGCTTCGTGCTTTCCGCCGGCCACGGATGCATGCTCCTCTACTGTCTTCTCTATCTCACCGGCTACGATCTCTCGCTCGACGACCTGAAGAAATTCCGCCAGTGGGGAAGCAAGACGCCCGGCCATCCCGAGTATCTCGACACGCCGGGGGTCGAGGCCACGACGGGTCCGCTCGGCCAGGGGACGGCGAACGCGGTCGGCATGGCGATCGCGGAACGGATGCTCGCGTCCCATTTCAACCGCCCGGATCACGAAATCGTGAATCACCGGACCTTCGCCCTGGTCTCCGACGGCGACCTGATGGAGGGGATCTCGAGCGAGGCGTCGTCCCTCGCCGGCCATCTCGGCCTGGGAAAGCTCCTGTACCTCTACGATTCCAATCAGGTGACTCTGGACGGCCCGACCTCGGTCACATTCACGGAGGACGTCGGCCGCCGCTACGAGGCGTACAACTGGCAGGTTCTCCGAGTCGACAACGGCAACACGGACCTGGATGCGATCGACAACGCCATCGGGGCCGCGATCGCGGAGGTGAGCCGGCCCTCGCTCATCATCATCAAGACGACGCTCGGTTACGGGTCACCGAACAAGGGGGGCACCAGCGAGGCGCACGGAAGCCCCCTCGGCGTCGAAGAAGTGGCGCGGACGAAGAAGGCGCTCGGCTGGGAGTGGGAAGAGCCGTTCTACGTGCCGCCCGAGTCCCTCGACCATTTTCGGGAGGCGGTCCCCCGGGGAACAGCGGTCCACTCGGACTGGCAGGAGCGTTTCGGGGAATATGCCGCGAAATATCCCGAGCTCGCCCTCGACTGGAAGCGGTGGATGACCGGAGAGCTTCCGGAAGGATGGGACGCGAAACTGCCGCAATTTGCGGCCGGCGAGAAAGAGGCGACCAGGACCGCGGCGGGGAAAGCGATGAACGCGATCGCCGATACGGTTCCGTGGCTGATCGGCGGCGACGCGGATCTGGCGACCTCCACGAACACCAACCTCAAGAAGTATGCGAGCTTCGAGGCGGGGAACGGCACCGGCCGAAACCTGCATTTCGGAGTGCGCGAGCACGCGATGGGGGCGATCGCGAACGGAATCTCCTACCACGGCGGACTGCGCCCGTTCGTCGCGACTTTCTTCTGCTTCTCGGATTACATGCGGCCGTCCGTGCGCCTGGCGGCCTTGAACGAGCTGCCCGACATCTTTGTGTGGACGCACGACTCGATCGGCCTCGGGGAAGATGGACCGACTCACCAGCCCGTCGAGCACCTCGCCTCGCTCCGCGCCATGCCGAGGATGACGGTCATCCGCCCGGGCGACGCGAACGAAGCGGTGGAAGCGTGGCGCGTGATCATGGGTCGGACATCCGGCCCCGTGGGCCTCGTGCTCTGCCGCCAGAAGCTCCCCGTGATCGACCGGACGAAGTTCGCGCCTGCGTCGGGGCTCGCTCGGGGGGCGTACATCCTCGCGGAGGGTTCCGCGAAACCTCCCCGCCTGATCCTGATCGCGACCGGTTCGGAGGTTGCTCTCGCCCTCGAATCCCGGGAGAAGCTGGAGACGGAGGGCGTCTCCACGCGGGTGGTCTCGATGCCCTCGTGGGAAATTTTCTCGGAGCAGGACGCGGCGTATCGCGACGAGGTCCTCCCGCGGTCGATCGGCGCCCGCCTCGCGATCGAGGCCGGAGTGTCCCTCGGATGGCACCGCTGGGTCGGGGACCGCGGGGACACGGTGACGATCGACCGCTACGGGGCCTCCGCGCCGGGAGAGGTCGTCTTAAGACAGCTCGGATTCTCGGTCGAGAACGTCGTCAAAAAGGCGAAGGCGCTGTTCGCGTGAAGGTGGCTGTCGGCTTCGATCACGCCGGATTCCCGCTGAAGGCCGACGTCCTCCGGATCGTCCGTGAGGCCGGCCACGACCCGATCGATTTCGGGACCAACAGCACGGAGCCGGTCGATTACCCCGATTTCGCGCGCGCCGTCGCAGCGGCGGTCCGAACCGGCGAAGCGGAGCGCGGGATCGTCGTCTGTGGCAGCGGCGTCGGCGCCTCCGTCGCGGCGACGAAAGTTCCGGGCATCCGATCGGCCCTGTGTCACGACACGTTTTCGGCGCGGCAGGGGGTCGAGGACGACGATATGAACGTGATCTGCCTTGGCGCACGCGTGATCGGCCCGGCCCTTGCGGGTGATGTCCTGCGCGCGTATCTCGCCGCAAGATTCTCGGGGGCCGGGCGGCACGTCCGCCGCGTGGCCAAGATCCAGCAGATCGAGACCGACGCCTGCAAGGGCGTCTTCGACCGAAAGGGAGTGTCATGACAGGAAACCCGCTTCAGCGCTTAAACGCGCTCGGCCAGAGCATCTGGTACGACTACATCCGCCGCGACCTCTTCACCAGCGGCCGGCTGGAAAAGCTGATCCGCGAGGACGGACTGACCGGCATGACCTCGAATCCCACGATCTTCCAGAAGGCCATCGCGGACAGCGAGCTCTACGACGAAGACATGCGGCGTTTTTCGGGAGAGGGCAAGGACACCTACCGGGTCTTCGAGGCCCTCGAAGTCCAGGACGTCCAGCGCGCCGCGGACCTCTTCCGGCCTGTGTTCGAGAGGACGGGCGGGGACGACGGGTTCGTCTCGATCGAAGTGGGCCCGCGCCTCGCGCTCGACATGCAGGGGACGGTCGAGGAGGCGAGGCGCCTGTGGACCTCGTGCGAGCGAGCGAACGTGATGGTCAAGATTCCGGGAACGAAGGAATGCGTGCCGGCGATCCGGCAGTGCCTGGAGGAGGGAATCAACATCAACGTCACTCTCCTCTTCTCCGTCGAGCGATACCGGGAGGTGATGGAGGCGTATCTCGCCGGAATGGAGGCGAGGGCCGCGGCGGGGCAACCGGTCGATCGCGTGCGGTCTGTCGCGAGCTTCTTCGTGAGCCGCGTCGACACGCTGGCCGACAAGAAGATCGACGCGCGCGCGAAAGAGGGCACCGAGCGGGATCGAGCGCTGGCGAAAGACCTCCGATCGAAGATCGGCATCGCGAACGCGCGGATCGCGTTCCAGGCCTTCGAGGAGATCTTCGGCGGATCGAGGTTCGCGAAGCTCGCCCAAAACGGCGCAAAACGCCAGAAGCCGCTCTGGGCCTCGACTTCCACCAAGGACCCTGCGCTCCCGGACCTCTATTACGTCGAAGCGCTGATAGCACCCGACACCGTGGACACGATGCCGCCCGAGACGCTCGAAGCGTACCGGGACCATGGCGATCCGAAGGTGCGGATTCATGACGACCTGCAGGCCGCGCATGCGGCATTTCGCGGGTTGACCGAGCTCGGAATCGACGACAAGGCGATCTTCCGCGAGCTCGAGGACGAGGGGATCCGCAAGTTCTCGGACTCCTACGACTCGCTCATGAAGACGCTACAGGACAAGCAGCAGGCCGTGGGGGCCCGTTGAAGTTCGAGCTCGGGCCGGCGGCGGATGCGCATCAGGAGGCGATCCGCCGGCTTTTGCGGGAGCGCGCGGTCGACCGCATCTGGTCGGGAGACGGGTCGCTCTGGAAGGACGACCCGGCCAACCGCAAGTCGATCGAGAGCGCGCTCGGCTGGCTCACGATCGCGGATCGGATGGAAAAGGATGCGGGAGAGCTCCAGGAATTCGCCGCCGCCTGCGCCCGCGACGCGGATCGCGTCGTCGTGCTCGGGATGGGAGGGTCGAGCCTCGCGCCCCTCGTCTTCGCCGATTCCTTCCCGCGCCGCTCCGGGTATCCGGCTCTCGAAGTGCTCGACTCGACCTCGCCGGAGGCAGTCCTCGAAGTGGCGCGGGGCGCCGCGCCCGCGCGCACCCTGTACGTCGTCTCCTCGAAGTCCGGTTCGACGCTCGAGCCCAACATCTTTTTCGACTACTTCTACGACGCGGCGCGCTCGGAGCTGGGCGAGAAAGCCGGCAACCGCTTCCTCGTCGTCACCGATCCGGGGTCCGCGCTCGAAGTCGAGGCGCGACGGCGAGGCGTCCGGCGCATCTTCCCGGGAGACCCCACGATCGGGGGCCGGTACTCGGCCCTTTCGAATTTCGGCATCGTGCCCGCGGCCCTGGCGGGCATTGATGTCGTCGAGTTGCTGCGGCGGGCGCGTGCGATGGCTCAATCCTGCCGCAACCCCGGGGAAGAAAACCCGGGCCTCGCGCTCGGCGCCGCGATGGGGTCGCTTGCGGTCGCGGGACGGGACAAGCTCACGTTCGACGTCGGGAGCCCGATCCCGCGCTTCGGGATGTGGATCGAGCAGCTCGTCGCCGAGAGCACCGGGAAAGAGGGCAAGGGGATCGTTCCCGTCGAGGGGGAGACTCCCGGTACGGCGGAGGTTTACGGCGACGACCGCTTCTTCGCCTCGATTGCCACTCCGGACCGGGAGATGGAGCACGACGCACGTCTGTCGCCGCTTGCCGAGGCCGGCCACCCGGTGGTCCGCTTCCAGGTCAAAGACGCTCTCGATCTGGGGGCCGAGATGTTCCGATGGGAGTTCGCGACCGCCGTCGCCGGGAAGCTTCTCGGAATCAATCCGTTCGACCAGCCGAACGTGCAGGAAGCCAAGGATGGAACAAATGCGATCCTCTCGGGCGGCGAAGTGGTAGGAGGGAACGAGCCCCTGCCCGCTGACCAGAGAGATCCCGCGGCGCTCGAAGAGCTTCTCGGCTCGATCCGGCCGGGGGACTACTTTTCGGTCATGGCGTACATCCCGTCGACCGCCGAGAACGAGGCCGCGTTGAACAGGCTCCGCCTTCGAGTCCGGGAGGCAAAACACGTCGCGACGACCGCCGGGTTCGGGCCGCGCTTTCTCCATTCGACCGGCCAGCTCCACAAGGGCGGCCCCGCCACGGGCGTTTTCCTGCAGCTCACGGAGGAGGCGTCGGATGACGTCCCGATTCCGGGGAGGCCCTGGGGTTTCGCGCGGGTCATCGAAGCGCAGGCGGCGGGCGATCTCGGCGCGCTCGAGAAGCGCGGGCGCCGGGCGATCCGCTTTTCGCTCGGTTCTGACGTGGCAGAAGGCCTCACGCGGCTCGCCGCTCGGGTCAACGAGATCTTGAACCGCGACGAGACGTCTTAAAATTCTGGGCCGCGCGATTCGCGGCGCGGGGATTCTCCGGCTTCCGAAGGAGCTCGAATGAAACTGGGATTCGTCGGTCTCGGGAAAATGGGCGGGAACATGGTCCAGCGGCTCCTGCGCGACCGCCACGAGGTTGTGGCGTATGCCCGGAGCGCGGATTCGGTGAAGGAGGCGGAGTCGCACGGGGCAAAGGGCGCCTCCTCACTCGCGGCCGTCGTCGCGCAGCTCTCGACTCCTCGCGTCGTGTGGCTCATGATTCCCGCGGGTAAGCCCGTCGACGATTCGATCGCTGAGCTGAAAACGCTGCTCTCGCCCGGAGACATCGTGGTCGACGGAGGCAATTCCCGGTGGACCGATTCCGCCCGCCGTGCCGCGGAGCTTTCAGCCGGAGGGATCGGGTTCCTGGATTCCGGCACCTCGGGCGGCGTCTGGGGTCTCGACAACGGGTATTGCCTGATGGTCGGCGGAACGCCGGAGAATTTCCGCGTCGTCGAGCCGGCGTTTGCGACGCTCGCGCCTCCGGACGGGTATGCGCACGTCGGAGCACCCGGAGCGGGGCACTACGTGAAGATGGTCCACAACGCGATCGAGTACTCGATGATGCAGGGCTACGCGGAGGGGTTCGAGCTTCTCGCAAAGAGCGACTACAACCTGAAGCTCGACCAGATCTCCCGGCTTTGGACTCACGCATCGGTGGTGCGGTCATGGCTTCTGGATCTCCTGGTCCTCGCATTCGAAAAGGACCCGGGCCTGAGCGGCATACGAGGTTACGTGGAAGATTCCGGTGAAGGGCGCTGGACGCTGCAGGACGCGATCGACAAGGCCGTGCCGATGCCGGGACTCGCCGGCGCACTCTTCGCGCGGTTCGCCTCCCGCCAGCCGGATGCCTTCGCCGCGAAGGTGAACGCCGCACTCCGGAATGAGTTCGGCGGGCACGCGGTGAAGACCAAATGAGCGCAAACGTCGTTCCGTTCGAGCCACGTGCCGAGACGCGCCCCGCCGACGAGGGAGAGATCCGGGGGGAAGAGGAAGTCCGGCCCCCCTGCACCCTGGTGATCTTCGGGGCCTCCGGAGACCTCACACGCCGGCTGCTGGCGCCCGCCATCGCGCACTTGCTGCGCGACGGCGCGGTGTCTCCGGACTTCGCGATCGTGGGGCTCGCGCGCTCGGAGATGGGGGACCAGGAATTCCGGGCGTATCTCGATGGCGGAGCCCGCGAATTTACGCCGCCGACACAGGGACGCCCCGGCGACCTTCCTTCGACCGTGCGCTACATCTCGGGCGACTTCTCGGATCCCGGCCTGTACGACCGCCTGAAGACGACGCTCGAGCAGATCGAAGGCAAACGCAGCGGATCGCGCAACCGCATCTTCTACATGGCCACTCCTCCCGAAGCGGATCCCACGATCGTGAAGTTTCTGGGGGAGAAGGGACTCGCCGCGCCCGACTCCGGGTGGGCGCGCGTCGTGGTTGAAAAACCCTTCGGCCACGACCTGCAGTCCGGGAAGGACCTGAACGACGAGCTCCGTTCTGTTTTCAAGGAGCGGCAGATCTACCGGATCGACCATTACCTCGGGAAAGAGACGGTCCAGAACATCTTCGTCCTCCGCTTCGCGAACGGCGTGTTCGAGCCGCTTTGGAACAACCGGTACGTGGACCACGTGCAGATTGCCGTCTCGGAAACCGTCGGGATCGGCCATCGCGCCGGCTACTACGAGTCCGCCGGAATCGTGCGCGACATGTTCCAAAACCACCTTCTTCAGCTGCTCTGCCTGACCGCGATGGAACCCCCCGTCGCGTTCGAGGCGGACGCGGTGCGCGCCGAGAAGGTCAAGGTCCTCCAGTCGATCCGACCGATCCCCGAGAACGCGATCGACGAGT
>JBDTRB010000054.1:0-24449 GCA_039931865.1 Acidobacteriota bacterium | reverse complement strand
GCACCCCGTCACCGAGGAGGTCTGGGGCGTGGACCTCGCCGCCGAGATGATCCGCATCGCGCTCGGCGAGCCCCTCTCGTTCGGAGAGCTCGAGCCCCGGGGCCACGCGATCGAATGCCGGATCTACGCCGAGGACCCGCGCCGCGGCTTTGCCCCTTCGCCCGGGACCATCACGTCGCTCCGGTTGCCGTCCGGCCCCGGCGTGCGCAACGATGTCGGCGTCGAGTCGGGGTCGGTCGTCCCGATCGATTACGACCCCATGCTCGGGAAACTGATCGTCCACGGCCCCGACCGTCCGACCGCGCTCGCCCGGTGGAAACGGGCGCTCTCGGAATACGAAATCTCGGGCGTCGAGACCACGCTCCCGCTCTTCCGCAGGCTGCTCGAGCTTCCGGAGTTCGCCGCCGGCGATTTCGACGTCCAGTGGCTGGACCGCCGCCTCGCCGACGGCCTGTTCCAGGACCGATCGCCGGACGACGAGGAGATCCTGCTTGCGGCTGCCGGTGCGGCCTCACCGACGGCGCCGTCCCGGACAGAAGCCTCGCGCGCGGAGGGCGCCTCCCCGTGGCGGCGCGAATCCCGGCGGGACCTCCTCCGATGAGCGCGCGCCGCATCCGGCTCAGGCTGGACACCGGACGGGGAACCGAGGACGTTCTGGTGACGAGCTCGCCCCCCGGCCCGCTCACCGTCGAGCGGTCGGGGAAGAGGGTCTCCGTGGCTGTCGCGCTACTCCCCGACGGGCGCCTCTCGCTGCTCCTCGAGGACGGGCGGCAGCTCTGCGGGCGGATCGCGAAGGATCCGGCCGGCCGGGGAGTCCTCGTGACGACCCGGGCGGGGGCCGTGCGGGTGGCCATCGAGGACGCCCTCGCCCACCGGCTTGCGGCCGTCGAAGACGCGGACGAAGGGACGGGTGAGGAGATCCATGCCCTCATGCCGGGCCGGGTGCTCGAAGTCCTCGCGCGCGAGGGCGACGAGGTCGCGGGCGGCGCGGTCCTCCTGATCCTGGAAGCCATGAAGATGCAGAACGAGATCCGGTCCACCCGCGCGGGCCGGATCGGCCGGGTCGCCGTCGAGCCGGGACAGGCGGTCGAGCGCGGGGTTCTGCTGGTTTCGATCACCATCTGACCGCCGGCGGCGGGCCCCTCCCGCTGATCCATTCGTTTGGATTTTAGTCCAAAAAAGTCCATCTCCCGATCTCCTCCAGCGGTCCTCTCTTTTCCGTTGCGCTTTGAGATTGAGACACTTAGTCTTCGTTGATCCGATGCGACACGCTGGCAGTGACATTGCTCTACAGCCTCTTATTAGAGGTACCAATCGCAACCCTGTTTCTCTGAACTGCTTTTAAGGAGGCACGAATGAAGTTCGGATTCCGATTTACCCTCTTTCTGGCGGTCTGCCTGATCCTCGCTCCTCTCGCCGTCTTCGCACAGACGACCGGGACGATCGAAGGGTCAGTCACCGACCAGAACGGCGGCGCGCTGCCCGGCGTGACGGTTGAGCTTGCGAGCCCCAACCTTCAGGGCAACCGCACCGCGGTCACGGGCAACGATGGCCGGTATCGGTTCGTCTCGCTCCCGCCGGGCCGGTATACGGTCACCGGGAATCTCTCCGGATTCGGCAACGTGCAGAAAGCGGCGAGCGTTCAGCTCGACAAGACGGCGGACGTCAACCTGCAGTTGAGCCTCGCGACCAAAGAATCCATCACGGTCACCGGTGAGGCGCCGATCGTGGACGTCACCTCGACGACGACGGGCAGCAATTACACCGCGAAGGTCATCGACAAGCTGCCGGTCGGGCGCAATTACGCCTCGATCGTGCAATCGCAGCCCGGCGTCCAGACGGACTACGGCGAAACCCAGGGCCGCTCGCTCGCTCTGTCGGTTTACGGATCGACCTCGGCGGAGAACCTGTTTCTCGTCGACGGCGTCAACACCACCAACGTCATCAAGGGTTTTCAGGGCAAGTCGCTGAACCCCGAGTTCATCCAGGAAGTCGAAGTTAAAACGGGCGGGTACCAGGCTGAATACGGCCGCAATACGGGCGGCGTGATCAACGTGATCACGAAGTCCGGAGGCAACGAGTTCCACGGCGACGTGTTCGGGTATTACAACAACAAGTCGATGCGCTCGGATGTCGAGCACGTCGACACCCCTCAATTCTCCCAGACGGGCGATGTGGGTTACGGCACCATCACAGACAAGGACACGCGCAAGGATTACGGAGCCGATCTCGGGGGCTTCTTCGTTAAAGACCGCATCTGGTTTTTCGGCGCGTATGACCGGCTCAACGAAGATACGACGTACTTTCCGCTCGACGGCGCGCGGGCCAGGGAGCTGTTCCCGCTCAACTACACGGCGGACACATACTCCGGAAAACTGACCTTCAACGTGGCGCAGGGCACGTCGATCGTCGGCACGATCTTCGCCGATCCGCAGACGAACGAGGGCGCCATCAACACGCCCCGGGGTTCGAACCCTTTGACCTACACCGGACAGCGCCAGCTCGGCGGCACCGACTGGGCCGGCCGCGTCAACCAGCTCTTCGGGTCTTTCGGGATCTTCACCGGCCAGTATGGGCAGCACAAAGACCAATACTCCACGACTCCGGGTGGTCTCAGCGTGATCCAGTACCGGGACCGGACCGTCAATCCCCTCGTTTCGTCCGGGGGATTCGGGTCGGTGTTCGGACCCACGGTCAACAACAAGTCGAAACGGGATCAGGCCCTCGGCAGTCTGACGCTCTACATGGGCTCCAACGAGCTCAAGTTTGGCGCCGACTACCAGAAGGACAACACGACCGGCTCGACTTTTTACACGGGCGGCCAGCGTGTCGATATCTTCCCCTGCTCGGCCAGCCGCGTCTGCGCTCCCGGCGCGCCGACGATTACCAACGCGGCGGGTCGCGTGATTCCCGTTTACTACGCCCACGCGGTCTTCACGCCGAGCGGCACCGATCTGACGCCGCTCGTCAACTCGCCCTTCGACGTCAACACCAAGCGGTACGGCGCCTTTCTGCAGGACCAGCTCCGCGTGGGCCGCACGCTGACCTTCAACGCGGGAATCCGGTGGGACTCCGAAACCGTTTTGAAGGGCAACGGCGAGACGGCGTTCAAGCTCAAGAACGAGTGGGCGCCCCGGTTCGGATTCGTATGGGATTTCGTGGGCGACGGCACAGCGAAGCTGTACGGCTCCGCGGGCCGGTTCTACTATGCTCTGCCAACGGACTTGAACGCCCGCGTCTTCACGGCGAACACGCAGCTCATCACGTACAACTACAGCCCGACGGACACAGCGCAGTCGCTGACGCCGCCAACCGGTCGCACCCGTCTTCTCCAGGTCGGCAGCTTCGACGGAGAGCCGGTCGAAAATGGCCTGAAGGCCGCGTATCAGGACGAGCTCACTCTCGGTGTCGAGAAGGCGCTCAGCCCGACGTTCTCTGTGGGGATGAAGGGGACCTATCGGACCCTGGGCCGGACGGTGGAAGACCGTTGCGACCTGGATTACAACGATCCGGCCGCTCTGGGCTCGACATGCGGCATTTTCAATCCGGGCGGCAGCGGCCCGATCGCGAACGGGGCAATCAAGACCTGTGACACGGGATCGAACCCGGCCGATCCGAATGCCGGGCTCTGCGATCTCGCCGGCGTCCCGATCGGCGAGGCCCGCCGGATATTCCGCGGCATCGAGTTCACAGCGCGCAAATCCTTCACGACGAACTTCTGGGCGCAGGCGTCTTACCTTTACTCGAGCCTGCGCGGGAACTATTCGGGCGCGATCCGCGAGGCGTCGGGCCAGACGGACCCCGGGATCAACGCGGACTACGACTACAACCAGTTCCTGATCAACTCCTACGGCAAGCTCGAGCTCGATCGGCCGCACCAGTTCCGGATTGACGCGGTTTACACCGCGCCGTTCGGTCTCTCGGCCGGGTTCCAGGGCTACATCCGCTCCGGCCAGCCCAAGAACAACCTCGGGTACTACAACGGCTTCTACCCGGACCTGCTCTATCTCTCGCAGCGTGGCTTTGCCGGCAGGGAGCCTACAGAGTACGAGATCAACCTCTCGCTCGCTTACAACATCGGAATCGGACCGGTCACGATCACACCGCAGCTTTACGTCTTCAACCTGCTGAACCGGCAGGTCGAGACCGCTAATGACGACGGATTGAACACCTACCTGGGCACATACACGCCGTCCGGTCAGGCGGTCATCGACAACCCCGACTACCGGAAGACGTTCGCGCGATCTGGCGCCCGTCTCTTCCGCGGGGCTCTGAAGATCACTTTCTAAGGCTCCTGAGAGTTTTTTTCGAGGGAGGCGGCAAACGTCGCCTCCCTCGTTTTTTTCGAGGCGAACGGACGTAGAATCGAACTCTCCGGAGGCCGTCATGCGCCAGTTCCCCGTCCTGCCCGTCTTGGCGAGTCGATTCGGTCTCGCAGCCGTCATCCTGGCCATCGCGGCCTCCTGCTCCGCCGCGGAACCGCCGGTTCCCGACCTGTTCCTGAGATCCAAAGCGCAATTTCGAGTGGGGGATTACGCGCGCGCGCTTCAGACGCTCGATCAAATCGAGAGTCTCGCGATTCTTCCTGATAACGCGGTGTACCGCGAAGCGATGAGACCCGGAGTAGCGTTCTACCGTGGCGCCTGCCTCGCCGCACTGGACCGGCCGACAGAGGCGCGCGAACAATTCGAGATCTATCTCTTGCGGCATTCGCGGGTCGTGCTCGACCCGTCGACCTACCCGGCGAAGATCCGCGCCGCCATGGACGAGGCGCTCGCCGTCGTCGCGACCCGCCCGACGCATGCGGACATTTTCGACGCCGAACCGCCTCCCGCTCCGTATCGGGAGGCAGCGCGCCGGAACGCCGACGCCGGGGACGACTGGACGAGCGGGCCTGTCCGCGCTCTTCTGACTTCCGAAGAACGCGCCCGTTTCGACGGCCTCCTCGGCCCGGTCTCGCGGTCCGAGTTCGTGACAAATTTCTGGAAGTCCCGCGATCCGCGGCCCGAGACGCCTGAAAACGAATTCCGCGACGAGTTCGAGCGGCGCGTGGCGTTTGCGGATGCCCATTTCACCGACGGCGAGAGCCGTGGAAGCCTGACCGACCGCGGCGTCACGTTTCTGTTGCTTGGGCCCCCCACCTACGCTGGGAGAAAGCCGCTGACGACGGGGGACGACCGCGCCGATCCCGCGGGCATGTCGATGTACAGCCGTAATGACGTCACATCCGCTCTCGCCGGAGGCGGCAGCGCGGCGTCGAACCAGCGTTGGGATCGGATGACGGGCCCCGGCACCAAGCTCCCCTCGAGCGAGGCGAACTGGCGGGAGATCTGGCACTACCGGCGGGACCTGCTGCCGCGAGGCGTTCCCTATCAGCAGGTCGACCTGGAGTTCATCACTCGGAAGGGATACGGGAATAACATTCTGCAGCGCGACGACGCCGCTTTGAATACGCTCGCCATCGCACGGTCGGCCTCGAAAACGCATTCCTGATGCTTCCCGCGAACGCTGGCGGGGATCGAGGTTAAACCTCGTCCCGGCCCCGGCGAAAAAATGTAAACTTGGCGGCCGTGCCGAATCGCCCCTGCCTTGCGCTCCTCGCCGGAATCCTCCTGACCGCTCCAGTTCTTTCCGCGGAGCCTTCCGCTCGCGCGCGGCTGGGAGGTTTTTTTACAGGGTGGTACCCGCGGATTCCCGGCACGCATTTCGAAGCGGAGGAAACTCGGACCGTCTCCGTACCCGGTTTCACCGCGTTTCTCGTGAGCCGGCGTCCCGACCCCGCCGCGCCGGCGCCCTTGCGGGAAGAGTCGAGCGTGACGCTTTACGACGGCCGGAAGGATGAGGTTTTTGCCGGCCACGTGCTCCATGACGCGTCGCGCGTCGCGGCACGACGGCCATTCGACGCGCCGGCAGACCTGCCGAACATGGAGGCCTCACTCCGGGAAGTCTTCGGCGTTCCGGTCCGGATCGAGAGGAGGGGCGAAGCCCGAGGCGTGTTGCTTCCGATCACCATCGGGGTCGAGCAGGCGCCGGGCGCGTTCGTCGCATTGCCCGGTTACGTCTCGGCGGATGGGGCGACGCTGCTCCTGGGCGAGTTTCACGCTCTCTCCGAGAAGGCGGAGGCGTGGAGAAGGAAGGTCCTTTCGGAGAATCCTGGCGTGCGTGTCGGGTCGGGAGCTTTCACGGTGGTCGCGTTCCTGGACTTCCAGTGCGAGCGCTGCAAGCGGCGTACGCCGGAAGCGAGGGCCGCAGCGGCGCAGAGGGGCGGAGCGGTCGAAGCGCATTTTCTGCCGCTGGTGCAGGGTCACGAGTGGGCTTTCGCGGCGGCTGAATCCGCGGCGGCTCTCGCCCGGATCGCGCCGGCGCTCTACGCGCGGTACGAGGAGATGGTGTTCGCGCGGTCCGAGGGGATGACCGCGGCAGCCGCGCGGGAGCTCGCCGCGGACGTCGCGGAAGCGGCGGGGGCGCGCGAGAAGCTCGACGCCGAATTTTCGAGCGGGCGTGCCCGCGACCGCGTCCTTCGCGACGTGCTTCTCGCGGCGCGGGTGGGGGTCACGGGAACGCCCGCGTTCCTTCTCGACGGCCGGCTCCTTCCCGGCGAGCGAAGCTTTCTCGAGAACGAGCTCTCCCGGCGGCCGCCGCGGTGAGCGCGTCGAGGGCGCTGCTCGTTTCGATTCTGGTCGAGACGCTCGTGCTTGCAGCGGGCTGCGGCGGAGGCGAGAAAACGGCCGCGGCACCCGCTCGGGCTTCGCCGAGCACAACCGGGAGCTCTCCTCCGGTCGAATTGGAGGACGTGAAGTCGCGGGCTCGGCGTCCGCAGGGCGGCCCTTCTCCCGTCATCTGGATCGGTCTCGACGGACTCGACTGGGAGATTCTCGACCGGCTCTCGGGCGCGGGCAAAATGCCCAACTGGTCGCGTCTCGTCTCGTCGGGCTGGTCCAGCCGCATCACGAGCTTCATGCCCGTGCTCTCGCCGATCGTCTGGACGACCCTCGCCACGGGCGTGTCGCCCGAGCGGCACCGGATCCTCGACTTCCAGGAGGTGGATCCGAAGACGGGACAGAAGGTACCCATCAGCGGACTCTCGCGCCGTGTGCCTGCGATCTGGAACCTCGCCTCCGTCGCGGGGAAGAAGGTTGGGGTCGTCGGCTGGTGGGCGTCGCATCCGGCGGAGGAGGTCAACGGTTTCTTCATCTCGGACCACGCGAGCCCCATCCTGTACGAAAAACTCTCGCTCTCCGGGGTGGCGTTTCCCCCCTCTCTCGAGGCGGGTGTGGCTCAGACCGTGGCGCGGGAGGGCCAGGCTCGCCCCGGGGAGCTGGAGCGGTTTGTCGATGTGCCCCCGGCGGAGATCGCCCGGGCGCTCTCCTCGGGCCAGGGCATGGAGAACGCGATTGTCGCGCTGTCCCGGATTCTCGCGGCCACGCGTGTGACCCAGCGCGTAGCGCGCGACCTCTACGATCGCGATCACCCCGACCTGACCATGGTGTACATCGAGGGGACGGACGAGGTCGGCCACGTCTTCGCGCCCGACGCGCCGCCGCGCCTCGCGTGCACGCCCGAGGCGGACGTCGCGCGATACGGCCACGCCGCCGACGCGTATTACGAGGTCATTGACCGGATGCTCGGGCAATGGATGCGCCGCGCGGAGGAGGATGGCGGGACTCTGCTCGTCTCCTCGGACCACGGATTCAAATGGGGCGGGGACCGCCCGTGCGAGCGCTCCTCGTTGAACTGGAGCACGGCGGCGTACTGGCACCGCCTCGAGGGCGTTTTTGCCGCCTGGGGCGCTCGCGTCAAGCCCGGAAAAGGCGTGGAGAAGCCCACCATGTTCGATCCGGCGCCCACCGTCCTGGCGCTGCTCGGCATTTCGGCGGACCGAAGCATGACGGGGCGCCCGATCCTCGCCGCGTTCAAAGACCTTGCGGCGCCGGCGCGCCAGCTCTCAGTCGCGCCGGTCGAGGTGCGCCGCGTGCCCGCGGAGGCGATGTCCTCCGCAGAGGCGAGCGAGTACGCGAAGAAGTTGCTCGCCCTCGGGTACCTGTCCGGCTCGGAGGCGCGTCCGCTCGCGCCCCCCGGCGGGCCGGAGCCGGGGATGACGGAAGGCGCCTGGAACAACCTCGGCCTCTACCAGAGGGAGACCTCGGGGAACCTGCGGGAGGCGCGGGCGTCTTTCGAAAAAGCCCTCGCTCTCCGGCCCGACTATCATTCGCCGATGTTCAATCTCGCCGTGCTCGACCGCATGGAAGGGAAGGACCGCGAAGCGGTGGACTGGCTCTTTCGCTCCCTCGCGGCGGGGCACGCCGATCCTCCCGGGACGGTCCGGCAGTGGATCGACGAGTATGCCCGGACAAGGAAACCAGCCGCGGCGCGGGACGTCGCCGACCGCGCGCTCGCGGCCTTTCCTGGAAGCGAAGACATTGCGCGCGAGGCGGGGTACGCTCGCTTCCGAACCCGCGACTGCGCCGGCGCGCTCGCGGCCGTGTCGGCGTTTGAAGGCACGACCCGCCAGCCGGTCACACTGAACGCGATCGGCCTCTTTCACACCTGTCTGGGCCACCGCGACGAGGCGCAACGCATTTTCCGGCGGTCTCTCGAGATCGATCCCGGCCAGCCCGGGGTCCTGCAGTCGCTGAAGATCATCCAGGGGGGAGCATCCCCTTCATCTTGAGGAGAAATATGAAGCAAAGGTTCGTCGGAGCCGCTCTCATCGCGGCGGCCATCGGGGCGGTCGCGGCCGCGCCGCCTAAAAAAGCCGCCGCCCGTCAATCCGCGGCCGCGGCGCCGTCGGTCGGGATCGAGACGCAGCTACAGACCTACGCGCTGCGTTTCCTTTCGTGGGACCCGGAGAGTCGCGTCACCGTGACGAAATCCTCCGAGCGTCTCCCCGGGATGCAGGGCTTCAAGGTGGTGCGGAAGGGACGTTACGAGAAATTGAACGTCGATCGCGTGTACTACGTCTCGGACGACGGCAAATGGTTTTTCGAGGGCGACTCCGTAGCCAACACGGCTCCGAGGCCGGTCCGATCATCCGCGGATCTCGGGTGGGTGGGAGAGAAGATCTCCGCCGTCTTCCGGACGAAGGTGACGCCGCAGCTCGCGCCGGAGAGGGACGCCGCCCCCTACAAGGGCGTCAACGTGGCGATCGAAACCGGGTATGGCGTCGTGCGCATGCCGGGGTACGTGACGGCGGATGGCGCGCGGTTTCTCCAGGGAGTCTTCTGGGATTTCCGCATGGATCCCCGCGAGGAGCGCCGCCGCCACATCGACCTCTCGATGGGGCGCGCCAGCGGAAAGCCGGAAGCGGCGGTCAACATCGTCGAGTTCGCGGACATGGAGTGCGGGTACTGCAAGATGCGCGGACTCCAGATGGACCGGCTGCTCGAAGCCAACGCGGGCATCGTGAACGCGCGCCGTCACTACAAGTTCTTTCCGCTATGGTTCGGCCACATCTGGGCGATGAAGGCCGCTTCCGCCGGCGACTGCATCTTCAAGTCCGCCGGCGCGCCCGCGTTCTTCCGCTTCAAGGAGCAGGTTTACGCCCGGCAGGAAAGCATGACGGTGACGGGCATCGACGAGCTCGCGGTCACGACCGCCGGCGCGGAGGGAATCTCGACCGCGGATTTCCTCGCCTGCTACCTCCAGGAGCCGAGCTTCTCGCGGGTCCGCCACGAGATCGAGGAGGGATACCGGCTCGGGGTCAGCTCGACGCCGACGTATTTCATCGACGGCACCGAGATCACCTGGATCGAGGACAAGGTCATGGAGGACTTCCTGAAGACGCTCTTCCCGAAGACGAAGACGATTAACTACGGCGGGAAGTAACCCGGAGCCGGGAATCGAGAATCGAACTCCCCGCGAAGGCGTTCTTCAGGGCTCGAAGGGAATCGGGATCGTCGTCCAGGCGCGGATGGGCGCACCGCCGCGCGTTGCCGGCTCGAACCGCCAGCCGCGCACGGCGGAAACCGCGCTTTCCGTGAGACCGCCGGCGACGCCCTTCAGCACCTGGATCTCGAGGACCTGCCCCGTCTCCGAGACCAGGGCGCGCAGGAGCACGATTCCTCCAATGTGAGCGCGAAGGGCGAGCTTCGGGTACAGCGGCTTGATCACGCGGAGCATCTTCGGGGGCACCTCGGGAAGGACTGCAGCCGCGGCCGCGGCGGGCAAGGGCGTCGGGGCTGCGGCGATGACTTCCTTTTCCGGCGCCGCCGCCGGCTCGGGAGGCGGCGACGGCGGCGGCGCGGCGATACGGACGGAAGCGGAAGCGGAAGTGGGCGCGGGCGCCGCCACCGCGGGGGTTGGCGCCGCAAGCGTGATGATCGGCGGCGGGGGCCTGGTTTTCAGCACGGCGGCCGCGTTCCCGACGTCGGGCGCCTTGCCCTTGCGGACTTCCTGTTCGAGCTTGCGCAGCTCCTGAGAGACGCGCCGGGCGACTTCGTCCTTGAATTGCGAGTCGGTCATCCGGGTTGTCGGTCCCGCGGGCGCCACCGAAAAGGGGACCGGAACGGCGGTCGGTATCTCGGGTACCCGCGTGGGCGCAACTGCGGTGACCGCGGGGCGGACGGCAGGCGAGGGCTCGCGGCGGCGCACGATCATGTACACCGCGGCGGGGACCGCAACGGCGACGAGCAGCGCGCCGCCGAGCACGAACGGCGGACGGCGCCGGGGGGCGGGCCCCCGCTCCATGGGAGCGCGCAGCGGAATCGCGGGCGTGCGATCCGTCGAGCTACGCGGCGGGAGAGCCGCAGGTCGCGGCGGCGGGGCAGGAGCCGCCGGCCGGACGGCGGAGGCGGCGGGGGCCGGACGCGTCTCGAGCGCCGCCTCCGCGACACGCGCCGCGTTCTCGGCGTCGATCTCGGATGAGAAGAGGCCGTTCAAGAAGTACGCGAGATTGAACGTCGAGGGCGCGTACAGTCCCGAAAAGAGGAGCTTGCCCAGCTCGCGCCGCAGCTCGCCGCTCGACTGAAACCGCGCCTCCGGCGGGCCCAGGCAGAGGCGCAGGACCGCCGAAACCTCCGGTGCGATCGGCGCGCCGTCGCGCAGGGCCGTCCGGAGATCGCCCGCCGGGTCCGCGGCGTTCGGAACCTTGCCGACCAGCATCTCGAAAAGAATCGCGCCAAGGGAGTAAACGTCGGAGTTCTTTTCGATCCGGCCGTTCGCTCGCACCTCGGGGGCGAGATACGGCGCGATTTCCCGGGCAAATCGCGGGCGCCCGAGTGACGGGAAAAAACCGGTAGCGATGCCGAATCCCGTCAGGCGGGTCTCGCCGTCGTCCGAAAGGGAGACGAACCCCGGCCAGACGAGGCCGTGCAGCGTCCGCTCTCCCTCGATCGTCGTGTTGTAGGCGTGATCGAGGGCGGTCGCGACTTTCTCGACGATCAGGAGCGCGTGCTCGTAGGGGATCGTCTGCTGGTCGTCGCGCGCTTTCTCGATGACCGCGTCGAGCGTTCTCCCGCTTTCTTCACTCGAGGCGAGGTAGGGAATCCCGTCGACCGAGTCGAGCTGGACCGAGCGTGCGATCGCCGTGTTTTTCAGGAACGAGTGCACCTCGCCGTTGGCCTCGATCGCGTCGATCACGGCGTCTTCGGAGATCTCCGGCCCTTCGAGGATCCGGACGCGGGCAAATCCCCGGTCCCCCGCAAGGCGAAGCGCCCGATAGACCCGGCCGAGGGCGTCCTCGCGGAGGAACGCCGTGAGCAGGTACGGCCCGAATCGACGGGGCAGAGCTTCGTCCGTCATCGGCACGCGCGGCCGCGCCGGCGGAAAAGGAAGGAGTTCATGGTGTGTGGATCTGACTATCATTGTAGCCGAGCGACCATCGCGAGCGAGACGGGCGCCGCTCACCGCGGTCGACGAGAGGTGAGTCGGGGAACGCGATCGGGAATCGGAAATCGGGAATCGGGAATCGGGAGACGGCCGCGGTACCCCCGGTCAACCGGCAATCGGGAGATCTAGTTGATTCCCTAACCCCTAACCCCTAACCCCTAACCCCTAACCCCCTAACCCCGACCGCTAGCTGTGTGACGCCGCGGCCGCAGGGGTGGGCTCCGGAGTGGTGGCAGGCTCCGGCGACTGGGCGCCGGACTCTCGGAGCCGGTGGGCCGTTGCGATCGCCTGGAGGTGCTCTTCGTAGGTGCGGGTGAACGTGTGGCCGCCCGTGGTGTCGGCGACGAAGTAGAGGTAGTCCACCTTCGCCGGCGAGACCGCCGCCTTCAGCGCGCCGAGGCCCGGATTGCAGATCGGGCCCGGGGGGAGGCCGTCGTTCATGTACGTGTTGTAGGGCGACTGGTACGTGTAGTCGGAGCGGTGCAGCATTCCGGTCCAGTGTCCGTCGCGCTTCAGGGCGTAGGAGACGGTGGGATCCGCCTGAAGCCGCATGTTCTTCTTCAGCCGGTTCCAGTAAACCGCCGCGATCAGCGGCCCTTCACTCTTGATCGCGCTCTCTTTTTCGATGATCGAAGCGAGCGTCACCGCCTGCCGCGGCGTGAAGCCCATCGGTTTCGCTCTGTCCCGCAGCTCCGGCGTGAAATTTCTGCGGAACTGCGCCACCATCCGGTCGACGATCTGCCGCGCGGAGGTCGTGCGCGTCACGAGGTAGGTCTCGGGGAACAGGAACCCCTCGAGGTCGTTCACGCCGCTCGTCAGGCCCGGCAGGAGCTCGGTCTCCATCAGCGCCTGCTTGAATGCCTCGGGACCGCCGATGCCGCGGCTCCAGAAGATCTCGAACGTCTCGTCTGCCGTCAACCCCTCCGGAACCACGATCGGGTACTGGACGACCTCGCCCTTGCCCATCCGGTTGATGATCTCGTCCATGGGCGTCGGCCGGTCGAACTGGTATTCGCCCGCCTGAAGCCGGGTGCCGCTGCGGTAGACGCGGTAGTAGATCTCCGCGAGGCGGGCGTCGTGGACGACCCCCTCCTTCTCCAGCCTGTCGAAGATCTGCTTGGTCGAGGTCCCGGTCGGGAAGACAACCGTCACGCGGGCGGCAGCAACGCCGGGGCTCCCGGGATGCTGCAGGCTGTAGAAGAGGTACACGGCGGCGCCCACCGCCACCAGGACCAGCAGAACGACGAGGCCGATGATCCTGCGGGCCGCGCTCACCCGCTTTTTCCTTCCGCGACGTGTGAGAGCCAGTCCTCCAGCAGGACCGCGGCGGCCGTGCGGTCGGACTTCTCCCGCGACGCTCCGGGCGGAAGGCGCCGGGCGGCCTCGTTCGAGGTCAGGGTTTCTTCGTGGAAGTGAATCGGAAGTGAAGTCTGGCGAGCGAGCTTCCGCCCGAAGGACCGGATGCGCGCCGCAAAGGGGCTCTCGATCCCTTCCGGGGAGCGGGGGATGCCCAGGAGCAGGCCCTCCGCCTCTTCCTCCCGGCAGAACGCCAGGATCTCCTCGATCGAGGCGTCATCCGTCTTGCGGCGGAGCGTGCGCCGGGGGGTCGCGATCGTCCCGCCGGCGTCCGAGGTCGCCAGGCCGATGCGTTTTTCCCCGAAGTCGATCGCGACGATGCGGGTCACGGACCGAGTCTACGGGAAGTGTGCCGCGAACCGAGAGGCCGCCCGCCCGCCCCTCACCCCAACCCCGCGGGAGAGGGGGCAGGGCTGCGCTTCGGCGAACTGGTGGCTAAGCTCGCATCGAGAGGAGTCTCCTGACCGAAGGGAAGGAGGAGCCTCTCGATGCGGGAGCCGCAGCGAACGGAGGGACGAGGTGAGCGGTCGAGCCGACAGGCGAGCCGCTCACCGGTCGGCGAAGCCGACGTCCCGTAGAGAGCGGAGGCGACGGTAGCGGTGGCGACGGTTATTATCCGACCTATGAAGAACGTGGTGATTCTGGGCGCTGTGCGGACCCCGGTGGGATCGTTTCTCGGAAAGCTCTCGTCTCTCTCCGCGACCGCGCTCGGGTCGGCGGCCATCCGCGGAGTTCTCGCGCGGTCGGGTGTCGCAGCGGATGCGATCGAGGCCGTCATCATGGGCAACGTCCTCCAGGCCGGTCTCGGCCAGGCTCCCGCGCGGCAGGCGTCTCTCGGCGCCGGAATTCCCAACACGGTTCCGTGCGTGACCGTTCACAAGGTGTGCGGATCGGGGATGCGCGCCGCTATGGACGTCGCCAACGCGATCATCGCTGGCGAGTACGACATCGCCATCGCCGGGGGAATGGAGTCGATGTCGAACGCTCCCTATCTGCTCGAACGCGCCCGGACCGGATACCGTATGGGCAACGGCGTGCTCGTCGACTCGATGATCAAGGACGGACTCTGGGACCCCTACAGCGACGTGCACATGGGCAACTGCGCCGAGAAGTGCGTCGCGAAGTACTCCTTCACGCGCGAGGAGCAGGACGCCTACAGCCTCGAGTCTTACCGGCGGGCGCAGGACGCGTCGAAACGGGGCCTGTTCGCCGAAGAGATCGTTCCCGTGGAAGTGCCGGCGAAGAAGGGCGCCCCCGTCGTGGTCGACATCGACGAGGAGCCGTTCGCCGCGCCGCTCGACAAGATGGCCGGTTTGAAGCCGGCGTTCCTGAAGGAGGGCGGCACCGTGACGGCGGCCAATTCCTCGAAGATCAACGACGGCGCCGTCGCGCTCGTGATCTCTTCTGAGGAGAAGGCGGCGGCGCTCGGAATCCGGCCGCTCGCGAGGATCCTCGGATGGTGCGGCGTCGCTCAGGAGCCGGAATGGTTCACGACCGCTCCTGTGGGCGCCGTCCGCAAGCTCCTCGATCGCGCGGGGCTGACCGTCGCGGACATCGACCTCTTCGAGGTGAACGAGGCGTTCGCGGCGGTCGGCATGGCGGCGATCCGGGAGCTCGATCTCGACCCGGCGAAGGTCAACATCCTGGGAGGCGCGGTCGCGCTCGGACACCCGATCGGCGCGTCCGGCGCGAGGCTGGTGACGACCCTGGTGCATTCGCTCAGGCGCGAAGGCAAGAAGCGGGCGGTCGCCGCGATCTGCATCGGCGGGGGAGAGGCGACCGCGATGCTCCTCGAGGCCGTCTGACGAGCGAGCCCGGCGGCGGGGGGAGTCGGATCGCGGAGAACGGGAGTCAGCGCGCGGGCGAGACGAAGCCGACGTTCGACGTGCTGCTCGGCGGCGTTCCTCGCTTCGAAGCCGAATCGCTCTGGGCGTGGCGGCTCGCGCGCCGCTGCCTCGCGCGTCTGCCCGCCGCGTCCGCGACGTGGCGCCGCGGCGTTCGCTTGAGGGTCGCGCACCTCGAAGGAACGAGTCCGATCGTGCTCGTTCAGGCGGACCCCGAGGCCTACCTGCCCCCCCGCGCGGCCTTCCGGCTCCTGGATCTCGTCGCGTCGGGCGCGGCGGACGTCGCGGTGCCGGTCTCGAACGAGCCCTGGTGCGAGGCCGCGCGTTCCGAGCCGCCGTTTCCTTACCAGACCCCATCGCTTCTCGAAGAGGCCGCTCGCGCGGTCGAGGCGCGGGGGGGCCAGCCGCGCGCGGACGGGCCGATCCGATCGCCGGTCTTCGCCGCGAGGCGGGACGCGCTGGCCGGGTTTCCGGGAGAACTGCCGCTCGATGCGGCGGTCGAGCGAGCCGCCGTCCTCGGCCGCCGCGTCCGCGTCGATCCCGGAGCGTACCTGCACCGCTACGGCGAGATGGACGGGCAGGCGCGGGAAGACCTCGCCGGCCGCATCCCGGAGGGCTCCCGGGCGGTGCTCGACGTCGGCTGCTCGCGCGGCGCGACCGCGTCCGCACTCCGGCGCGCGGGCGTGACGGAGATCTTCGGGATCGAACCCGACTCCGGCGACGCGGCGGAAGCCGCCCGGAGATACGACCGCGTGCTCGCGATGACGCTCGAGTCGGTCACCGAGGACTTCGACGGCCGCTTCGACGCCATCCTCTTCGGCGACGTGCTGGAGCACCTGGAGGACCCGTCCGCCGCGCTCCGTCGCGTCAGGCCCTGGCTCACGCCGCGCGGCGCCGTGGTCGCGTCCGTGCCGAACATCGGCCACTGGTCGGTGATCGCCGACCTCCTGCAGGGCCGATTCGACTACGTCCCCTATTCCATCCTTTCCGGCACGCACGTCCGCTTCTTCACCCGCCACACCCTGATCGACCTTTTCGAGGCCTGCGGCTTCGAAGCTCCGCGGATCGACACGGTTCGTTTTCCGCCGTCCCCTTTCGGGGAGAAGGCGCTCGCGACGTTCCGCTCCATCCCTGGAGCGTCCGAGGACCTCGACGTCGTGGAATTCATAGCGGCGGCGGGCCGGGGGTGAGGGCGGGTCTCGCGCTGGCGGCGGTTATGATCGCCGGGTGATCAACAAGGTGGTCGCGAGCGCCGACGAGGCCGTCGCGGACGTGCCGGAAGGCGCGACGCTGGTCGTCGGCGGCTTCGGGCTCTGCGGCATTCCGGAAAACCTCATCGGGGCTCTCCGGCGCAGGGGAGTGGGGCGCCTGACCGCGGTATCGAACAACTGCGGGGTGGACGACTGGGGGCTCGGCCTGCTGCTCGGCAACCGCCAGATCCGCAAGATGTTGTCTTCCTACGTCGGCGAGAACGCGGAGTTCGAACGGCAGTTTTTGAGTGGTGAGCTCGAGGTCGAGCTCGTGCCCCAGGGGACGCTCGCCGAGCGGATGCGGGCGGGCGGCGCCGGGATCCCGGCCTTCTTCACACCGACCGGCGTCGGGACGCTGGTCGCGGAAGGCAAGGAAACGCGGGCGATCGACGGCCGGGAGTACATCCTGGAGCGGGCGATCGTCGGGGACTACTCCCTCGTCGCGGCGTGGAAGGGCGACCGGCTCGGGAACCTCATCTATCGCCGCGCGGCCAGGAACTTCAATCCGGTCGCGGTGACGGCCGGGCGAATTTCGATCGCAGAGGTCGAAGAGCTCGTCGACGTCGGTGAGCTCGACCCCGAGAACGTCCACACGCCCGGCATCTTCGTGAACCGGATCGTGGTCGCGCCTCGCGAGAAGCGGATCGAGAGGCGGACCGTGAGAAAGGAAGCCTGACCGTGCTCGACCGGGAAGGCATCATCCGCCGCGCGGTGTCGGAGCTTCAGGACGGGTTCACGGTGAACCTCGGCATCGGGATGCCGACGCTCGTCGCGAACCACATTCCCGAAGGGATGGAAGTGATCCTCCAATCGGAGAACGGGATCCTCGGTCTCGGCCCGTACCCCACAGAGGCGGAGATCGACCCGGATCTCATCAACGCCGGAAAAGAAACCGTGACGGTCCGTCCGGGGGCTTCGTACTTCTCTTCAGCGGACTCGTTCGCGATGATCCGCGGCGGGCACGTGGACCTGTCGATCCTGGGCGCGATGCAGGTCGACCAGGAGGGCTCGATCGCGAACTACATGATCCCGGGAAAGATGGTCAAAGGCATGGGCGGCGCCATGGACCTCGTGGCCGGCGCCCGGCGTCTCGTTGTCACGATGGAGCACACCGCCCGGTCCGGGGAGAAGAAAATCCTGCGCCGGTGCACCCTGCCGCTCACCGGCCGCGGCTGCGTCGATCGCATCATCACCGACCTCTGCGTCTTCGACGTCGACCGGGAAAAGCGCGAGCTCGTCTTGGTCGAGCTTGCCCCTGGAGTGGACGAAGCCGAGATCCGCGCGAAAACCGACGCGGGCTTCCGGGTCGCCTCCGACGTGCGCCCCATGCCGGCGTGAGGGCTGCGCCTGACCCTGACGGCGTCCGATCAGGTTTTCTCGCCGCGCTCGCCCTCGTCTCAGTGTGCGGCTCCTCCGCGCTGCTCGCCCAGGACCCCTTCGGCTCGGCCGACCCGTTCGAGGGGCAGTTCAAGGTCCGGCCGAACTTTCAGGTCAAGTTCCGGCCGCCGACGAAAGGCGGGGAAGTCCGCCTCTACACGAAAAAGCCCGTCCGGTACGAGAAGGACGTCTCGTGGGACGGGTCGGACGAGGTCGTCATCGAGTACCAGGACGTGAAGATCCGCGCCGACGCCGCTCACTACGATTTCCCGACGAAGACCGCGACGCTCGAAGGCCACGTCATCATCGACCAGGGCCCGACGCGGCTTTCCGGCAACCGGGGAACGTTTCAGCTCGAAGCGAAGACCGGGAGAATGGAAGACGCGACGGCGGACCTTTCTCCCGCGTACCACGTCGTCGCGAAGTCGATCGAGAAGATCGGCGACGCGACGTACCGGATTCACGACGGGCTCTTCACGGCCTGCGACATCCCGAAGCCGTCCTGGTCGTTCCGGATGGCGGAGGCGATCGTCACGCTGGACGACTATGCGCGGCTGAAGAACGTCTCCTTTCGCGCGGGGTCGGTGCCGCTCCTCTGGACGCCGTACCTGATCTGGCCGACCAAAGAGGACCGCGCCTCGGGCCTCCTCGTCCCCGGCGCCGGCTACAGCGGCTCCCGGGGCGCTTACCTCGGGCTCACGCACTACTGGGTCACCGGACGCTCGACCGACCTGACCTCGAACCTGGATCTCTATTCGAAGGGGTCCGTCGGCGTCGGCGAAGAATTCCGCTGGACCCCGAGCCAGGAGTCCGCCGGGCTCTTCCAGGGGTACGCGATCCACGACACCGACGCGACCGTGTGCGTCCCGCTCGACCAGGCGCCGGGGGAAACCTCGTTCTGCACGCTTCCGGATGGCTCGACGGGAGTCTTCACGCATCGCACGAAGAACCGGTGGAAATACCGCGTCGACCACGTCTCCGACGACTTGCCGGGCGGATTTCGGGGCGTGCTCGCGCTGCGGGATTATTCCGACGCCGAGTACCTGCAGGACCTCGAGCGGTCCTTCGCTCTCAATTCGGCGCGACAGATCCTTTCGCGCGCGTTCCTGACAAAGAACTTCGGCGACGATTCCCTGAACATCCGCTTCGAACGGGCCGAGACGTTCTTCGGCACGACGGTGCTTTCGGAGCGCCTTCCGAGCGCGGAGTTCTTCCGACGCACATCCCGCGTCGGCCAGACGCCGCTCTTCTTCTCGCTCGAGTCGTCGGCGTCGTGGCTGTACCTGAACCGCGGGCCCGGACTGCCTCGCGGCGACTACGGGCGCTTTGACATTCACCCGACGGTATCGCTCCCGTGGAAGCGGATTCCGTGGCTCTCGATCACCGCGCGCGCCGGCGGCCGCTTCACGGAGTACACCGACTCGACCGACTCCGCCACTCAGAGCCGATTCGTCGGACAGTCCCTGACGCGCGAATACGGCGAAGCGGGGCTCGCGATCGTCGGGCCTTCGTTCTCCCGCATCTACGACGTTTCGATCGGGAAATACGGACGGTTCAAGCACGTGATCGAGCCGCGGATCGACTACACCTACGTCTCGGAAGTGGGCAATCCCGAGCGGATCCCGTCCTTCGATGAAGTCGACCTGGCGCTCGGCCAGAACCAGGTCCGCTACGCGCTCGTAAACCGGCTGCTCGCGCGGGCAGCTGATCCGAAGGCGCCCGCGGCGGAGGAGGTCGGGTCCTTCGAGCTCGCCCAGACGCGCGCATTCACTCTGCCGCAGAGCTCGCTGCCGAGCGCGACCACGTTCAGCAATCCGCTGATCACCCGGACCGGTCCCGTCGAAGCCACGCTCCGCGTCGCGCCGGGGCCAGGGTTCCATCTCGACGGACGGCTCTCCTACGACACGGGCGCTTCCCAGTTGACGGGCACGTCGATCTCGGCGGCCTACAGCCTGAAGACGAGCTTCATCAACGCGACCTGGTTCGCGAGCCGTCCCATCCTGGCGTCGCCGCTTCCCGCCGGGTCGCCCTCCCCGAATTCCGACCAGTTCCGCGTCGCCGCCGGCATCGACCTGTCGAAGAAATTCCGCGTCGATACGCAGCTCAATTACGACGCGCGGCAGAATCTGCTGCTCGAGGACCGGACCCTCATCGCCTACCGCGCTTCCTGCTACACCGTCTTCCTCGAGCTCCGCCAGCTCCGGCTTCCCCCCAACACCCGCCGCGACATTCGATTCGTCGTCAACCTCAAGGACATTGGAACTCTGCTCGACCTGCATCAGAGCGTCGATCGGATTTTCGGGCCTTGAGGACTCAGCCGTCCCGCGGCTTTCCCAGGAGCCTTCAAACAGAACGATGTAGTTCTCCGTACACTTGGGCAGATCGAAATGTATAAATGATGACACACGGCCTTTTGTGGTCTTCCGCCTTCATAGCGCTGGCTCTGCTGGGTCCCGCCTCTTCATCAGTAGGTCAACAGCTCACCGAATACCCTTTGGATCCCCTGTCCGCACCGACTCAAATCACGGCAGGCCCCGACGGTCGTATCTGGTATTCGGATCCTCGCGGCAGCAACATCGGGGCCCTAAGCGCCACGCAGCCCGCGCAGGTTTTTCAGGTTTCTCTTCCCGGACCGATGGATTCTCCCCTCGCCTTCCCCAGCCCATTCGGGATCTGCTCGGGCCCGGACGGCAACATCTGGTTTACCGCATCGAAACAGTTTGGATTGTTCCCCAAAGTTGGCCGAATGAAAGTCGACGGCACGTACTCACTCTTTGATTTTCCTGAAAACCTGTTCGCGCCGGGCAGAATCATCAGCGGGCCTGACGGAAATCTCTGGTTCAGCGCCTCAGCCAGTAAGGTCGTTCGTTTTTCTCCTGATGGCACTTCGAAGGCGTTCAGCATCCCAACCTTCCGTGCAAGCGCAGGAAGCCTCGTCGTCGGCGCGGACGGCGCAATTTGGTTCACCGAGTTGAACGCAGCAAAAATCGGACGGATCACGATGACCGGGGCGATCACTGAATTCGAATTGCCAGCGGGTCATGCTTACGCACTCGCCGCGGGGCCCGACGGAGCGATCTGGTTCACGTTGACCAACGAAAAACGAATCGGACGGTTGACGATGTCCGGCATGTTTTCGAGCTTTCCTCTGCCGAGCGACAGCGCGAAACAGATCGTTGCCGGCCCGGACGGCAACCTCTGGTTCGGCGAACAGAACGGGAGAATTGGACGAATCACCGTCGAAGGTCAGGTCACGGAGTTTGCGACTTCGACCGCAGACCCGGGTATCGAGGGGATCACAGTCGGCTCGGACGGCGCGATCTGGTTCGCGGAGTCGAATGTGAGCAAGATTGGACGAATCACGACGGGAGGCTGCGCGATCTCGGCGACATCGTTGTGCTTGAACAATCAACGTTTCGAAGCGACCGTGGACTGGTCGGTTGGCATCGGCAACGAGGGAAAAGGCAAGGCCGTCGCCATCACCGCAGACACGGGCTACTTCTGGTTCTTCAGCCCGAACAACATCGAGCTCGCCGTGAAAGTGGTTGATGGAAGAGCTGTCAACAGCCACTTCTGGGTGTTTGCGGGCGCCCTCTCCGACGTCGCCTACTCGATCACGCTTCGAGACACTCTCACCGGCACGGCGAAGACCTACACGAATGCGGCGGGAGCTCTCGCGAGCTTCGCCGACACTGAGGCGTTCTAGAGAGAACCGTCGCCGCAAGGCGCCCCGCAACGTCGGAAGCCGTTTGCGACGGGCGCTCTGTCCCGGTCGCGCTCTCCGCTCCGTTATGATCCTCCTCTCATGAAAGGACTCATTTTGTCGGGCGGCAAGGGCACCCGTTTGCGCCCGCTGACGTACACGCGGGCGAAGCAGCTCGTGCCGGTCGCGAACAAGCCGGTTCTCTTCTACGGGGTCGAGGCGATCGTCGCCGCGGGGATTCGGGAGATCGGCGTCGTCGTGGGAGACACTCGGGAAGAGATCCAGGCCGCTCTCGGCGACGGGAGCCGCTTCGGCGCGAAAATCACTTACATCGAGCAGGACGAGCCGCGCGGCCTCGCCCACGCGGTGCTCATCTCCGAAGGCTTCCTTCGCGGATCTCCGTTTGTCATGTACCTCGGGGACAACCTGATCGCGGACGGAATCTCGAGCCTGGTCGACGAGTACCGCCGCATCGGCTGCAACTCTCAGATCCTGCTCGCGAAGGTCCCGAACCCGGAGCAGTTCGGGGTCGCCGAGCTCGACGGAGACCGGGTGTTTCGCCTGACCGAGAAACCGAAATCGCCCCGCTCCGACCTCGCGCTCGTCGGCGTCTACATGTTCGACGACACGATCTGGGAGGCGGTCAAGGGGATCCGCCCCAGCGCGCGCAACGAGCTCGAGATCACCGACGCGATCCAGTGGCTGATCGACCACGGCAAGACGGTCCACCCGCACCTCGTCTCGGGTTGGTGGAAGGACACGGGAAAGATCGAGGACATGCTCGAGGCGAACCGCATCATCCTCGACACCTTCACGGCGAACGGGCTCTCCGGCGTCGATTCGGGCTGCCGAATCGAAGGAAAAGTCGTTGTCGAGGACGGCGCAAAGCTCGTCCGGAGCATCGTCCGGGGGCCGGCGATCATCGGGGCCGGATCGGAGATCCGCGACGCGTTCGTCGGGCCTTACACCGCGATCGGTCCCGATTGCCTGATCGACCGCTGCGAGATCGAGAACTCGATCATCCTGCGCGGTTCGCACGTCGTGAGCATCCCCGGGCGGATCGCGGACTCCTTAATCGGCACGAACGTGCGGATTCACCCGGGCGCCGACCGGCCTCGCGTGCACCGCTTCCTGATCGGCGACAACTCGGAGATCGGCATCGTATGAAGGTCCTCGTCACCGGCGGCTCCGGCTTCATCGGCTCGAACTTCATCCGGCAGATCCTGCAGAGCCGGGGCGAGGGCGTGCGCATCGTCAACCTCGACAAGCTGACTTACGCGGCGAATCCGGCGAGCCTCGCCGACATTGAGGGGCGGCCGAACTATCAGTTCATCCACGGCGACATCACGGACCCGGAAGCCGTCCGGACGGCGATGGACGGCTGCACCGACGTCGTGAACTTCGCCGCGGAGACCCACGTGGACCGCTCGCTGCTGGGGGACGCGTCGTTCATCGAGACGGACGTGCGGGGGGTCTTCGTCCTGCTCGAGGAGGCGCGCCGCCGGGAGGTCCGCCGCTTCGTCCAGATCTCGACCGACGAGGTGTACGGCTCGATCGCGCAGGGCTCGTTCACCGAGGAGTCCGCTTTGAACCCGCGTAATCCCTATTCGGCATCGAAGGCCGGCGGGGACCGGCTCGCGTACTCTTACTGGGCCTCGTACGGCGTGCCGGTCGTGATCACGCGCGCGTCCAACAACTACGGGCCTTACCAGTATCCCGAGAAGCTGATCCCGCTCTTCGTCACGAACGCGATCGACGACCAGCCGCTGCCGCTCTACGGCGACGGGCGGAACGTGCGCGACTGGCTCTACGTGCGAGACCATGCGGCGGCGATCGATTTCCTGCTCGACGCGGGCGAGCCGGGCGAGGTTTACAACGTCGCCGGCGGCAACGAAGCGGAGAACATCGAGATTACGCGCCAGGTCCTGCGGGAGCTCGGCAAACCCGAGAGCCTGATCCGGTTCGTCAACGACCGCCCGGGCCACGACCGCCGGTATTCGCTGGACGCGTCCAAGCTCTCGCGGCTCGGCTTCACGAGCAGGACTCCGTTCGAGCGCGGGCTCTCGGAAACCGTCGCCTGGTACCGCAACCGGGAAGACTGGTGGCGGCCGGTCAAGGAAAAAGACGCCGCCTACCGCGAGTATTACCGCACGCAGTACGGAGAGCGCCTCGCCACCTCCTCGGCGACGGCGAAAGAGCCAGCCGGCCACCGCTGAGAGCGCGGAGCGGAAGTGCCCGACGCCCCCGCCGTCCGCGCGCCCTCTCGCCTCCCGTCATGAGCTTTACACCGGCGCCTCAGCCACTTCAGGAGACGCTGGCCCTTCAGGAGACGCTGGCCGGCCGCACCGCGCTCGGAATTCCGCGGCGGGCTCTCGTCACCGGGGCCGCCGGGATGCTCGGGTCGGACGTCGTCCCGGCCCTCGCGGCGGCGGGCTTCCAGGTGATCCCGCGGCCGCGCGCAGATCTCGACATTACGGACCCCTCCGGCCTCTCCCGCGCGCTGCGCGACACTTTTCCCGACGTCGTCGTCAACTGCGCCGCGTTCACGAAGGTGGACGACAGCGAGACCGATCCGCGCGCGGAAGCCGTGAACGCCACGGCCGTCGAGATCCTTTCGGAGGAATGTCTGGCGCGCTCGATTCAGCTGGTCCACGTCTCGACGGACTTCGTCTTCGACGGCGCGAAAGGCGCCCCGTATACCGAAGAGGACGAGACGCGTCCGCTCTCCGCCTATGGCCGGACGAAGCTCGCGGGGGAGGAAGCGGCGCTGCGGGCGCCGAACGCGATCGTGGTGCGCAGCTCCTGGCTTTTCGGCCGGTCCGGCTGGAATTTCGTCGAGGCGATCCTGAAGCAGGTGGAAGGGGGGCGCGCCGAGCTTTCGGTCGTGCACGACCAGCGGGGACGACCGACCGCGACGCCCGATCTCGCCGAGGCGATTGTGGCTCTGCTTCTCTCGGGCAGCTCGGGGCTCTTCCACTTCGCCAACTCCGGCGAAGCGAGCTGGCTCGAGTTCGCCGAGGCCATCGTCACTCTCGAAGGGCGGGCGGACGTCCCGGTGCGGTCGATCGACTCCGCTACCCTCGCGCGGCCGGC
>JBDTRB010000053.1:0-25524 GCA_039931865.1 Acidobacteriota bacterium | reverse complement strand
CGGGCGCCCGCGACGTGCTCGACGCACTCGTAGCCGAGCGCCCGTGTGTCGATCCCCTGCAGCAGGTTTTCCCCGTTTCCGAGAAGGACCGGTGAGACCGCCAGGTGGATCTCGTCGATCAAGGCCGCACGCAGATACTGCCGGATGGTGGAGACCCCGCCTCCGAGCCGGACGTCGCGGCCGGCCGCGGCGTCCTTCGCCTGCTCGAGCGCGGCGTGGATGCCGCCGGTGACGAAGTGGAAGACCGTTCCGCCCCTCATCTCGATCGGAGCTCGGGGATGGTGCGTCAGCACGAAGGCGGGCACGTGGTACGGCGGCTCCTCCCCCCACCAGCCTTTCCAGCTGTCATCCGGCCACGGACCCCGGATCGGTCCGAACATGTTCCGGCCGAGGATCCACGCGCCGAATCCTTCGAAGCCCCTTGCCGCCATCTCGTCGTCGACGGTCGTCTACGCCGTCTTCCTTGCCGTGCATTTGCTGGAAGGTCCGCGTGTGGAAGAACCAGTCAAAAAGCTCCGGCCCTCTTACACCGAGCGGATTCTGCAGGTCCTGGTCGGTACCGGCGCCAAAACCGTCGATGGAGACCGAGAAGGTATGAACGCGCAGTCTGGACATGGCGTGCCGATGATATTTCTTCTCCATCCCGGCGAAGAAGGCCTCCGCGTCGAGGCTCGAGGCTCGAGAGCTTCGAGTCCGGAGTCGGGAGTCGAAAGAAGCCGGAAAGGCTGTGCCTGAGTCCCGTTCCTTGCATTCTCTCGGCCTCACAGACCTCAACTCTCGACTCTGGCCTCTCAGCCCTGACCCTCGACGCTGAAGCTCCATCCGGACTCACTGTGCTAATTTCCGCTCCTCATGTCCGCGCCCACAGAGGCCGCCGCTCTGAAGCGCACGCCGCTTTTCTCTCTGCATCGGGAGCTCGGGGCGAAGCTCATCGATTTCGGCGGATGGGAAATGCCGGTCCAGTACTCCGGGATCCTGGAGGAGCACCGCGCCGTCCGCGAGCGCGCCGGGATCTTCGACGTGTCCCACATGGGCGAGCTCGAGGTCCGGGGGGCCGGCGCCGAGGCCGCGCTGCAGCGCCTGACCCCGAACGACGTCTCGAAACTGGCCGACGGCCGGTGCCACTACTCCGCCTTTCTGACGGAGGAGGGGACGTTCGTCGACGACCTGCTCGTGTACCGGCGCGGGGCCGATGACTACCTCCTCGTGGTGAACGCGTCGAACCGGCCGAAGGACTTCGCCTGGGCGGCCGCGCGGATCGGAGGCGACGCCGAAGTGCGTGACGCGAGCGACGCCTGGGCGCTCCTCGCGCTCCAGGGGCCGCTCGCCGGATCGGTTCTCGCGCGCGCTGCCGGAGAGGATCCGACCGATCTTCCCTATTACGGCTTCCGAACGATGCGCGTCGAAGGCTTCCCCGCCCTCGTGTCACGCACCGGATACACCGGGGAGGACGGGTTCGAGATTTACCTGGCTCCGGACGCCGCCGCGCCGGTGATGCGGGCCCTCCTCGAGCTCGGCCGGCCCGAGGGTGTCCTGCCGTGCGGCCTCGGCGCCCGCGACACGCTCCGTCTCGAAGCGAAGATGGCCCTCTACGGAAATGACATCGACGACACGGTCACGCCGTGGGAGGCGGACCTCGGCTGGATCGTGAAGATGCAGAAGGGCGACTTCGTCGGCCGCGACGCGCTCGCGCGGCAGGAGGCGTCCGGAGTGACGCGGAAGCTCGCGGGATTCGAGATGGTGGACCGGGGAATCGCCCGGCACGGGTACGCCGCCGCGGCGCCGCACGGCCCGGGCCTCGTCACCTCCGGCACTCATTCCCCGACACTCGGCAAGCCGATCGGTCTCGCCCTTCTGCCCGTCGCGGACACGGCGGTCGGAACGGAGTTCGAAACAGATATCCGGGGCCGCGCGGCGAAAGCACGCGTGGCGCCCACCCCGTTCTACAGACGCAAGCGCAAGAAGGAGGCGACCCCGTGAACCCCGAGGAACTTCATTACACACAGAGCCACGAGTGGGTGCGTATCGACGGCGACATCGGGACGATCGGGATCACCGAGCATGCGCAGAAGGAGCTCGGCGAGATCGTGTATCTCGAACTTCCGGAGGTCGGGCACGTCTACAACGCGGACGACGAGTTCGGCACCGTGGAATCGGTCAAGGCGGTTTCGGAGCTCTTCATCCCGATCTCGGGCGAGATCGTCGAGATCAACCGCGCCGCGGTGGCGGAGCCGGGAATCGTGAACGACGATCCGTTCGGAGACGGCTGGCTCATCAAGCTGAAGGTGACGACGGACGACGAGATCCGCAAGCTGATGACGGCCGACCAATACGCGGAATACGTCGAGGCGGAAGAAAAAGAGAAGTGAAGTTCCTTCCCACGTCGGACGCCGACCGCGACGCCATGCTCGCGGCGATCGGGGTGTCGTCCGTGGACGACCTCTTCGCCTCGATCCCCGCTTCGGTGCGGCAGGCGCCGGACCTGCCGCCGCCGATGTCTGAGATCGAGATCCGCCGTTTCTTCGGCGGGCTTTCAGCGAAGAACGCGCACGCGAAGGACTGTGCCTTCTTTCTGGGCGCGGGGCTCTACAACCACTACGTCTCCGCGGTGGCCGACCAGATGCTCTACCGGGCCGAGTGGCTCACGTCCTACACGCCCTACCAGCCGGAAGTCTCCCAGGGCACGCTGCAGTCGATCTTCGAGTTCCAGACGCACATCTGCCTGCTCACGGCGATGGACGTCGCGAACGCTTCTCTCTACGAAGGCGCGTCCGCGCTCGTGGAAGCGCTTTTGATGGCGGACCGCCTGGTCCGGGGCCGCCGCCGCGCGGTGCTCTCCCGGGGCATCCATCCCGAGTACCGGGAGACCGTGCGCACTTATTTCCAGAACCTCGGGCTCGAAGTCGTCGAGGCGCCGCTCGCCGCCGACGGCCGAACCGACGTCTCCGCGCTCGCCCGCCTGGTGGACGAGACTACGTTCGCCGTTGCGGTGCAGTCGCCGAATTTCCGCGGCGCGATCGAGGACTGGGCCGCGATCTCGGAAGCGGCGCACTCCCGCGGAGCGCTTTTCGTGGGCGTGGTCGCGGAGGCGGCGTCGCTGGCGCTTCTCACGCCGCCGGGGGAGGCGGGCGCCGACATCGTCTGCGGCGAGGCCCAGTCGCTCGGCGTTCCCATGCACAACGGCGGGCCGCTCCTCGGATTTCTGTCGTGCCGGACCGCGCACCAGCGGCAGATCCCGGGCCGGCTGGTGGGCCAGACGGCGGACGCGGAGGGACGCCGCGCCTTCGCGCTCACGCTCTCGACGCGCGAGCAACACATCCGCCGCGAGAAGGCGACCTCCAACATCTGCACAAACCAGGGCCTCATGGCGCTCGCCAGCAACATCCACATGTCGCTGCTCGGTAAGAAGGGCCTTCGCGAGGTCGCGTCGCAGTCGCACGCGAAAGCCGAGTACCTGAAGCAACGGATCGCCGCCGTCCCCGGCTACCGGCTGCCGGACTCGGCCCCTACGTTCAACGAGTTCGTCGTCGAGGCGCCAGGACCGGCGGCGCCCCTGCTGTCGCGTCTCGCCCGCCGGCGCATCCTCGGGGGAGTCGCCCTGTCGCGGTGGAGCCGGGAGCCGGCGGACGCCCGGCGTTTTCTCGTCGCGGTGACCGAAATGAACACGCGCGAGGAGATGGACTCTCTCGCGAAAGCCCTGGGGGAGTCAACGTGAGCGTCGAGATCGGCGATCCCACGGCCAGCGCCCCCGCGCTCGGCGACCGGCTGCATCCCGAGCCCCGCCACGAACCGATCGTCTTCGAGCGATCGGGGGTGGGGAAGGTGGGCTATTCGCTGCCGCCCCTGGACGTCCCCGACGTTTCCGCGATTCCGGCCGGGCTTTTGCGCGGGGAAATCGAGGGAGAGACGGAGATCACCGAGGTCGAGGTGGCCCGCCATTTCACGCGTCTGTCGCGCCTGAACTTCTCGATCGACGAAAACACGTATCCGCTGGGTTCGTGCACGATGAAGCACAACCCGCGCATCAACGAGGAGATGGCGCGGCTTCCCGGCTTCGCCGCCTCGCACCCGCTCGCCCCGGAGGAAGTCTGCGCCGGCACGCTCGAGCTCGCGTGGCGCCTCGAGCAGTCGCTGAAGGAGCTGACCGGGCTCGCGCGCGTCACCCTGCAGCCCGCGGCCGGAGCGCAGGGCGAGCTCGCCGGCATCCTGATGGTGCGGGCCGCGCTCGCGAAAGCCGGAAATCCCCGCACCACCGTCCTGATCCCGGACTCGGCGCACGGCACGAACCCCGCGTCCGCGCACTTCGCCGGATACAAGGTGAAGGAGCTGAAGTCGAACGCGCGCGGGACGCTCGACCTCGACGTGCTCGAAGCCGCGATGACCGAGGACGTGGCCGCCCTCATGCTCACGGTGCCGAACACGCTCGGCATCTTCGAGGACCGCATCCTGGAGATCGCGAAGATCGTGCACGCGAAGGGCGGCTATCTCTACTGCGACGGCGCGAACTTCAACTCCTTCGTGGGGATCGCGCGTCCGGGCGCGATGGGCATCGACGTGATGCACATGAACCTCCACAAGACCTTCTCGACGCCTCACGGCGGAGGAGGGCCGGGATCGGGCCCGGTCGCGGTGACGGAGAGCCTCGTCCCGCACCTGCCGCGGCCGACGATCGAACGGCGGGACGACGGGACGTTCTTCCTCGATTTCGACCGTCCCGAGTCGATCGGGCGGCTTCGGACGTTCCTCGGCAACTACGGGATGTTCGTGCGCGCGCTCGCCTACATCTCTTCATACGGGAACCGGATCGGCGAGGTCGCGCGGGGCGCCGTGTTGAACGCGAATTACATCCGTGCCGGGCTCACCGGCGTGTATCACCTGAAGTACGACGCCCCGTCGATGCACGAGGTCGTCTTCTCGGACAAGCGTCAGGCCGAGAAGGGCGTCCACAACGGCGACATCGGAAAGCGCCTGATGGATTACGGCTTCCACCCGCCGACCATCTCTTTCCCGCTGATCGTCCACGGCGCTCTAATGATCGAGCCCACCGAGACCGAGGGACGGTCCGGCCTGGACGCGTTCGTCGCCGCGATGCGGGCCATTGCCCGGGAAGTCGAGGAAGACCCCGAGATCGTGCTGAAAGCCCCCCACACGACGCCGGTCAAACGGGTGGACGAGGTCGGCGCGGCGCGGAATCTGATTCTCCGGTGGAAGCCTGCGGGGCGGGAATCGAGAATCGGAAGCCGGGAATCGTAAAGCCGGCGAGTCTATATTCGCGGTTCCTGTTTCCCGGTCCATTCCCGATTCTCGATTCCCGATTCCCGATTCCCGATTCCCGGCTTCCAGCCTCGGATATATCCTTGCCATCCGCCATGACGGACTTCCAGCGGAAATGTCCCCTCTGTAATGGGGGAATGCTCGTGCGGTCCCGGAGCAACAACTCCGGGTACACGGCCTACTTCTGGAAGAAACCGTGGAAGCGCAGGTTTTTCGACTTCGGAGTCGAGCGGGTGTATCCCTGGGCGTGCATGGGATGCGGCGTCGTCCTGCTGTACCTGGAACGCCTTCCGGCGATCGCGGAGGAGTACCGAACCGCCGCCGACCCATTGACCGCCGCGCGCGGCGCGCCCGCCCCCATCCAGCCGTGATGGCGATCCGCTACCTCGACGGCCGCCGCCTCTCGCGAGCGGTGATCGCGGGAGCGCACTTCGTGGCGGACCGGGCGGAGGCCTTGAACAAGATCAACATCTTTCCGGTGCCCGACGGCGACACCGGGACGAACGTCGCCTCGACTCTTCAGAAGATCGCCGCCGGAATTTCGCGCGTGCGCCAGCGGCACATCCGCGACATGTCCCGCGCGCTGGCGGACGAGGCCGTCGGCGGCGCGCGCGGAAATTCGGGAGCGATCCTCGCGCAGTTCTTCTGCGGTTTTTCGGAAGGCCTGCCCGCCACGCCGCGTATTTCCGCCGACGACTTCGGGGCCGCCGTCGTGCGGGCTTCCGATTCGGCCTACGGGGCGATCGCGCGTCCGGTCGAAGGGACGATCCTGACCGTGATCCGGGACTGGTCCGCCTATGTGGCCCGCCACGCCCGCGAGGTGGGGGATTTCGGAGAGCTCCTGCCCGACTCGCTCGCGGAGGCGAAACGGTCCCTCGAAAACACGCCGAAGCAGATGAAGGCCCTCGCGAAAGCGGGAGTCGTCGACGCGGGCGGGCAGGCGTTCGTGTATCTGATCGAGGGCATCGTCCGGTACCTGCGGGAAGCGGCGCGGAGGGGGATCGTCGAGGCGCCCGCCGAAGAGGTGAAGGCCGCCGTGTTCGACAGGACGTCGGAATCGATTCTCTTCCGGTACTGCACGGAGGTACTTCTCGAGGGAGACCGCATCGACCGGGACGCGCTCCGGCGCGAGGCGGCACTCCTCGGCGATTCGATCGTGGTCGCGGGGGGCGCCACCCGGGTGCGGCTTCACGTCCACACGAACGAGCCCGAACGCCTGTTCGAGTTGATGGCGCAGCTCGGGGAGGTCGCGCAGACGAAGATCGAGGACATGCACGCGCAGCATGAAACGCGCTTCGACCAGAACCGCGCCTCCCGGGTCGGCGTCGTCACCGACTCCACGTGCGATCTGCCACCGACGCTGATCGAGGAGCTCGGCATCGGCGTGGTTCCCGTGCGCGTCTATTTCGGCTCGGAGAACTACGTGGACAAGGTGACGATCACGCCCTCGGAGTTCTATGCCCGGTTCTCCGTGACGAACGTGGCGCCGAAGACCTCTCAGCCGCCCCCCGCGGACTTCACCCAGGTGTTCGAGAACGTCGCGACCCACGCGGGCGCTCTCGTGTCGGTGAACCTCTCGTCCGCGGTCTCGGGCACGTACCAGGCGTCCGTCGTGGGAGGGCGCGTGGTAAAGAACGCCTCGATCGAGCATGTGGACAGCCGCAACGTCTCGGTCGGGCTCGGCCTGATCGTGCGGGCTGCCGCCGAAGCCGCCAACGCGGGCAAGTCCGCGGCCGAAGTCGCCCGCATCGCGCGCGACGCGGCCGACCGGACGCGCCTGTATATCGCGGTCCCGACGCTCGAGCACCTCGTGCGCGGAGGGCGCGTGTCGCCCGTCCGGGGATTCATCGGCAAGCTCCTCGGTCTGCTCCCGATCCTGACGATCACGCCGGAAGGCAAGGTGGAGCCGGCGGCAAAAGCGCGGGGGTTCCCGGCAGCTCGGGTGCGGATGATGAAGCTCCTCTTCAACGCCGCCGATTCCGGGACCTCAGCCCGCCGGTTTGGTGTGGCGCACTGCGACGCCCCCACGCTGGCCGACGCGATCGCGCGGGAAATCCGGGAGCGGTATCCGGAATCCGACGTCATGATCGTCGAGTGCGGTCCGGCCCTGGGCGCGCACGGCGGTCCCGGCGCACTCGCGGTCGCGGTGTTGCCCTGATGGGACGCGTGCGCGTCTGATCGAGCCCGCGCCCTCTTCACCGGCCAGGATCTCCACCCTCGGCCACTCCAACCGCTCGCTCGAGGCTTTTCTCGCGCTGCTCTCGGCGCATGCGGTCCGGCAGGTCGTGGACGTCCGGAGATTCCCGGCGTCGCGCAAGTGGCCCCACTTCAACGCCGCCGCGCTCGCGGAAAGCCTCCCCGCGTCCGGGATCGCGTACCGGGCGATGCCGGAGCTCGGCGGGCGCCGCAAGGCGCGCCCGGATTCGCCGCACACCGCTTGGCGCGTTGAGGCCTTCCGCGGGTATGCGGATTACATGGATACATCCGAGTTCCAGGCGGCGCTGCGCACGCTCGAGGATTTCGCCCGCGTCCCGTATACCGGGATTCTCTGCGCCGAGGCGCTACCCTGGCGGTGCCACCGCTCGCTGATCGCGGACGCCCTGCTCGTCCGAGGGTGGGAGGTTCTCGAGATCCTCTCGGAACGCGACGCTCGCCGCCGCGAGCTCCCCGATTTCGCGCGGAGGGACGGAGACCGGGTCGTCTACGACGGCGGGCAGGCGGCGCTCCCGCTCCCCGCTGACCGAGAGGCCTAGAAGTCGAGGTGTCCCTCTCCGACGGCGATGACCCGACCGCCCAGGATCACTTCGCGAATCGTGGAGAGCCGCCGTTCCGTTCCGTCGGCGGTCTCACGTTTTCCCGAGGCGGCCGGATCTTCCGGACCGACATGCACTTCGATGTAGAGAGAGGAGGCCCGTGACAGCGCGTGTCCCTGCTCGATCACGAGCGAGGTGACGGGGCTGACCGGCACCGCGGCCTGAGAGACAAGATAGGCGGCGAGCGCGCCGGCCGCCGCGCCGGCGCCGGGGACCTCTGAGGCTCCGATCGTGTCGAAGGCGCGGGCGTGGGCGCTCGCTCCCGCGTCGCGGGTCTCCTTGGTGAAGGCGTACACGATCGTCGCGTCGAGCGGCGCCGTGACCTCCCGCAGTGCTCCATATCGGGGTGCCGCGCGGTCCAGGGCCTCGAGAGTCGCGACCGGCACGATCAGCGAGGGGAGTCCCGTCGAGGCGACGCGCAGCGGCTGGTTCGTAGCCTGGAGGGACTCTTCGTCGAGGCCAAGCGCCTTCGCTACCCGCGCGACATCATCAGCGGGGAGTCTCGGGCCGATTTGAGCCGGGCGCTGCCGCAGGCGCAGGATCCCGATCCGGCCTCGCTCGACGAGCAGCTCGACGTGAAAGAGCCCTTCGCGTCCCTCGTGCGCGACCCGCGTGACCGGCTCCTCGAGAGGCAGGCGGTTTTCCGTCGCGTAGACGAAGTGCGCCCCGAGCGCCGGGTGGCCCGCGAAGCGGATCTCCCGTTCCCGCGAAAAGATGCGCAGCCGGAAGAGCGCACCGCTCAGGGACGAGGGGAAGAGAAACGCGGTGGCGGCATGGTCCATCTCCCGGGCGACGCCCTGGAGACGATCCTCCGGAATCGACTCGGCTTCCGGGAAGACGGCGAGCGGATTGCCGCCGAGAGGGCGGTCGGCGAACACGTCCACCAGCACGAACCGGTGCTTCATGGGGTGCGGCGCGCCGCGAGAAAGAGAACGTCCCGCGCTCCCGCGGCGCCCGCTTTCTTCCATTCGGCCACGACCTGGGCGAAGGCGCCGGCGAGCGGTGCTCCTTCCGCGATGCGCGCGAAATGCTGGACGGATTTTTCGGGAGGCACGGCCTTGCCCGGGAAGCTCATGGCCGAAAGGCCCGCCGATGCGAGCACGACGATGTCTCCCGGCTGCGTCGAGGCCTCCGCGAGCCGGACGTGCCCTTTCTCGGTCGAGGGGAACGGCACCGGCCGGCCCTCCCGCAGGAGCCAGGGGATCTGGGCTCCGGGGCCCGCCGCGGCAAAGGAGACCCGGCGGCCTTCCCACCGCACGGCGGAACCCGCGCAGGAGGAATCGGCATTGAACGCTCTCGCGACGGCCGCCTCGGCCGACGAGGACAGGACCTCCCGCCCGGCGGTGACTCCGCGAAGCAGAGCGCCGAGCGCCGATTCCACGGGGAGTGCGGTCTCGACTAAAAGGAACGAGACGTAATCGAATCCTCCGGCGACGGCGTAGGAGACCAGGTCGAGCTCTTCCGAGCGCCAGCGGAGCGGCTCGGTCTCGAATCCCGGTGTCGGGGGCCACTCGTGCGGTGCCAGTAGAGACTGGGCGCTTCTCAACACGTGCGCCGCGCCTTCCCGCCGCGCCATCGCGACGGCCGCTTCGTGCTGCCGGACGCTCTCGACGGCGATCGCGGAGTGCGTTCCCACCTCGACTAAGAACTCCTCGTCCTCTTTGGTAAATGTCCGATTGCGCTTGTTCAAGAGCTGGACGACGCCGACGATCTCCCCGGTCGGGGTTTTCAGGGGCGCCGCGAGGATCGTCCGCGTCTTGAACCCCGAGGTGAGGTCGGTGCGCGAGTCGAACCGCGGGTCTTTGTAGGCGTCCTGAATGTTGATCGTCTCGCCGGTGCGCGCGACCGTGCCGGCGATCCCCCGGCCGACCGGGAGGCGTATCGGGGCGACGGCGCCCCCCTCGAGAATCTGGCTGACGAGCTCGTCGGCTCCGCGCTCCCGCAAGAAGATCGTGCCCCGCTCGGCGTCGGTCTCGCTCGTCGCGGTTTTCAGGATGATGCGCAGGATCTCGGTCGGGTCGAACGTCGAAGCCAGCGCCTTGTTGGCCTCGAGTATGACCATCAGCTTGACCATCTTGGCGCGCGTGACCGAGACCTCGGCCAGCACCCGCTCGAGCACCTGTCCTTCGAACGCGGCGATCGCCTCGGCTAAGGAGTCCGCGTCCGGAAATCGGGCCTGCGGGTCCTTGGAAATCGCCCGGTCCAGAATCCCCAGAAGTTCGGGAGGAAGGTCGGGCCGGAGCGTGACCGCCTTCGGGGGCGCGTCGGAGATCACCCGGCGGACGAGCCGCGCGGTGTCCGGGTCGTCGAACGGCACCTGGCCGGTGAACATCTCGTAGAGCAGCACGCCCATGGCGTAGATGTCCGTCCGCACGCTCGGGGCCTCTCCTCGGAGGAGCTCCGGGGCGAGGAACTGCGGTGTTCCCGGGACCGTGTCCTCCTTCTCCCCGCGGTAGAAGGCGCTTTCGACCGCGATGCCGAAGTCCATCAGCCGGGGCGTGTCGTCGGTCCCGACGATCACGTTCTCGGGCTTCAAGTCCCGGTGAAGGACCCCGATGCGGTGCGCGGCGGCGAGCCCACGGCAGATTTTTTTTGCAATCGAAAGGCCCCGTCCGAGCGGAAGCATCCGCTCCTCATCCTCGACGTCTTTCAACGTGCGCCCCGGGAGGTACTCCATCGAGACGAACTCTTCGCCGTTCAACTCGACGAGGTCGAACACGCGGCAGACGTTTTCATGCGTCACCCGCCGGGACAGGATGATCTCGCGCCGGAGGGTTTCCCGCCGCTCCGGAGAGACCCGGTCCGGCCGGATCCGCTTCAACGCGATGTCGCAGTCGAGCTTCAGGTCGCGCGCGCGGTACACGACCCCCATGCCGCCGAATCCGAGCACCGACTCGACGCGGTAACGCCCGCCGAGGAGGGTTCCAGTCGTCAAGGGGCGGTCGGGCCCCTTCGGCGCGTCGGAGGGCCCGGCGGTGGTCGGCGTGTTGCTGTCACGGGGCACGGTTCTTCGATTCTATCGGGCCGCGGCGGAGAACCCGAATCGCGCCGGAAGTTCTTTGACTTTCGGCGCCGCGAGGGTAAAGATTGCCCCACTCACCCGTCAAATCCCGAGTACTTCAGAGGAGTGAAAACTGTGAATAGACGCCGGTTCCGATTGAATCGGATCTCCCTTCCCCTCGCCCTCGTCACCTTCCTCGCCGCCGCTCCCGCATTCCCCGCCGGATTCCAGGTGATGACGCAGGGCGCGAAGGCGACCGGCATGGGCCTCGCCTTCACGGCCGTCGCCGACGACCCGTCCGCGATCTTCTACAACCCCGCGGGTCTCGGCTGGCAGAAGCACTTCGAGGCGCAGGTCGGCGCGGAGTTTCTGAGCAAAGTGAAGGGCGACTTCGAAGGAGCCAATCCCTATCCGGGAGTCGGCGTTTCCGAGAAGCAGCACAGCACCACGTTCGTGGTCCCGAACGTCTATGCCGTGGTTCCCCTGACCAACGAGCTCAACTTCGGGCTCGGGATCAACGCACCGTACGGGCTCGGCTTCCGCTGGGACCGCGCGGAGACGTTCAGCGGGCGCTTCGTCTCGCAGAACGCGGTCGTTCAGACAGTCGACCTGAACCCGGTCATTTCGTTCCAGGCGACGCCGACGTTCGCGATCGCGGTCGGGGCAGACTACCGGGTCTCGAAGGTGCAGCTCGAGAGGAACAACGCGGCGATCAACCCGCTCACGAACTCCGTGGTGGACGTCGCCCACGTCAAGTTGAACAGCAAGCTGCAGGACAACCACGGGTGGGGGTGGAACGCCGGGATCCTGTTCAAGCCCATCCCGCAGTTTTCGATCGGTGCCGCGTATCGGAGCAAAATCAAGATCGACTACGAAGGGACCGCGAACTTCGAACAGCGGCTGACCGGTACGCCGTTCGACGCGCTGGTCGCGCCGCAGATTCCGAAGGGCACACATCCCGTCCAGACGTCGATCGAGTTTCCCGCGACGATGAACCTCGGGACGGCCTTCACCTTTCCGAGCGACTTCCTGGTGTCGCTCGAAGCGGACTGGACCCAGTGGTCGAGCTTCAAAGCGCTGGACATCCGTTTTCCCGACCTGACGGGGCGCGACCTCCACCGCGAGACCGACTGGCGGAATTCCTGGGCGTACCGGATCGGCGTCCAGAAGAAGTTCGGGGCGATGGCTTTCCGCGCGGGCTATTACCGGGACAAGACCCCGCAGCCGACCGAAGACATCGGGCCCCTCCTCGCCGACAACGACCGCGACGCGTACTCGGTGGGATTCGGCTTCGGAACGGACCACTGGGGCATCGACCTCTCGGACCTGTACCTGAAGGTCCACGACCGCAGCAACCCGTCCCGATCGAATGACAACTTCTACGGCACTTTCAAGGAAGCCGTGAACATTTTCGCGTTCAGCCTCCGAGTGGCGTTCTAACCATGGAGACCACGATGAAGAGATCTCTTTTGCGGCTCGCGGCGCTCGCGGCCGTGTTCGCTTTGCAGGCGGCGGGAGCTTTGGCGCAGACGGCCACTCCGAACTTCTCCAAGTACGTCGCGCTCGGCGACAGCTACGGCGCCGGATACGGCTCGGGCTGCCTCGTCGCGCGGCATCAGCGTTTCTCGTATCCCGCGCAGCTGGCGAAGTCATTCGGAATCACGGATTTTCAGCAGCCGACGGTTTCGGATCCCGGGATCCCGACCTGCAACACCATCACGGGGCTGGCGCCCACGTTCGGACCGATCTCCAAGGTGACCGGCGCTCCGACGAATGCCGCGCTCGCGCGGTCCTACGACAACCTTTCCGTGCCGGACTCCAAGATCGCGGACGTCTCGGATAAAACGACCGACAACGGGGGTCTCTTCGACCTCGTTCTCCGGGGCCGCGGCACGCAGTTGAACCAGGCGCTCGGTTTGAACCCCACGTTCATCACCCTCGGGATCGTCGGAAACGACATCCTGACGGCGGGCGGCGCCGGTTTCCTCCAGGACGGTGTGACGGCGACTCCGCTGCCCCTGTTCACCGCGAAGTACAACGCGGTGGCCGCCGCTTTGAAGGCGCCGGGCCGAACGGGCGTCTTCATAAGCACGCCCGATCCCAGGTTACTCCCGCTCGCGACCACGATCCCCTATTACGTGGTCAACCCGGCGACCAGGCAGCCGGTGCGCGACGCCTCCGGCAATGTCATCCCCCTCTACGGCTCCCGGGACACCGGCGATCCGCGCTGCAAGGTCGGACCGGCCGGAAAAGTCTGCCCGCTTCCCCCCGGAACGCTCGTGACGCTCGGCGCGAGTGCGCCGCAGGCCGCGCTCGGCGGCAGCTCGCTGCTCGGGCTCGGATTCGGAATTCCGTGCAGCGTCAACCCGACCCTGCCGCGCTGCGACTTTCCTCTTCCCGACGGTTCTTTTACGCCGCCGGCGACGGTGAACATCGGCGTGGTTCTCTACCCGGATGAGGTGCTTGCGATCGACCAGCGCGTTCGCGACATGAACGCGGTCATCAAGTCCGCCGCGGAGGCGAACGGGTTCAAGTACTTCGACTTCTACGCTCTTTCGCAGGACCTCATGACGAACGGACGGACCTACGGCGGGATCCACGTCTCGACCGCGTTCGTCACCGGCGGCCTGTTCGGGTACGGCGAGGCCGTGCACATGTCGAACATCGGGTACACGATCCTGGCGGACGAGCTCATCCAGTTCATTAACGCCTCCTACGGGACAAACCTCGAGCGGCCGAACATGGCGACGGCGCTGTTCACCCCGGACGTTCCGGCAGCCGGCTCCACGGGCATCGTGGCGCAGGCCGCCTCCCTCGACTTCACCGAGGAGATGTGGCGCGGTATCTTCCGCGCCTTCCCGCTCCAGGACGAAGCGTTCGAGCTCGTCTTCGCCGCCGAGCCCGTCGCGGCGGTAGAGCGCGCCGCACCGGTCGAGCGGGGCCGGGTGATCCGGCTGCCGCGGAAACGCGAGTAGGGTCGGGCTCCTCTGCCTCTCAAACGCCCCGGCACGCGCGCCGGGGCGTTTTTGTTTCGCCCTCCTGGACCGACCCTTGTCAGGCTCGATGCGCCGCCCCTCACCCCAGCCCTCTCCCGCGGGGAAAGGGGGCGGAGTTGCGCTTTGGTCGAGGTGGTGGCTAAGCTCGCCGCAGCGAACGGAGGGACGAGGCGAACGGTCGAGGCCGCATCCGGCCGAGCCGTTCGCCGGCACGTCCCGGAGTGAGCGGAGGCGACGGATGTGTTAAGTTTCGCCGTCTTTTTGCGGAGTGAACCTCCATGATGATTCCAGCGACCCAGATTCGAGCCGGGACCCTCGTCATCTATAACGGCGAGCTGCACCGGGTCCACGGGATGGTCCACAAGACCCCCGGGAACCTGCGCGGCTTCGTCCAGGTCAAGATGCGCAACCTGCGCAACGGCTCGATGACGGAGCACCGGTTCGGGTCGACCGACCGGGTGGAAAAGGCATCGCTCGACGAAAAGGAGATGGAGTATCTCTACTCCGACTCCGCCGGCCATCACTTCATGGACCAGAGCAACTACGACCAGATCACTCTCTCCGACGAGGTGATCGGGGAGCAGATGAAGTACCTGCTGGCGAACACGGTCATCCATGTCGATTTCTACGAGGACAACCCGGTGGGAATCGAGTTGCCGAACACCGTGAACCTCAAGGTGACGGAGACTTCGCCCGGGATGAAGGGCGCGACCGCCTCGGCCTCGTACAAGCCGGCAGTGCTCGAGACGGGTCTCGAGGTGATGGTCCCGCAGTTCATCCAAGCCGGCACGATCGTCACGATCGATACGCGCGACGATTCCTACCTGGAGCGCGCCTAGCCCGCGGACGATTTCCAGCGGGCTCGGGTTACTGCCGACGGACGCGGTACCGTCGACATCGGGCTACCCGCGCGGGAACCGAAAAGACGGCGCCGTGTGTGCGGCCAGCGAACCTCCCCCTTCTCTCTCGAGATTTTGAGCGATTCCGGGGTGCGCCTGCACATAACCGGGAAGAATCGTCCCACCCTCGATCTTGAAAACGGACCACGGTCTAAGTCCCTCAGCAGTGAGCATTTGGCCGTGCCCATAATCCGGGAACTTCCCATGCTGTTATCGCATAAATAAGTCTTAGGGGCGATCTTTTTTTCTTGACCCCCGGCAAACCGGTCCTCAATAATCGCTTCATGCAAAAGGTTCTCTTAGTCCCGGCGGCTGCTTTGGCCGCATTGTTTTCGATCGCCGTTTCCAGCCCCGCCGAAGCCCGCCATCACCACCCCGGAAAAGCCGTCAGACACGCCGCCCGACACGCCGCCGCCACCAGCCATCACCGCCACCACGGAAGAAAAGCGCGGCGCGCTCGCGAAAAGAAAGTGATCCGTCAGAACGCGGAAGGCCGCGTCGTGCTCGAACGCAGGGGCGGCACGGCGGTTCCGGTTTCCGCCGTTGCCGTTGTCGTCGCGACTCTCGCGCCGGGGGCTCCGATGCCGGAGATGCAGAATTACCCGCCGGCGCCGTGCGATCCGCAGGACATCGTCCTCGAGGCCCACGTCCACCGCGGCGCGACCGACGCGCCGGAAGACCAGGGGGTCGAGGGGGTCGAGCTCACGGAAGACCCGGCCGCGACCGCCGAACCCGCGCCCACCGGAGCCGTAGCGAGCCTCACGCGGATCGCCCGGAAGCTGCGGTCCTTCCTTCGGCCGAAGTCGGACGTCTCCGATGTGCGGCCCCAGGATGTAGACCTGACTTCGCTCGTCTCGGAGCAGTTCCTCATTCCTGTCGAAGGGGTGGATGCGAAGCGTCTCCAGGACTCGTTCCTGGCCTCGCGCGGCACCCACGCCAAGCACCTCGCAATCGACATCGGCGCGCCGAAGGGCACTCCGATCCTGGCGACGACCGACGGTGAGATCGTCCGGATCTCGAAGGAAAGGCGTGGCGGAAACGCGATCTACCAGAAGGACGCGACCGGCCAGTACCTGCTGTTCTACTGCCACCTCTCGGGCTACGCCGACGGGGTAACCGGCGGCAAGCGCGTGCGCAAGGGAGAGGTCATCGGGTACGTGGGCTCGACGGGGCACGTGATCGGCGGCCCGCATCTCCACTTCTCGATCACCCGGGTGCCCGAGGACATCGCCGACTTCCGCAAGGGACTGGCGATCAATCCCTACCTGCTGTTCCTGGCGAAGGTGCCCTAAAGAACACTCGGAAATCGGGGATCGGGAATCGGAAATCGACCCGAAGCCCTCTGTCCGTGGTCAGGCGATAACGATCACTGGAGGATCGGCCGTTTCGCTCCAGTTCCGGATTCCTCGATTCCTCGATCCCCGATTCCCGATTCCCGATTCCCGATTCCCGTTCTCCTCTAGACCCTGGCCAGCTCTCCCGCGGCGAACAGGCGGTCGATCCACAGGTTCGTCAGCTTCTCGAGCACCGTGTTCTGGCGCAGACGGGCGGCGAGGTTGTCCCAGTCCATCTCGTCCAGACGCTGGTCCTGGTTGAAGCAGGAGAAGACGATCTCCGTCTCGCGCCCGGTCGTCGGGTCGATGTGCTTCTGAAGGCACTGGGCGCAGACTTCTTTCATCATGCACTGCATGGGGGAGTTAATCGAGCCGATCCCGATGTGCCGTGGGTTCAAATATGGCGCGAGCACCCCGTGGCGCGCCTTCGCCACCGCCGCCATCATCCGGTCCGAGCCGATCACGATCAGGCGGTCGACCTCGGAGAGAGAGATCTCCTGGGGGCCGAGCTTTCCGGTCGCGTAGGCGAGCATCGACTCCAGGATATTTCCCACGAACTGCCGATCGGAAGGCCGACGGGCCGGAATGTCTTCTCCGCGGTCCACTGACAGGACGAGCACGTCCGCCGCGGCCTCGATCTCCTCCCGCTTGTAGAAGTCCTCGGCGCGCTTGTACCCCGCGAAATAGAGGACCCGGTTTCCCATCTGCCGGGCCTTCTTCCCGATCGAAAAGAGGACCGCGTTACCGAGGCCGCCCCCGCAGAGGAGGACGGTGCCGTTCTCGGGCAGCTCGGTCGCGCTTCCGGTCGGTCCCATGACGAGAACGGGCTCTCCCGGCCGCAGCGCCCCGCAGAGACGGGAGGAGCCGCCGAGCTCGAGCGCGATCATCGAGAGGAGCCCCGCGCCCGCGTCGACCCAGGCTCCGGTCAAGGCGAGCGGCTCGATCAACAGGGGAGAGCCGCCGGCGACCGGCGCGACGGCCTCCAGGTTCTGCAGTCGGAAGAACTGGCCGGGCTGGAAGTTCGCGGCGGCCGCGGGCGCGCGCACGACGACCTCGACGATCGTGGGTGTCAGGCGGCGGACCTCGTGGACGCGGGCGGTTAAGAGATCCACGATCCGGTCGCGGAACCCCTCCCAGTCCGAGACCGGCGCGGCGGCGAGGCTGCCTCCGGGCGGAGGGCCGCCGAGGACATCCGCGACGGGCCGGTACCCGTTTTTCGCCGACGCCATCGCTTTGACGACGTTCCCGTTGTAGGCGGGATGGTTGTCGCCGAAGAAGCTGATGAACCGGCCTCCCCGCGAATAGCCGGTGAAGAAGGCGCCCTGGTCGTCCGACGCGGCCGGCTCCAGCCGCCATCCTCCGGCGCCGTCGGGAACGGCGCGGTGGGGCAGGAAGAAGCGCCGGCGCTGGTCCATGCGGAAAGTGCCGGGCCACTCCTTTTCGTAAGTGATGTTCGGGGTGGTGCCGGCCGCGATCAGGCAGGACCGGGCCGGGATCTCGACGACGTCGCCCTCCCCCGAGCGCCGGAAGCGCACCGACTGAAGGTGGCCGTGGGCGTCGGAGATCGCTTCGACCGGTTCGAGCCCTTCGATGAAGGAGATGCCCTCCTCCAACGCCTTGATGATTTCCTCGTGGTTGAGGCGGTAAGCGGGGGACTCCTCCATCGCGCGCCGGTAGACGATCGAAACGCCGCCCCATTCCCGGCACAGCCGGGCGAGGTCGGGCGCTTCCTGCGCGAGCCGGGCGCGCTCGCGCTCCCGGCGGACCGCGGTGCCGTGCTGGAGGAGCCGGTCCAGGACGTCCCGCTCCTCGGCGTCGAACGGTGTCCGCACGGCGACCTCGCCGCGGTCCGCGACCAGCGCCTCGTAGCGCGTCAGGACTTTTTCCACCTGGATCGGGTAATAGGCGAGCAGCTCCGTCGCGGTGTCGATCGCGGTCAAACCGCCGCCGATGATGAGCGCCGGCAGCTCCGTCTGGAGGTTCGCGATCGCGTCCTCCTTGAACGCGCCGGTCAGCTGGAGCGCCATGAGGAAGTCGGAGGCCTTCCTCACGCCCCGCACCAGGTTGTTCTTCATGCCGATGATCGTGGGTCGCCCGGCGCCCGCGGCGATCGCCACGTGGTGGAATCCCGCGTCGAACGCCTGCTCGGCGGTCATCGTGCCTCCGAACCGCACGCCCCCGAGGGGGAGGAAGCGCTGCCGCCGGGAGAGCGTCAGGTGGATCAGCGTGAGGAAGTTCTTGTCCCACCGCACGGTGATTCCGTACTCCGACACGCCTCCGAAGCCCGCGAGCGGCCGGCGGTCGAGAGGCCGCTCGATTTCCGACCAGTCCCGGATCGGCTTCACGCCGAGGCCATCCGAGCCCGTCCAGTCTGCCGGGAGAGGCTCAATCTTCAGTCCGTCGATTCCGACGACCCCGAAGCCCTCGTTCAGAAGGTAGTGCGCCAGGGTGTAGCCCGCGGGGCCGAGCCCGACGACGAGGACCTTGCGCCCGTTGTAGGGCACGGCGTGCGGGCGAGCGGGCGCCAGGGGGTTCCACCGCGTGAAGAGGCCGTAGATCTCGACGCCCCACGGGAGGGAAAGCACGTCGGTCAGCACCCCCGTCTCGATCTGCGGGATGTTGACGGGGTCCTGCTTCTGGAAAATGCACCCCTTCATGCAGTCGTTGCAGATGCGGTGGCCGGTCCCCGGGCACATCGGGTTGTCGATGCAGACGAGCGCGAGCGCGCCGATCGAGTCTCCGTCGCGCCGCAGCGCGTGCATCTCGGAGATTTTTTCGTCCAGCGGGCAGCCGGGCAGCGGCACCCCGAGCGGGTTTTTCTGGAAGGTGTCGGTCTTCGTGTCGAAGAAACCCTTCGAGCAGGAGTCTTTCTCGCGCTCGTGGCAGAGCAGGCAGTAATGCGTTTCGCCGAGCACCTCCCGGCGATTCATCCGCGGGTCGGTCAGCAGAAAGCCCTGCCGCCGCCGCCTGTGCTCCGAGGGGCCGACCCGTTCCTCCGGGAGAGCGGCGTTTAACCGTTCGGTCGCGACGAGAGCGGAATAGTCGAGCGTGTGAGGGACATGAAAGGAGGCCCACTCCCGGATCTCGCGGCTCCAGAGGGGGTGGCGCATCCGGGCGTGGGTCCAGACGGCGTACGCCTTCAGGAGACCGTCCAGGAAGCCGAGCAGCCCTTCGTCGCCGTCGGCAGGGGGAGGGAGCGGCCCGGCGGGAGAGGCAAGCTCGAGCAGCGCCGCCCGCGCGGCGAGCTCGGAGGCGCGCGTCCGCGCCTCTGCGGGGACCTCCGGAATCTTCTTCTGCCGGAGCGCCGCGATGAAGTCCGCCTCGAGGTCGAGAAGCCCCGTCGCCAGCCGCGAAGTCGCGAGCTCCGGGTCCGTGTCCCAGGGCAGCTCCGGGTGGAGGCCTCTTTCGATCGCCCTCCCGATCGCGGCGAGAGGTTCCGCGGCCGGCGTCGAGAGGTCGGGGAGCGGCGCCTTGACGGCCCGGCGCTGAAGAAAGTCGCGGCGGAAGCGGAACAGGACGGCCTCCGGCTGCGCGATCTCCATCTGTCGCTGCCATTCCCGTTCGACGCCGAACAGGACCGCGACGAAGCGTCCGAGCGGGCGGGCCGCGTCCACCAGGATCTTCGACTTCGACAGCGGGTCGAAAGTGGCTGGCGCTTCGCGGTAATCGCGCAGCCGGCGGGCGGTTTCGGGATTCTCGGCCTCGAGCGCCGAAAGAAAAGCGGCATCGAGATCCGCCAGGCGCGCTTCGTCGTGAAGGTCCTGGTAGCGGAAATCAGAAATGCCGAGAGGGAAGTCTCTTGCGGCGGATGCGGGGCCCGTGTTCGTGGACAAGCGGGGGGATTCTAGCGTGGACCGGCGCCGTCTTGGCCTGATCCTGATGCATCACACCCCGGCAGGGCACCGGCCGCACCGCCGGACATCCGATCCAGATCGTGGCGGAGGCCTACGGCCTTTCCGTCGAGACGGGAAAGTCGTGAAACCGATTTCGTTCGACGAGATCCTGAACTTGCACGAGTTCGAGATCGCCCGGCCCGACTTTCTCGCGAAGGTCATGGGCCGCAAGAAGCGCCGCCGCGTGGCGCTCGGCTACTGATGACGCTCGTCTTCGAGAACCGGGACACGGTTCTCTTCCAGGTGCAGGAGGTGCTGCGGATCGAGAGGATCGTGCGGCCGCAGAAGGTGCAGGAGGAGCTCGACGCATACAGCGAGCTCCTGCCGGACGACCGGCGCGCTTTGCCGCCGGACAGAGCCGCGAGGACCGAATCTCCGCGGTGCACTACATCCGATTTTCGCTGGGGGAGGACGGCCGCGCGGCCTTGAAACACATCGGCCGCGCTGACATCGAGGTGGATCACGGCGGGTACGAGGCGCGCGTCGCGCTGCCGCCGCGAAACGGTGGAGGAGCTGCGGGTGGATCTCGGGGGATAGGGAGCTCGTCTTTCTCCTGGCCCGGCGAAGAGGTCAGGTGAGGGGTGAGGGGTGAGGGGTAGTTTCTCTGTGGATCAGAGCCGCTGGACCTGCGCCCCGGTCTCGACGGCGCCCCGAAAAGGTACGGACGCGCCTGCGCGCCGGCGCCTCTTGACCTCCTCAACCGCGGCAGAGAAGCCTTCGGCCGGAGGCGACCCGGCCTACTCTCTGCCTGTACTCTCTGCCTGATGCCTCCCTCACCAGGCGTTTTCCGGCGGGTGGTCCTCCATGGCCGCCCGGTCGCAGAGCTTCTGTTCCATCTTCCCGGCGAGAGGCTCGAGCCCCGCAGCTTCTCTCTTAACTGGCAGCTCGCGGGCGACGAGGTCGGGGTCGTCCTGTATGACGCCTCGCTGCACCGGGCGCTCGACGGTCCGCCCCTGTCGGTCGTCGGCACCGCCGCGGACCGGATCGGCGTGCTCTTAGTCGGCGAGCGCCCGGGCGACATCGACCCGTTCTGGTCCGCGCGTCTCTACTTCTCGCTCCCGGAGGGCGCCTCCTCCGAGCACCTCGCCCGAGCGGTGCGATCCCTTCTGCGGGTCCTGGAAGACCGGGCGCGGTCGGCTGCCGCGAGGAGAGAACTGTCCGACCGCACCTCCGAGATCCGATCCCTCGTCGACGTGGGCATCGCGCTCTCGGCCGAGCGGGACCATGAAAGCCTGCTCGAGACGATCCTCTCGAGCGCCCGCGCCCTGACGGCTGCGGATGCCGGGAGCCTCTATCTCGTGGACGAGGACCAGACCCCCGCCGTCCTGCGAATCGTCCGCGCTCAGAACGACGCGGTGCGGTTCGATTTCGTCGAGCGCGCGCTTCCCCTCGACCGGTCATCGATCGCGGGCTTCGTGGCGGAGACGGGCCGTTCGCTGAACCTCCCCGACGTGGCCGCGATTCCTCCGGACGCGCCGTACCGCTTCGACGGCGGCTTCGACAAGCAGCACGGATATCGCTCGCGCTCGATGCTCGCGGTGCCGATGACGACTCCGCACGGAAAGACGATCGGCGTGCTGCAGCTGTTGAACCGCATGCACCGGAGCATCCCGGAGGGCTCCGTGACCGCGTTTCTCAAGGTCGAGGTCGTGCCGTTCGAGGAGTCCGACGAAGAGCTCGCGAAGGCACTCGCCGCGCAGGCCGCGGTCGCCGTCGAGAATCGCCACCTGTCTGAAAGCATCCGGCGCCTGTTCGAGGGCTTCGTGCAGGCGAGCGTCACCGCGATCGAGCAGCGCGACCCGACGACTTCGGGACACTCCGAACGAGTCGCTTTGCTCGCCTGCGGACTCGCGGAGTGCGTAGATGCCGCGACGGCCGGCCCGTTCGCGGACGTGCGCATCGGCCGAGAGGAGCTGCGGGAGCTCCGGTACGCGGCAGTGCTCCACGACTTCGGAAAGGTCGGAGTCCGCGAGCAGATCCTGGTGAAGGCCCGCAAGCTTCCCGCGGGTCTGTCGGCCCTCATCCGGTCCCGGGTCGAACAGGCGATTCTTTCCGCGGCCGCGGAAGTCTGGGAGCGCGCGGCGCGAGACGCCTGGTCAAACGAGCGCGTCTCCCAGGTCCTCGCCAGGCGCGTCGCCCTCCTCGAAGGCGCGTGGGAGCTCGTGTCTCGAGCGGACGAGCCGACACTCCTGACGGCCGAGGTGAGTGCGGACGTCCTCGCGCTCCAGGCGATCCGCTACCGCGACGCCGCTGGAAAGAGCCGCCCGCTCGTCGAAGCCGACGAGATGGCGTATCTCTCGATCCCGCGCGGGAGCTTGAGCGCCGTGGAGCGGCGGGAGATCGAGTCTCACGTGAGCTCGACGTATCAGTTTCTGTCGCGGATCCCGTGGACCGCGGATCTCGCGCGTGTGCCGGAATGGGCCTACGCGCACCACGAAAAACTCGACGGGTCCGGTTACCCGCGCCGCCTCGGCGCCTCCGACCTTGCACTGCCCGTCCGCGCGATCACGATCAGCGACATCTACGACGCGCTCGCCGCGCGCGACCGGCCGTACAAGGGGGCGGTCCCGAGCGACCGGGCGCTCGAAATTCTTCGCGGAGAGGCCGATCGGGGCACGATCGACGCCGCGCTCCTCGACCTCTTCATCGACTCGAAGGTCTACGAGTCCGCGCTCCGGGCGCGCGCGCGCGATTGACCGCAGGGGGCGCGCGGAAGACCCGGGTGCCGGCGGGGAAGATCCCGCGCGGCGCGCTGGACGGTCCGGCGATCGCGATTCCGACGAGCCGCGCCGCTTGGAGGGCGGACCAGCGGACGCCTTCGTTCGAAAGCGCGTCGATCTCCGCGGGACCGAGACGCACGCGTCCGACGTGCTCCACGATCCAGTGCCGGGCGGAGGAGCGCAGAGCGGATCGCGCTCGTTCGGGGGTGAGCTCGCCTTCCAGGAGGAGAGCGGTCGCGGGCCCGCGGCCGTGCTCGGGTGCGACGCGCTGGACGGGCAGATGCGTGAGAACTCCCGCGATCGCGTCGTAGAGGTCTCCGGCGGCGGGAGGCCACAGGAGCCTGCCGCGCGCCGCAATGAGGAATGCCCGATCGGCTTCGGGATCGAGGCCGGGCGCCGCGAGCAGGAGAGGCAGAGGAGCGCCGCGACGCCCGCAGTACCCCGCGACGGTGAGCGGAAGGAGACGCGCTTCGGGCAGATCGGCCTTGAGCCACGCGGCGGCGGCGCGGGCGACTTCCCGGGTGGGCGCGACGATCGCGACCTCGCCCGCCTCTGTCCTCCGGCGCGTTTCCCGTCCGTCTTTCATCAAGCTCTTGTATCGCGCTTTGCGGGCCGGGAGAAATCCGGGCTATCTCCGGCTGTCGTCAACGGGTAAGATTCCCGCCGACAAAAGGATCGCCAATCAACTTGATGCCGGTTTATCAATTTTCCTTGCTCATTCAGGCGGCAGGGACGGTCCTGCTGTTCCTGCTGTTCCTCCTTCTCTACAAGAAGATCCGACGGCGCGCGTTTCTGGACTGGATCGCGTCCTGGGCGTTCCTTCTCTGCGGGCTCGGTCTCGAGCTCGCGATGCCGATGATCGCGGAGACGCGATCGTTCATCTTCCTCCTCCACATCGCGCTTCTTGCCCACGTTCTGTTCCTGTTGCGGGGCGTGAGGCGATTCCGCGATGAGCGCGCGGGCACCGGCGCGTACGAGCTCCTCTGGATCGTGCCGATCGTGGCGATCGCCTGGTGGACCGCGATGCAATCCACCACCGCGAACAGCCACTCGGCGGCGATCGCGCTGGTCCTCGCGGCCGGGTACGTCACCTCCGCGGTGTCCTTCGCGATCACCACAGGCTCGCGCGCCGGGCGCGTCCTCCTGTCGGTGTCTTTTCTCCTCTGGGGCGTCGAGGAGGCGGTCGTCGGGTTCGGCTACATGCGCTTCCGGGACCCGGCGGCGATGCCTGAGATGCTCCAGTACGGGAACTTCGCCGCGATGCTGCTCGAGATGATGGTCGCCGTCGGCATCATCATTCTCCTCTTCGAAGCGAGCCAGACCCGCCTCGCGTCGGAGATGGAGCAGCTTCTCCATTCGGACCAGCAGTTGAAGGAGATGGGGGTCCGGGACCCTCTGACCGGGCTCTTCAACCGGCATCATTTCAACGACGTCATCAAAAGGGAGCTCGCGAATGTCCGCCGGTACGGGATCTCGCTCTCGGTTCTTCTCGCCGACGTGGACCGCTTCAAGGAAATCAACGACGTGAAGGGGCATCAGGTCGGTGACGACGTTCTGAAGTTCGTCGCCAACTACCTGACTTCTTGCGTGCGGGAGTCCGACTTCGTGTTTCGCTGGGGAGGCGACGAGTTCCTGATCCTCCTGCCGAGGACCGACGAGGGGTCCGCTGCTCAGAAAGCCGAAGAGCTCGCGAGGCGGCTGCCGGCGATTCCCGGGGTCGAGCAGCTGCAGCCGTCTCTTTCGGTCGGCTGGGCGACCCACCGGATGGACGCCGAGTTCCAGGCGACGCTCGCGCAGTCGGACGCGCGGATGTACGAGATGAAGCTCAGGGGGAAGAAAGAGCGAGAGATGAGAGAGCGGAATCGCGGGATGCCTTCATGAGGCGGTAGATCACCGCGGCGGGGAGCCCCATCACGTTTGTGTAGGACCCCTCAATCCCGACGACGAATCTCGAGCCGAGACCCTGGATTCCGTAGGCGCCCGCCTTGTCCCGGGGCTCACCGGTCGCGACGTACCAGGAAATCTCTTCCGGCGACATCGGCGCGAACAAGACGGAGCTCCAGGCGGTCTCTGAAAGACCCTCGCCTTCCCCGCGTCGGAGGCAGACGCTCGTGACGACCCGGTGCGTCCGCCCGGAAAGCCGCCCGAGCATCCGGGCCGCTTCGGCGTCGTCGGCCGGCTTGCCGAGAATCTCGTCTTCGAGAATGACGAGGGTGTCCGCCGCCAGCACCCATTCGGCCGGACGGCGTCGCGCGACCTCCCGGGCCTTCGCGCGAGCGAGCCGCAACGCCGCCGCATCGCCGGGCTCGCCGGGAAGCAACGTCTCATCGACCTCGGGCGGGTCCACAAAGAACGGGATCTCGAGCTCGCCGAGAATCTGCGCCCTGCGAGGCGACCCCGAAGCGAGAACGAGGGAGCTCATCGGGGAGGAACGATCTCACGGGTTCCGCTTCCTCAGTCCGATGCCTTCGCGGAGAGCACCCTCCTCACCTGGCCCTCTCCGCTCCCGGGGGGAGGGAGCAGAGCTGCGTTTCCGGCGAGCTGGTGGCTAAGCTCGCCCCGAGAGGAGTCTCCCGACCAGAGGGAGGGAGGAG
>JBDTRB010000052.1:0-26197 GCA_039931865.1 Acidobacteriota bacterium | reverse complement strand
TTACAGAATCTGTGTTGTGAGAAGTCTTGGTGGAGCTGAACGGGATCGAACCGTCGACCTCCTGAATGCCATTCAGGCGCTCTCCCAAACTGAGCTACAGCCCCACGGTCTGCCGGGAGGGCGCGAAGAATACCATGCGCGGGAGGACGCGGTAAACGCGCCATAATCCGCGCGGAAGCGCATGGGGCCTGGTGGTCCTCGCGGACTTCAAATCCGTCGGCGTCGCGGCTCTGCCGGGATGGGTGGGTTCGATTCCCACACGCTTCCGCCAAATAACCGACTCGAACCCGCCCGGCCCGAATAGGCCGGGTTGTTATTGGCAGGTTAGCTTCGACTGCAAGGGAGAGGCGGACGCGGACTCGAGCGCTGAGACAGCTCCCATCAACGCACGAAAGCCGCACACACCCGGCGCTGGTACGGAGCGTCTTCAGGGGAGGCGAGGGCAGAGATTCATCGTCCGGTGATTTTGCGAAATTGGGGCGGGATTAGCGGTTTTCGGAAACCGATCACCGCAGAGCTTTCATAAAGAGGGAACTATGATCGAAGGATGAGCCGGAGAGCGGCGGTCTGGTGTCTGATCGCCGCGATGACGGCCGGCGTCGCGGCGACCCTCCGCGCGGCCCCCGTCGGTTCGCCGGTCCCGAAGTTGACCTCCCGTCAGCGAGCGGAGCGCCTCCGAGAGCTCCCGCCCGACGAGCGCACCTGGCTCACGGTGTACGTGGCTCCGATCATCCTTCCGGTGGAGCGAGATCTTTTCCTGCTGCTTCCGGCGGACTACCAGCGCGAGATGTTCCGGAGGGAGTTCTGGGCTCGCCGCGAGCAGAGCGGCCTGCTTCCGCCGCTCGGGCCCGGATACGAGACGCGCTACGCGAATCTGCGGGAGATCGCGGCCGGGCAGTACGACGGGATCGAGAGCGACGCGGGCCGGCTCGTCGTTCGCCTGGGGGAGCCCGTGGACATCGAGGAAATCCCGGGATGCAGCGAAGTCTACCGGCAGCTCGAAATCTGGACGTACCCGAGCGCCGCCTCGCGCCGCGAGGTCCGGCACATCTTCTACCGGCCGAGCTTCGGAGGTCCGAGGCGGCTCTGGGTTTACGGGGATCGGGAGCTCTTTCAGACGGCTTCGTGCCTCGTGAGCTTCGACCAGGCTTGCGCCAGGACGGCGAACCAGGATCCGCCGCGCCTCGGCGACGCGTTCTGTCCAAAGGGAAAGGTGCCTCAGACGTGCCTTAGCGCGTGCTACCTCGCGAGGCTCGCCTCCGACGTCCAGTCGCGGGCTTCGTTCGAGCGATCGAGCCTCTTCGAGCCTCCCTCGATTTCGACGGAGGGACTCGAAGGCCTCTGGCGGCGTCTCGCGTTGGTCTCGGATCCGACGGCGAAGACGATCTCTCTGGCGCCGTCCGCCGCAGCGCCCGTTCGAACCGCGCCCGAGCCGGCCGACGCGCCGAGCGACTGGTCAAACGAGAGGATCCGCGAAGCCATCCTGGGGCTCTCGAAAAAGCACCGCGAGTGGCTGGAGCTTGCAGCGCCGCTCCTGTCGAGAGAGGAGCTCGTCGTCTTCCTGCGCCTTCCGCCGGGGGAGCGGGATGCGTACGTCCGGAGATTCTGGAAAAAGCACGGGCACGTGCGTTAACAGGATAAGGAGCCGGCGGGGACGCAGGCGGAACCGACGGGCCGCAGCAGGTTCCTCCCCAGGCCGACGAAGGGACCGGGAGTTGTGCCTCTCGGCTTCGCTGGGGTTTGGCCCTGGGGCGGGAACCCCGGGAACGCGGCCGCCACGACTTCGACGACTCGTCTCCGGCATGCGAAAAGCGCAGGCGCCCTGAAAATGTCTTGACGAGAAAGTGCCGGACGTTCCCGGCCGGCGGAATTAGAGCTTCTTCCTCACGGGACCGTCAGGCGGCGTGCGCCGCACAACGGGCCGGGGCTTCCCGGCGACGAAGTCCAGAGGGAGATGAAAAGAAGGGCCTTCCGGATTCTCGACGGTGGCGCCCAGCCGAATGCGCGCCGTCCCGTTCTCCGATACGACATAGGTCCACGGCTGATCGGGACAAACGCCTGTTCCGGTCACAAGGCGCCGCGGCCAGTTCCTTCGACGCGACGCTGCTCGCTCGATGCGGGCATCGACCACGAGAGCGGTCAGTTCGGCGTCGACGTCCAGGCGCCTGGCGCGCAATAGGGCGTTCAAGATATTTGGGAACATGATGTCGCCGAGAGACCTTCCTTCTTCGTCATCGGGCATCTCAGCTTCCACCGCCGCCGTCCAGATCGCCGCCAGTTCGCTCTTGCGCCACCCGCACCAGGAGCGTCGTCGAACTTCGTCCGCCGTTCGCCGGCGCGCACGGCCCATCGCGCCGGCTTGCCCCCTCAGATCCTGTGCACCCGAGGCGCTGAACCACGTTTCATTTTCGAAGCTTGCGAGACAGAAAGCGACGAAGGGCCCGCCACGCAGCCGCTCGGGCCATCCAAACGCGGGCGCATCGATCTTTCGAAGAGCCCCGACCTGTGCCTTTCCCAGTGCAGCGGCGATCAGCTGTGAAATGAGTTCTGGTCGTGCGAGAAGCTCCTCAGTCAGCCGCCAGGAAGCCTCCAGCGTCCGAAGAGCCGCTTCGGGGGAATCGGTCCGCGCTTCGAGAAGAGCCTTGACCACGAGAAGACGCCCCAGTTGCACCTGGCCGAGCATGTTTGGCATCACGGCGTCGTGTCCGAGATCCACATTGACTTCCCAGACGACAGGGCTGGACCCCAGGAGAAGCGATTCGATCGCGGAAAGCGCTCCTTCCTGATCCTTGAGGAATCGCTCGAGTTCCGGCGCCAGCGCGCCGATCCGCTCGTCGGAGATCTGCAGCTCCCGTTCGAGGAACTGCGCCGCCGCGGACCCTGCGTACCTTGTCCCGGGCGCAGGACGGGCTCTCCCGTCGTCCGGCGGAACAGGAGGCACGCTCTCATCGCGAGGAAGACCCTGGGGGGCAAGGTCGATTCCAAGGCTGGCGGACAGCCTCTCGAGTTCCAGGGCTGAAGCAGAAGCTTCGCTCTTCGGAAACTGCGCCTGGAAGGCTGCGCGGGTTGAGAAGCCTTCCGGATTCACCGCCATCGCTGGCGAAGCGATCGCGAGGACGACGATCGCAGCGAGAGTCGCCGGTCGTCTCGCCGGATCTGATCGCAGGGCGCGCGCGCCATAGAGCATGAGTTCCCCTATCTTGCTCCTTGGGAGATCCGCGGGAGCGAATGGGAGTCCCCTCTGGTCACACCGAGTGACGGCCTCGACCATTTTCTCGCGTGGTGCGGCACAGAAGCGAACCGCGTCACCTGCCATCCTGCCAGTTGCTCTCGCGGCGGGGTTCTCACGGGCCCGGGTTTCGGCGCCGCGAAGGTCCTCCGTCCCGGTCTTCGTCGAAAAGAGGGCCCAGCGCGTTCGGGATCTCTCCTCGAAGGATCGCGATTCGAAACACTCTCGACAGGACTTCAGGAGCAAGCGCTGAGTCGCGACTCGACGCTTCGTCCCGATCATAGGACCGGGGTGGATCGATCGATCGATCAGCGGGGAGAGCGAGGAGCTCCGGAAGGCAGCGGCAAAAACTCCCGCGGCCTGAAAAACGGATCTTCGATCGCGGCGACGCCGTATCTCCGTGACGGGCCGGGCGGCCATACCGGAAGCGGCGGCGTTTCGCTTTCCTCGAGCGACTCGGGCGGGAGGTCCGGGACAGCGAAGACCTTCGGAGTCCGCGGCGCGCTGGCAGTGTTTCTCGCGAACGCGCTGTTCAAGGGCAGGCTCTTCGCCAGCCGGGACACGGCGATTGCGAGGATCGCCGCGACGGCCGTGGTCGGAGCGGTTGAAAGATCCAGAAGGAGGGAGCCGGCGCCCCAGCTCAGGATGAAGACCGCCGCGGATCCGCGAAGCATAAGGACGCCTCCTGATCAACGGACGAATCCGATCCGCGTGGGATTACAGAAGGGGTCAAAACAATGGCCGGTCCCTGCCATTTATTCGGGATGGGGCCCGGGAGATGTGAGGCGTGAAGCGTGAACGTCGAGAGGAAACCGGGGTCTCGGGCGTCAGGGGTTGAGGTTCGGGCGGGGTAGCGCGGGAGGGGCAAGGATCCCGGTTGAGGCCCGACGCCTGACCCGCTGACCCGCTGACCCCCTGGCCTGCTCAGCACTCGAACTGCTCGAGCATCTCGAGAAGGCGATCCACCTGGATCGGTTTTCTGAGATACCCCGCGGCCCTGAGAGTCTCGGCCTTAATCTCCGCGCGCCCGTCGGCGGTCAGGATCACCACGGGGATATCGGAAATCTTTTCGTTACGGAATTGCGCGTCCCGAAACTCCCACCCGTTCATGACCGGCATCATGAGGTCGAGCAGCACCACGCACGGGGCGGAGTTTCCTTCGAGGTACGTCAGAGCCACGCGTCCGTTCTCGGCGCATTCGACGTCAAAACCCGCGTCCCGCAGAAGGTCGCACAGACTCTCACGCAGCTCCGCGTCGTCCTCGACGAGCAGGAGCTTTCGCCGCAGAGCTCGAGGAGCAGAATCATCCATGGAGGCGATAATGCAGCAAACGTCGTGCCGGGCGGAACGCCGTTTAGCCGTTTCAGCCGTTCAGCCGTTCAGCCGTTCAGCCGTTCAGCCCGTCCCCGTCTTCCGTTCGGGGGCGAGGGCGAGCTCCAGCCGGTCAGGATCTCCGCAAAGCGCGGCCACCGCTTCGAGCAGCTGGAGGATGTCGGCCGGTTTCGAAAGGGCCCCCGCAATCCCGAGTCGCCCGGCTTCCTCGCGGTCGCGGGCGTCCGCGGAGAACGCCACGACCGGAATCGAGGCGACACGCGGGTCGCGGAGCTGGTTCCGCCGGAATTCGACTCCTCCCATGACCGGCATCCGCATGTCGAGCAGAATCGCGCAGAAGTCGCGGCGCCGGCGGAGAACGTCGAGCGCCTGCGCGCCGTGGGCCGCCTCCACCACCTCGTATCCCTCGTCCGAGAGGACATCCGCAACGGCGCCTCGCAGGTCGTCGTCGTCCTCGACCACGAGAACCGTGCCTGATGAAATACGGGTCACGGGACCGGGAAGTGCGAGGAGCGTGCCCGGATTATTTCCCGTGCCTTCTCAAAACGCTCATTGGGCATGGAACCTGCTTTCTATGATTTCGAAAGGAGGGTTTTTCATGCTGCTTACACTCGGAGTAATCCTGTTGGTTGCGTGGCTTCTCGGCCTGGTCGCTTTCCACGTGACGAGCTGGGCGATTCATCTCGTGCTGGTGCTCGCGGTGATCGCGTTTCTCGTCCATCTGGTTTCTGGCCGCCGCCGCGTGGTCTGAGCGGGGCCCTTCCCCGTTTCCTGATCCGGGGGCGGCAACCGGTCGGCCGGGCCGCCCATTTTCATCTTCCTCCTGTCCAATCCCTTCCGCCTCCCTCCTGATAGCCTCCGCGCGCATGTCCTCGCGCGTGCTGGCGTGCCTCGTCCTGTTCTTCCTTCCGGGAGCCGCGCTCGCGGAGCGGCCGTCCGCCTCCTGGCGCACGATTGAGACAGCGCATTTCCGGGTGCATTTCCCGGCGGCGTTCGAGCGATGGGCAGGCCGCGCGGCCGCCTCGCTCGAAGCCGTTTTTCCCAGGGTTTCCGAATACGTCGGGTACGAGCCGCCGCGCCGGATCGACGTCGTGGTCTCCGACCCCGCCGCCGACGCGAACGGGATCGCCTACCCATTCCTCGACCGGCCGCGAATCGAGCTCTGGGCGACGCCGCCCGATCCCGAATCGGGGCTCGGCGAGTTCCGGGACTGGACGGAGCTTCTCGTCACGCACGAGTTCGCTCACATCGTCCACCTGACCCGGCCGCGCAATCGGCCCGGGCTCGTCGAGCGCCTCGTCCCGTTGCCGATCGGGCCCGTCTTCTGGAACTCGCCGCGATGGGTGGCGGAGGGCTATGCGACGGTCGTCGAGGGAGCGCTGACCGGTTCCGGCCGGCCCGCCTCGGGCTACCGCGCGATGGTGCTCCGGCAGTTCGCGATCGAGGGCAAGCTGCCGTCCTACGCCGGAATGAACGGCTCCTCGGGCTGGCTCGGCGGGTCGATGGCGTACCTCGTCGGCTCCAGCTTCCTCGAGTGGCTCGAAGCGACCGAGGGGCCGGGGAGCCTCCGAAATCTGTGGAAGCGGATGGCGTCGCGGCGCGGAGGCGGCTTCACCGCGGCCTTTCGCGGGGTCTTCGGGAAGTCGCCCGACGACCTGTACGACCGTTTCCGCGCGGAGCTGACCTCGCGCGCTCTCGATCAGGAGAAGCAGCTCCGGACGGCCGGGCTGGCGGAAGGAGAAAAGTGGCAGAGCCTCGACGGGGGCACCGCCTCGCCGCAGGTCAGTCCCGACGGGACGCGCCTCGTCGCCTGGAGGTCGCCGCGGCGGGGCGAGAGCCGGCTTGCCGTCTGGGAAATCGCGCTGCCGGCCCGGGAGAAGGAGGCGCGGGACCGCGGGGAAGCGGCCGAGCGCGCGCTTCTCGCCGATCCGAACGAGGTGCCGGAGAAGAGGGAGCTGCCCGAGGCGAGATCCCCGCACTGGACGCTTCCACGTTGGAATGGCCGCTCCCCGGAGGATCCGCGGTGGATGCCCGATGGACGGCGCATTCTGTTCGGCCGGCGCGAACCGTCGGCGGACGGGACCCTGCATCGGGATCTCTTTCTCTGGGAGCCGGAAAGCGGCGTGGTGACGCGGGTGACGCGCCTCGCCGACCTTTCCGACGCCGACCCGCTCCCCGATGGCCACTCCGCCGTCGCGGTGCGCAACCGCTTCGGCATCTCGGAGCTCGTGCGGGTCGAGCTCTCCTCGGGCTCTGTCGCCGTTCTCGCATCTGCGCCCGGCGGCGACCCGTGGCAGGTCTGGAGCCATCCGCGCATCTCGCCGGACGGATCCTCGATGGCCGCCCTGGTGCATCGCGGAGGGCGTTGGCGCCTGGCGTCGCTTCAGGCTTCGGGAGCGGAGGCTCGCGAGATCCCGATCGAGGGCGACGTCTTCGGAGCTCCGGCATGGTCTCCGGACGGCCGCTTCCTCTACGTCGCGAGTGGCGCTTCCGGCGTGTGGGAGATCGTGGCCGTCGACGCGCAGACCGGCAGCGCGTCGACGCTGACGCGCGTCACGGGGGGCGCTTTCTCCGCGGCGCCGACACCGGACGGGAAGACGATGTTCTTTCTCGAGCTCACCGCGAAAGGCGTCGACCTGCGACGAATGCCCCGCGATGGAAATGCGGCGGAACCGGGCCTCGCCGCTGCGCTTCCCTCCATACTTCCGCCTCCCGCGGCGGAGTCGCGCCCGATCTCACTCGCGCCGGCGCCTGCTTCGAAGCCGTACGACTCGGCGAGCACGTCGATCGTGCGGCTTTTCTCGTCTTTCACCGCGGGTCCCGACGGCGCTTCTTATCTCGCGGGCGCTCAGGGCAGTGACGTGGTCGGACGGCTCGACTGGATCGTCGCGGGCGCGTTCGGAAACGCGGCGGGTCCGCGCGGGGCAACGGCGGCGGTCGCCTGGTCGGGCCTTCCCGTCGATCTCTCGCTGCAGCTCTTCTCCGCCCTGGAAAGGCCTGGCTCCCGGAGGCTCGTCTCGCGTCCGGAGCTCGACTCAGAGCGCCGGGGCGCTGCGCTCTCGGCCTCGTGGCAGGCCGTTTTTCCTTCCGTCCGCCTCCGCGCCGACGCGTCCGTCTCGGCCGCGCGTCTCGAGGAGCTCGCCGGAGGCGAGGCATTCGGGCGCTTGACGGGCGCGGTCCGCGCCCGCGGGGAATGGCGGCGGTTCCGCGGGAAGAGCGGGATCTCCGTCGCGGTAACGGGAGCGGGTCTCGCGGGCCGCACGGGCGCCGCGTCGTGGTCGGGAGGATGGGGAGGGCTCAGGTTGTCCACCGCCGCCGCCGGAGCGACCATTTCGCTCGACGGGCGCGCGGGCGCCCTGGGCGGCGCGCCCTCGCGATTCGATCTTTTCGCGGTGGGTGGCGCGGCCTCCACGCTCCTTCCTGCGGGTCCCGACACGAACCGCGTCCCGAGTCCTGCCCTCCCCGGAGCGGCGCAGATCGGCAGCCGATTCGAGGGCGGGCGCCTGGAGATTTCTGCGTCCGGGTCGCCCCTGCTCTTTTACGCGGAGCGCTGGCGCGCCTGGCCCGCGGGCTCAGCGCGGCCGGCGCCGATCCGCCTCGAGGGGATCGAAGCGCGTTTCGACAGGGTCATCCCGCTCGACCTGCCGGATTCGCTGTCGCTCTATGCCGGCGCCGCGCGCGTCCGAAGCGTCGAGCCCCGCTTCGACTCGATCCGAGGCTACGCCGGGCTCATCTATCGCCCGTGAGACCGCTACGCCGGGCTCATCTATCCCTCGCCCTCGCCCTCGCCCTCGCCCTCGCCCCCGCCCCCGCGAGCCGCGAGGCCGTCCTGCTCAGTCCTCGTAATAGCCGCGCGCCATCACGGTGCCCTTCCTTCCGACGAGCCGCACCGCGACCGCGTGCACCCCGCGCCCGCCGTCGGGCTTTTTGAAGACGAGCACGTACCGGCCGGCGATGGCCCGCCGGACCCGCTCCATCGCGGCGTCCGGGAAGATGTGGGTCTTCGAGTATGTGCCCCCGGTCAGGTCGGCGATGTGCGACAGCGTTTTCTCGAGCGAGTGGTGGTCGGCATCCGTGACGTCGAGCGAGAAAATCGTGATCCGCGCCCTCGCCAGAGCGGGGAGCGCCTCGGCGTAGTCGATCCTGTCGCGCGGGTTCGCACCGGACATGCCGCCGATCGTCTGAAGACCCCACCCGAAGAACAGCATCTCCTTCCCGCCCGGAAGCGGCGTTGCCGCGCGCGCTATGAGAGCGAGAGCTCCCTCGGGGGTGACGGCATCCTGCGCGCCCGCGTAATCGAAGTGGCGCGCGAGCGATGGACCCGGCTCGGGCTCCGAGAGCTTCGGCGGCCCGGTGCGCAGCGACGCGTGTATGGCGGCCAGGATCCGCGCGCGGTCGTCGGTGAAGTCCTGACGCAGCTTCAGGTGCGAATCAAACGAAAGGACCGCCACCCGGTCGGATGGAAGGAGCGTGTCGAGGAAGCGGCGCGCCTGGAGGCCCATGCGCACGAGTCCGATCAGCCGGGATGTCGTGTAGTCGGTCTGGAAGAAGAAGATCAGGAGCCTGCCCGGCGCTGCCTCGGTGGAGACAGCCGATGGCATCGAAGAGTCTGCGGCCGAAGGAACCGAAACCTCGGGCTCGCCGGCGGGAATCCAGTCCGCGGATTCCAGCGGGACCATCGCGCCGTCCACCCTCAGCTCGAAGTCGGCGGCGCCCAGCCGCGGGAGCGCCTCGCCTTTGTTGTCCGTGACGTGCGCGTCCAGTATCACGCGCTCGACCCGCGCTTCGTCGCGGTACGTTCCCGGCCGCGCGGGGTCCGGCCGCGTCTGCGCCAGGGGCGCCTCCGCGGCCAGCCACGCCGCGAGACAGAAACACATCGTGGTTGCGAAGCTTCGGGGCGGCTTCGGAGCGGCGATGGATTCGCGGCGGCTTCGCATCGTCAGCGACTCACCTTCCTCGGGGACAACTCCAGGAACCGCCGGCGTCTCGATCGCGCCTCTGCGCCTTCATTTCTTCGACAGCCTCGGCAAACAATGTCACGAAGACGCCCGCAAACGCGCTCCGATACACTCGCTCCGGAGGCCCGCAGCGGAGAGCGGGAACGAATGTCACACTCTTTGGATGTCGGACCGCGGCCGTTTTCGGACGGTTTCGCGACTCTGGACGCTCTGCACGCTCTGTCGGCCGTCTGGAATGCGTCGCCACCGATGCAGCGGCTCGGGGCCCGCCTCGCGTTCGAGCGCGTCGACCGTGTCCGGGCGGTCCTCGATCCGGTGGAGGGCTATCACCGCGGCGGGATCGGCACGGACGCGGTGAACGGCGCGGTGCTCGCCGGGCTCTTCGATCTCGTGATCGGGACCGTCGGCTGGCTCACCAGGCCCGAGGCGCGTTCCGCCACGGTCTCACTCTCGATGCTCTTCCTTCGTCCGACGCGAGGCGATCTCGTCGTCGCCGAAGCGCGGCTCCTGCGCGCCGGGATGAACCTCATGTTCGCGGCAGCCGAGATCTCGGGAAGCGACGGCCAGGTCACGGCGCGATGCGACGGCACCGTCGCGCTCGCGCGCGGGAGAGTCGGTGGCGAGGATTTTTCCGAAAGGATGCGCGGAAAACAGATCTAGGGGGTCAGGCGCCGGGCCGCGTCGCGGATACGGGTAGCGCAGACGTCGATCGTCGCCGCGGTTCTCGCGATCTCGCGGTTGACGTCGTTCCACTGCTTTTCCTCGATCGCCTCGCGCACCGCCGGCAGCGTCTTCACGTCGTAGCCGGTGTAGAAGCCGGGCGCGTAGAGAAAGTGCTTGAACCACGGGCGGCGGGGAAGGCCTTCCGCGCGGAGCATTCCGCGCTCCACGGACCGGATGAGCGCGTTGACCGCGGATAGCCGGGCGGCGTCCGTCCCCGGTCCCGCGGCCGAGGCGCGTTCGAATTCCCGGGCGGCGCGGGCGAGGTTGTCGGATGCGTTCTCGAGCGGCGAGAAATCGAAAAACGGCACGGGAGGCTCGCGCTTCTCCTCCGCGAGCGGCTCCCTCGGGTCCTGCAGGGCCGACGGGACTCCTTCGTCGAGGCGCCGGCTTTTTTCTTCGTTTGCCTCGCGCTTGTCGGCGGCGAGCGTGCGCAACTCTTTTACGTATGTGCCGACGGTGTCGGCGAGGCTCGTGAAGTCGAACGGGAGCAGATCGGCGTTGGCGAGCCGAAGAGTCAGCAGCCCCGCGGTCTGGGCGAGCGTCCGTCCGTACACGAACTCCCCGTCGGAGAACCGCGTGTACCAGGAAAAATCGTCGTAAATCGAGTGGTACACGCCCCCGCCGCCCTCCCCGCCGTAACCGAGGTTCAGCGAGGGAATCCCGAGATGCTGGAGAAACGGAGTGAAGTCCGAGCCGGATCCGAGCGCCGAGATCCTCAGGTTCCGGCGCTCGCGCGCCTCCCGCCGCTCCTCCGCGTTTTTCGAATCCTCGATCCGCCGGAGGCGCGCGCGTTTTCCGACCGAGATCTTTTTCTCCGGGTCTTCGACGTCCGCGGCAACTTCGTTCACGAGGCTCTCGAGAGAATGGGAGCCGCCGACACCGAGGTAGCCGCGGCCGTTGGAGTCCGTGTTGATGTAAGCGACCGCCTTCGCGCCGAGCTCGTCGGCGTGGGTCTCGACCCACTCGGTCGAACCGAGGAGGCCCGGCTCCTCGCCATCCCACGCGCAGAGGACGATCGTGCGCTTCGGCCGCCAGCCGGATTTCACGAGAGCTCCGAGAGACCGCGCCTCTTCGAGGAGAGCGGCGAGCCCGCTGACGGGGTCACTCGCGCCGTTGACCCACGCGTCGTGATGGTTCCCCTGGATGATCCATTCGTTCGGCCAGACGGACCCCTCGATTCGCGCGATGACGTCGTGCGCCGGTACCGTTTTCCAGTCGAAGACCAGCTTCAGGTGGACGGTCGCCGGACCGGGACCGATGTGGTACGAGATGGGAAGGCCTCCCCGCCACTCCCGCGGGGCCATGCGGCCGCCGAGGGCCGCGAGCAGGGGACGCGCGTCGCCGTAGGAAATGGGGAGCACTGGAATCCGCGTGAGAGTCCGCGCGTCCTTGCGCTCGAGCCTGAGAGCGCCGCGGGTTGCGCCGACCCCCGGAGTGAGCGGGTCGCCCGGATAGAGGGGCATGTCCGCGACGCTGCCGCGCTGTACGCCCTGCTCCGGGCGATACGCGCCCTGCGGGTAGACGTCTCCTTCGAAATATCCATCGTCGCGCGGGTCGGAATAGATCAGGCAGCCGACCGCGCCGTGCTCCGCCGCTACCTTCGGCTTGATCCCGCGCCAGCTCGCCCCGTACCGGGCGATGACGATCTTGCCGCGGACGTCGATTTTCATTCTCTCGAGCCGCTCGTAGTCCGCCGGAACGCCGTAGTTGACGTAGACGAGCTCCGCCGTGACGTCTCCGTCGATCGAGTACGCGTTGTAGGTCGGAAGCTGGCCGGCGGTCTGCGAAGAGGTCGGGTCGCCTTCGACCGGCGTCTCGGTGAGCGAGGCCCGGAACCGCGTCGGGGCCACGAGCTCCACCAGCCGCTCCTTCGGAGTCGGGAACAGGACGTCGAAAGTTTCGATACGCGCGTCGAGCCCCCATTCGCGAAGCTTCGCGAGCATCCATTTCGCGTTCGCCTCTCCGCGCGCGGAGCCGATGTGATGCGGCTCCGCGGAAAGGAAGCGGTCGAACTCGCGGATGCTGGCGGAGTCGAGGGCGGACGCGTACCGCTGCTCGACCTCTCTCTGCGCCGCGGCGTCTCCCGGAAAGCCTCGGAGGCCGAGAACGAGAGGAAGAAGCGCGATCACTGCCGCCTGCCGAATTCGTTTTTTCATGAGGAGGGGATTCTACGGCGGCGACCCGCGACTTCCGCGCCGCGTCGTCCCGTCCACCATTTGACGGTGGTGATTGTGATTGCGCACGCGGGGCTTCGCCTTTAAAATGATCGTGGTTGACAGGGGAGTCGGGGGCCCATGGGGCGCCGACAGGAACGCTCGGGGGGCGAAGATCGTGACCGCCACGGCTCCGAACGCTCAGGATCGGCCGTCCAGGCCGGCTCGCCCGAGTCTTTCCCGTCCGAATTCCGGAGTTCTTTCATGAGACTCGTGTGGTCTCAGCCTTCCTCGTCGGCCGACCGGCCGAAGAGCCTCGTTCTGATGGGAGTCGTCTGCATTTTCTTCGGCGGAGCCGTCGTGGGCCGCCCCGGGTCGGCGGACACTCCGCGGGCCTTCCGTGCGGCCGCCGCCAGTCTCGTCGGGACCGGATTCCTCGCGTGCCTCGCCGGAGGAGCGGCCTTCATCTTTCAGCGCCGCAAGCCCGGCCCATCGCTCAGTCTGGCCGATCCCGATACCTCCGCGGATGCCGCCGCGCCCATGCGAGAGGAGGAACAGTGGTGAATCGCGAAAACGTGTTCCCGTTCTGCGCCTCGCCCCGGACCTCCCTCGCGCGCCGGGGCGCCCCTGACAAGTCGCGCGCCGCTCGCGCGGATGCCGGTATCGAGTGCCCGGAGTGCGAGGCCCCCCTGCGTCTGGCCGCTCCGGCCGTTCCAGGAGAGCCCGACCTCTTCTGCGAAAGCTGCGAGACCGTGTTCTCAATTTTCCGGGGCGAAGCCGCAGCGGATTAGAGGAAGGCCGGGCCGGGAAGGGATCAGGCCGGGCGTCCGCGCTCGGCTCGGGTCGTTCGTTCGTCGATTCCTGGCGGGGAGCCGGCCGCCCCCGCACCCGGTCTCGCGACGCCGGAGCCTAACTGACGAGATTCCGTATCGACGGAAGTCCGAGGATCAGGAGAATCAGCGACAGCGTCAACGACACGAAGCCCAGCAGCTGCGAAACTGGCGACGAGGGCAGCGCGCGGTTGAGAAGGCCGAACACCTCGAATCCGATCCCCAACGCGAGGAAGGCAGTTCCGAGCCGCAACATAGAGGTCCTCCGGGCGCGGGGGATTGCGAAAGTCGTGCCGGGCCTCGCGGCGCGCGCACCGGAGAAACGGAAGTTCGTCAGGGATTCGCGGCGCCGGCCTCGGGCTTCAGGTACGCCCATCGATGCGGCATGTCGATGATCGCGTGAAACCGGAGCAGGAAGCGCGCGGACAGCCGGCCGTCGTCCCCCGCGGCGGCGTCGAAGCCTGATTCCTGCTGCAACATTTCGACCGGCGGAAGCGGGGCCGGGCCCCAGTGAAGACCTTCGGCGCTCCGCGCATCGGAGGGGAAGCCCAGACGCCGCGCCGATACGGCGGCTACGGTGAGCGCGGTCGGCGTTGCCGTGCCGGCCAGGAGCCGGAGGAGCTCGCGGCCCTTCTTCAGGATCGCGACCGGACGATCGCCGTCGTCGTCGAGAACGGCCCGGTAATAACCGTCCGGCCGCACCCAGTGCTCGGTGTCGAGAAGCCGGAGCCTCCTCGCGTCCGGGTCGTATTCGACCGCGGCCTCGCGAAAGAGAGCGGCTCCGAGAGAGACGTCCGCGCCGGGCGGGATCGCGTCGGAGATTTCGAAGAAAATGTCGGGCTCGCTCCATCCCCCGATCGCCAGCGGACCGCCGCGCGCGAGCCGGCGCCCGAACGCGTCGGTCCGGACCGGCCAGGCGAGCCGCCCCGCGAGCGCGGGTCGGATGCGGACGGGACCGTCGGCGGAGGAATCGATCGCAAAAACGGCGGATTCCTTCCCGACAGAACCGGCGACGGTGACTTCGGCTGAGCGCGAACCGAGAAGGGGCGCCTCGACGGCAGGCTGCGCCCAGCTCGACGACCACCCTCCCGCCACGGCGTCCGCGATCTGGCGTACGGGGAGGCCGGTGTGGCGGTGCTCCACGTTGACGGGGGCCAATCTGGACGTTTCCATCGTCCACCGGGTGGGGCTCTGAAAGTCGATCGAAAGCCCGGGCGAGCGGACGGCCACGATCTGCATCGAGCGGCGGTCGAAGGTCAGCGTGAGTGGGTTCCCCTGCCGCGGAGTGAGGCGCAGGGCCACGCGCGTCGAATCGGCTGCTCCAGGCTCGATCCCGGCCCGCTCCGCGTCCTCGAAGAGGTACCCCCGGCGCCAGAAGTAGGACCGGGTCGTGAGCTCCGCCAGTAGGGGCTCGGAGACGACGCGCGTGACGCCGTCCTCGTCGGTGAAATACGCCTTTCCTCCCTGGATTCCCAGGACCCGCGTGGCTCCGGCGGAGGAAACCGTCTCGCGATACGCACGCGCATCCCATTCGATCTGCTCGGTTCCGGGCTCCGCGGGGGGGCCCGCAACGGCGCTGAGCGCCAGGCGGATCACCTGAGATCCGGCGAGGGGCCGCACGCCCGCGGCGTGTCGATGGGCCTCCAGAATCCGGCGCGCGAGGGTGGCGTCCGAGCGGCAAGCCGCTGCCGAAACGAGGATCGCGAGCAGGGAGAGAACGAAGAAAACGGACCGGTGCCGCCTCATCTTTTCAGCCTGGGAACGGAGCCTCCGCCGACCGGCCGCCGCCGCTTTCTCCCTCGAAGCGCGCACACCGCGAGCGGCGCGAAGGAGTCCTTCGCGTCCGCATTCGGGGTGGCGGATCGCATCGTGAGCCGATCTTACGCCCGCAGCGACACGGCGGGAAAAAAACGTGTGGCAGCGGTTTTCCTTGTCTCCGGGCTCGGAACGGTGGTTAGAATAGCGCACAAATTTTGATCCCGCCGGTAACGGCGATTCCACAAGAAGAAGGGGTAGTGCATATGGCAAAAGATTCGAAGGCGCTTTCCAAATCTGCAATCGCGGACCACCTGGCGAAGTCCACCGGAAACACGAAGCGGGTCGCAACGCAGTTTCTGGACGACCTCACTGCGCTCGCCTACAAGGAAGCGAAAAACAGCTTCACGATTCCCGGAGTGGGAAAGCTGGTCCTCGTGAATCGCAAGGCTCGGATCGGCCGGAACCCCGCGACCGGTGAAGAGATCAAGATTCCCGCCAAGCGGGTGGTCAAGTTCCGCGTTTCGAAAAAGGCCAAAGACGCCATCCTCGGCGTGAAGAAGTAACCTCCCGATAAAACAGTCCGTCGAGAGACGAGAAAAAGCGGTCCCGGGCGGGACCGCTTTTTCTTTGCCCGAAATTCTGCTCGACTTGGGGTTACTGCGGGGAGACGGTCTTCGTATGCACGGTCTTCGTCGTGGTTTTGTACTGAATCGAGCGGACGACGGGCTTGCCGCTCACGGTCGTCGTCGAGACGGTGACCTTCTTCCCGATCGCGACGTCCTTCGGAAGCTGGGAATCCGTCGTGATCGTGTAGGTGGTGGTCTTGCTGTTCGGTCCGACGACGGTGATCGACTGGCCCGGCTCGTAGGCCTGGACGGTCCCGGCGATCGTGGTGGCGCGGGTGGACGTGGTGGTCCGGGTCGTCTGCCCCGCCGCCGCGGCGGAGTCGGTGTCGGACGGCGACGTGGTGGTGGTCGTCTGCTGCGAGGACATGGTCCGCGGGGCCATCCCGGTCGCGGGGGCCATCGAGGTCGAGGCGCCGGCCGGAGCGGTCACGGTCGTGATGCGTGCAACGCGAACCGAACCGTCAGCCGGCTCGGTATAGATCATCACGCGGCGGCCGACCTGGATGTCGGAGGGCACCGTCAGGCCCGGAGCGAGCGTGTAGGTGACCGTCCCCTTGTTCGGCTCCCGAATGACGATCGACTGGCCGGGTTCGTAAGTGACGACCTCACCGGTCACGGTGACCGTCTTCGTCGAGGTCGAGGTCGAGGTCGAGCCGTCGGGATTCTGCGTCATCGTCTGTGTCGTGTGCGTCGTCGACGTCGTCCCGGCGGCGGGGGCTTCCTGCTGCGCGCCGAGGGCAGCCGTCACTGAAGCGAGAGCGATCGAAGCCAGATTCGTTTTCCAGGACATGAGGTCTTCCTTTCGAAATCGGTCGTGAAGAGAGCCCCCGGCCGATCCGGGGGCTCGAGATCCGGCTGCGCTTACGCCGCCTTCTTTTTCCTGGACTTGGTCATCTTGGTCTTGCCGGTGTAGGGCGCGATCGTCGTGGCTTTCTGTCCGTTGTCGCCCTTGGTGTACGTCACCTTCACGCGGTCGCCGACGTTCAGAGCCGCGCCGGCCATCGAGACGTTCTCATCGAGGTCGAACGAGTAGTCCTTGTTCTTGGGACCGGTCACGGTGACCTTCTTGCCGGCGTCGTAGGTCTTCACCCTTCCGACGACGGTCTCCGTCTTCACCTTGGTGTTCGGGCCCGGACCCGTGTGCTTCGTGGTCGATTCCATGTGCATGGATCCGCCCGGCGGAACCACCGGCTCCGTCTTCTGAGCCGTTCCCGTGGCCGCCGTGCCGCTCGCGGCGCCCATCGCCTTGCCGGAGCCCTTCGTCACGGTAGTGACCTTGTTCCCGCCCGATTCCTTCATGTACCAGACGGTGACGGTCTGGCCGGCCGCGATGCCGGAATCGACCTGAGCGTTGGTGTCCAGGTCGAACGAGTAATCCTTATTTCCCGGTCCCGTCACGGTGATTTTCTTACCCGCGTCGAAAGTCTTCACGGGCCCAGTGACGGACTCCGTCTTGGCCTTGGTGTTCGGCCCCGCCCCGGTGTGCTTGGTGGTGGATTCGGTGTGGGTCGTCTGCCCCAGCACCGTCGTGGCGGCGCAGAAGGCGACGACAACCGCAATGTCTTGGATGCGCTTCATGGATCTCTCCTTACGGGGTCCAAAATGGACCTTCATGGGGGACAATCCAAGAATCGTGCCCGGAATGGAGGGCAGGGAGTTATCCTCGTTTTCGATGCGCCGCCCCTCCCGCCTGTTCGTTTCGCTCTGCGCCCTGCTCTTCGTTCCGGCCCTGGCGTTTGCCCGGCCCGAGGCGCCGAAGTGGCCCCTGACGATGCGGGACGGGCTCCCGGCCGCGCTGCCGGGGTGGGCGGCGGCTCCGACGGATCCTCTCCCCGAGGAAGACGAGAACGGGATGGGCCGCTACACGGAGGTCTCGCGCTTTTTCCAGCGGATCGAGAGCGCGACTTCCACCAAGCAGTTCCGCATTGCGGTGCAGGACTACGGAAACGGAGTCGATGTGCTCCCGATGCTGCGCAAAGCGGTCGCGGAAGCGGCCCGCTCCGGTGTGGAAACCCGCGAGCTCAACATGTCCGGGCATCGTGCGTTCGTCGTCACCGACCGGTCGACGGGAAAGCCTACGACCATGGTTACGGTGTTCGTCTCCGGCGGCCGCCTCGTGCTCGGCCAGGGCGCGAACGTCGCCGGCGATGAAGCCGTGAAGCTCGTGCGCCTGGTCGATTTTCCGAAAGTCGCGGCTTCGCGCTGACCGCGCCGGCGTTCTTGCCCGCATCGTGACGTTGCTCGTCCGCAGAGCCGCGCCGGAGGATGGCGCCCGGATCCTGGAGCTTGACCGGGAGCTCGCGCATTTCGAAAAACTGACCCCTCCCGACGAACCGGAGGGCCGCCGCCTTCTCGCGTGGATTTTCGAGGATCGAAAGCTGGAGGCCTTCGTCGCGGAGGAGGAAGGGGCGATCGTCGGTATGGCTCTCTTTTACGAGGGCCTCGGCACCTTTCGCGCGAAGCCGTTTCTCTATTTGGAAGATCTCGTCGTCTCCGGATCGGCCCGGAGCCGCCGGGTCGGGGAAGCTCTGATGGCGGCGCTCGCGCGCGAGGTCGTCGCGCGGGGCGCGTTGCGGCTCGAATGGAGCGTCCTCGACTGGAACGAACGGGCGATATCGTTTTATGAGCGGCTCGGCGCGCGTCACACGACCGAGTGGGTCAAGTACTCGCTCGAAGGGGAAGAGCTCGAGAGACTGGCCGAGGCGGCCCGGACGTAAAGGAAAGCTGAGGCGGACGCCCTCAGCGCTTCCGGGCCGGGCGCTCGGGAAAGCCGCAGCGAAAGTACTCAGCGGCCACGGTGCCGCCGGTGGCTGGCCCTATCAGCACCACGTTCGCGCTCGCGCTGACGGCCTCCGTCCGAAACGCGTCCTCCGCTCCCTCCGTCTCGTCACGCCGCCCGTGTCCTCGCTTCTCGCAGGAAGCGACGTCCGCGGGTTCGTGGACGACGCGCACGGACGCCTTCAGAGACTCGAGCTCGGCGCGCGCCCGACGCTGTCGGTCCGTTTCCGCGGCGGGGGCACGGCTCGCGATGTCCGCGACGGGACTTCCCGGCGGAGGCGTCATCCGCGTCGCGGCGGCGCCCGGCTGAGTCGGCGCGGGAGTCGGAACGGGTGTCTTCGTGTCCGCCGCGGCGCAGCGATAGAAGCTTCCTGCGATTAAGTTCTCGGAAAGCTCACGCAGCAGGACGACATTTGCTCCGGCTCCGGCGGCGTCGCGCCGAAGTCCGTCCAGGCTGCGGTCCGTTCGGCTGCGGACTCCCGCCACGACCTGGCATGAAGCCATTTCGCGGGCGTCCGTGGTAACGCGCACCCGCGCGAGGCCGTTCTGGTCGGCGGCGTCGATGTCGATGGGGCGGGAGTGTCCCCGCGGCGCCGGCCAGAGCAGGGTCGCACCGAGCGCCGTTGCGCGCATCCATCGACGGCCCGTTACCCGAGCTTTGCGTTCCGGTCTCATCTCCGTGAGAACCCGCCGTCGCGCGAGGATGTTTCCTCGAAACGTTCCTCTCGGCGCGTCCGGCGAGAGCCGTCGGAGATCAGCCGATCTAGCGAAAGGCGGGCGGGCTCCTGGACTTGTCGGGCCGCGGCGCGTCCCCGCGCGGGGGCAACTCCCGGGCGGAATGCGCGCCTCCGCGGGAGGGCGGGACGACCGCGCGCGGAGCCGCCGCTTCGATCGCAAAGGGAAACGGGTCGGCCGCGCCTCCCCCGGGCCCCGGGTTGATCACCGTGACGGACGCCGTTCCCGGAGAGGAGAGGTCCTCGGCTGTCAGGTCAGCGAGCAGCGCCGCGGGGGGGCAGAAACCAGGACATCCGCCGGGCGGCGCGAACCGGCTGGGACGGGGCGATCCGTTCCAGAGGACGACCGCGTCGGGGGAGAACGTCCCCGTCCCGAAACTGTCAATCACGGCCAGGGCGAACCCCGCAGCTCCCGCGCTGGCACGGCGCGGGATCAGCCCGCCTATGACTGGACGCGGATTCTCGACGCGGACAGGAATCCCGAGAACGCCGCCGCCGACCTCCTGGGGAAGGCGGAGCGTCAGGGTGCCGTCCCCGGTGCGGAGAGGAACGACCCGAACCTGCGCGTCGGAAGCGAGCGGTTGGACGATGGATGGCGAGGTGGAGAGGATCGTGTCCGAGACCTCCACTTCGATACAGAAGCGGACGGGCTGGGGAGGATCCACCGCAACCCTCAGAAAAGAGACTCCAATGCTGGAAAGAACCGCGGGCGTCCGTTCGAAGGAGAGCCGCGGTAACGGATATCCGTACACGAAGAGCCCCTCTCCCGAGTCCGAGATCGCGTACGCGAAGCGTCCATCTTCCGCCGCGACGACCTTTCGCACCCCGCCCGCCGGCAGGCCGTCGGAGAAGCGCTGCCAGCCGGCCGCGAAGGTGTTCGCACGATAGGCGCCGGTTGCCGCCGCCGCGTAGGCGACTCGATTTGTGGCGATGGCATCGAGGGTGGAAGGGAGCGACAGGGAAAATACGGCCGTTTCAGAGAGGACGCCCGAGACATCCTGCCAGTCCGGACCTTCGTAGGTCGCGAAGACGCCGCGGTCCGTCGCCGCGACGAGACCTCCCGAGAACTGGATCTCGGTGATGCGGCCGCCCGGGGGATCCGCGGCGATGGGGGTCCACGTCGCGCCGGAATCGCGACTCTTAAAGACGCCGCCGGAGGCGGGAGCCGCGAAGATCGGCCCGGAAAAAATCGGCTCGGCGGCGGCAAACGTGCGTTCGAGGAAGCGGTGGCCGAGTGGGAACCAGGTCTGGCCTGACGGCCCGAACCCTGTTCGAAAGAGGCCGGCGGAACCGCTGGTGAAGAAACCCTGGGGGCGGGTGCGGTCGACCTGGAGGGTCTCGAAAGTGCAATCCGAGGGCAGCTCCGGAATCGTGTGCCACGTCTGTCCGCCGTCTTCGGTGGTGTAGCCGCCGCAGCCTACGGCCATCACTTTTCCGGGCAGAACCGGATCCCCCGCGATGGCCCGCACGACGGCGGCGTTCAGTTGCCCGTCGACGAGCGTCCAGCTTTTCGCATGATCCTCGCTGAGCCACATTCCAGCCGACGTCACCGCATAGACGCGCCCGTCCGCGTCGACTGCGAGCGACGTCACCGTCCCGGGCGGACCCGCGGGGCTCCAGCAGCCTTCGGCGGCGTGGAGCGGCCGAAGAGAGAGCGCGGCGAGGAGAAAAAAAAGAGCTCGACGGAAGGCCGCCGGCGGCCTTCCATGCCTCGTTCTCGGTCGCGGGATCTCGGGCGTCTCAGACTCCGATCGGGTGCCAGGTGGTTTTGATCTCGACAAACGCCTCGATGAAGTCGAGCCCCTGAGCTTCATCGGACTGATAGTCGCGCAGTTCGTATCTGCGGACGCGTTTCACGTTGACCGCGGCGTCTTCGGCGAGGAGCTTTGACAGCGCACGGTCGCCTCCCGCGTCGGAGATGGCCTGCACGTCCATGTGCCGGGCGAGATGGGGCACGAGCTCTTCCCGGCGGCCGGAGATCAGGTTCACGACGGCTGCCGGGAGATCCGAGGTCGCGAAGACTTCCGCGAGCTCGAGCGACGCGAGCGGGTGCTTTTCCGAGACCAGAACGACGGCGGTGTTCCCGGCGACGAGCACGGGAGCGAGGTGGGTGACGAGACCGAGCAGATCGGGCGCGTCCGGCGCCACGATGCCGACGACTCCCATCGCCTCCGGCACCGAAAAGTCGAAGTACGAAGACGCAACGGGATTGACCGTCCCGAGAAGCGCAGTGAATTTGTCGGACCAGCCCGCATAGTGCACCAGCCGGTCGATCGACGCGCGGACTTCACGGCGGGCGGCGGCGGGTGTGAGTCCGCGGCCGTCGCGCAGGAGCTTCTCGAACCCGTCGACACGTCCTTCGAGCATCTCCGCCATGCGGTAGAGGATCTGCCCCTTGTTGTAGGCGCTCCGGGCCGCCCATCCGGGCTGCGCCGCCCGCGCCTTGCGGACGGCCTCGCGAAGATCCTTTCGCGACCCGCGCGAGATGTTCGCGAGAAGCGCGCCTCGGGGCGATTCCACCGCGTCCGCGCGGCCGGACTCCGTCCGGATGAACTCGCCGCCGACGTAGAGCTTGTAGGTCTTCCGGATTCCGAGCCCTCCGATTTCCGATGCAGTTGACCGCGGAGTCCCGCGGCCGTCTCGCTCCCGTTGGTCGCTCGATTCGCGGTCCGGTTGACCGCGGAGTCCCGCGGCCGTTTCGCTCCCCCTGGTCGTTCGGCTCCCGTTTCCCGATCTCCCGCCCTTCGCTGTCACGAGAGCTCCACGTAGGCGCGAAGGCCGTGCATTCCGCCTTCGCGGCCAAATCCCGACTCCTTGTAGCCGCCGAACGGCGACGCCGGGTCGAACTTGTTGAACGTGTTTGCCCACACGACTCCCGCGCGCATCTTCGACGTGATCTGGAAGATCTTGGATCCCTTGTCCGTCCAGACGCCGGCCGAGAGCCCGTACGGAATGTTGTTCGCCTTCTCGACGGCCTCGTCCGGAGTGCGGAAGGTCATGACGGCCAGCACGGGACCGAAGATCTCCTCGCGCGCGATGCGATGAGACTGAGCGACCTCGGAGAAGAACGTCGGCGGGAAGAAGAATCCCTTCGCCGGCAGAGCGCAGGAGGACTGGTGGAGAAGCGCCCCCTCTTCGACGCCGCACGCGACGAGCTCGCGGATCTTGTCGAGCTGCATGCGCGAGTTGATGGCTCCGACGTCCGTGTTCTTGTCCATGGGATCGCCCACGCGGAGCGTCTCGATTCGGAGCTTCAGCTTCTGGATCACGCGTTCCGCCACCGACTCCTGGACGAGGAGCCGCGAGCCCGCGCAGCACACGTGCCCCTGATTGAAGTAGATACCGTTGACGATGCCCTCGACCGCCTGGTCGATGGCGGCGTCCTCGAACACGATGTTCGCGGCCTTGCCGCCGAGCTCGAGCGAGAGTCGCTTCCCGGTCCCCGCGATCGCGCGCTGGATGAGCTTGCCGACCTCCGTCGAGCCCGTGAAAGCGACCTTCCGCACACGCGGGTGGTTGACGAGCTGCGCGCCCGTTTCGCCCGCGCCCGGAACGATGTTGACGACGCCTGGCGGAAGGTCCGCCTCCTGGCAGATGCGGGCGAGCGCCAGTGACGTCAGCGGGGTTGTCTCGGCGGGCTTCAGGACGACCGTGTTGCCGGCGGCGAGCGCGGGCGCGATCTTCCACGCGGCCATCAGCAGCGGGAAATTCCACGGGATGATCTGGCCGCAGACGCCGATCGAGGAGACCCGGTGGCGGGGGAAGGCGTACTCGAGCTTGTCCGCCCAGCCGGCGTGGTAGAAAAAATGCGCGATCGCGAGAGGGACGTCGACGTCTCTCGATTCCTTGATCGGCTTTCCCCCGTTGATCGTTTCGAGGACGGCGAGCTCGCGCGATTTCTCCTGCATCAGCCTCGCGATCCGGTAGAGATATTTGCCGCGCTCCGCGGGCTTCAATTTCGACCAGCGTTTCCGATGCGCCTCCTCGGCGGCGCGGACTGCCGCGTCGATGTCCGCGGCGCCGCCCTCGGCGACTTCGGAGAGCACCTCCTCGGTTGCGGGGTTGATCGTCTCGAAAACCCTGCCCGACCGGGCAGGAACGAACCGGCCGTTGATGAAGAGAGTCTCGCGCTTCTCGATCGAGACGATGTCGGCGGCTTCCGGGGCGGGGGAGTACTCCCACGCCGTCCCGAACTCGATCCGCGGCCGCTCCGCTTCGGACCGGCTGGTCGCCGTTTTCCGCTCCGCTCTCTCGTCGATCTCGGTCGCCATGATCAATCCTTCGTGAAGTAGTCCTCGTTCTGGTAACGCCCGGTCGACTCCTTGGCCAGCTGCATCAGGAGATCGTTTGCGAGCGTCGAGGCGCCGATGCGAAACAGGTCGGGAGTGAGCCATGCGTCGCCGAGCGTTTCTTTCACGAGGACGAGCAGATGAAGCGCCTGCTTGGACGTCTTGATTCCACCAGCCGGCTTCATGCCCACGCGTCGTCCCGTCGCGAGGTAATGGTCGCGGATCGCCTCGAGCATGACGAGCACGACGGGCGGCGTCGCGGCGGGGGTCACCTTCCCGGTCGAGGTCTTGATGAAGTCGGCGCCGGCCGCCATCGCGAGGTCCGACGCCCGGCGGACGTTGTCGTACGTCTCGAGCTCGCCTGTCTCCAGGATGACTTTCAGGTGCGCCGCGCCACAGGCTTCCTTGACGGCCAGGATCTCGTCGGTCACGCGGTCGTATTCGCCCGAGAGAAAAGCTCCCCGGTCGATGACCATGTCGATCTCGTCGGCGCCGGCCGAGACGGCGCGTCGAGTGTCGTCGAGCTTGACCGGGAGAGGGACCTGCCCCGCGGGGAACCCGGTCGCGACGGATGCGACCTTCACGCCGCTGCCGGCGAGCGCGTCCTTCGCTATCGCCACGAAGTTCGGGTACACGCAGATCGCGGCGACGTGCGGGACGGTCGGGTCCCCGGGCAGAGGCCGAATGGCCTTTCGGCACAGCTGGCGGACCTTGCCCTCGGAATCCTTGCCTTCGAGCGTCGTCAGATCGAGCATCGACATCGCGAGGAGGATCCCGGCGCGCTTCGCCTCTTTCTTGATCGACCGGCGCGCCAGCCCGGCGGCCCGCTCCTCGATCCCGACCTGGTCGACGGGAGGCACCCGGGAGAGATCGAACAGGGACGGAAGGGCGCTCATGGGGAGGCCCGGAATTATAGCGGGCGGGGGGACGGGGTCGTGGGGAGGGGGTCGTGAGGGGTGAGGTGAGAGGTTAAGGGTGAGGGCGTGGGGACGGGGAAAAGAGAAAGGGAGTCGAAAGGATCGAGTCCTGTTCTAACCCCTAACCCCGTTACCCATTCGGCACATCCCACAAATCCCGCACGTCCGGGTGGTCCCAGGGGATGCGGTACTCGTCCGGAGAGGCGGGGTCGAACGCCTCCGTGACCCAGTAGAGGAGGGAACAGGGGTTGGTCAGCGGCCGGTAGCCGTGCGCGATGCCGACCGGAATACGGATCAGGAGGTCCTGGCCGCCGCCCGCCACAATGGTCTGCGTTCGCCGGAAGGTCGAGGAGCTCTTCCTCAGGTCGTACAGGACCACCTTGGCCTTGGAAGGCGGCGGAAAGAACCAGATGTCGTCCTGGCGCAGGTGGTAGTGGAGGCCCTTGATGTGGTTTTCGGCGTCCACGATCGAAAAGTTCATCTGCGCCGGCGGCGCCGCGGGAGGCGCGAAGAACTCGGCGAGCGCGCGGCTCTCCGGGTGATTCGCGGCGTTTCTGAAGATCTCGAGGAAAAGTCCGCGGTCGTCCGTGAAGCGCGTGAGCTTCAGGGTGCGGACGCCCTCGAGAGGCGTCGGCCGCTCGTAGGCCTTCGGAACGACCCGGAATTCCTCGGCGATGTCGTCGAACGTCACTGGACGGATCTTAACCCGCGATGTGAAAGCGGAAAGGGGCGGTCGCCCGCCCCCCTCTCCCGTCGAGACTGAAGCGGAGGTCCGGCGTCAGCGCGAAGCCATCTTGCCGGCCTCAGGCTTCACGTCCCCCGAGGACTTCCATGCGATGGTGAATCCGTTGCGCTTCTCGTACGAGAACTTCTTCTCGCCGTCGAAATGGTGCGTGCCGTAGGCGAGGTGGAACCCGTCGTTCGAGTTGGAGAACCAGTACTGGAGGTTCCCGACGACCGTCGGCGTCGCTTTGTCCGACCCGAGGGCCTTGTCGAGCCGCACCGACGCGAGGCCGCTGCCGAGCTTTGCCTCCGCGACTTTCGCGCCGTCGGAAAACGAGATCGAGTCTTCCCGGGTTTCGAACTTCGCCCATTTGACGGGGAAGACCGTGTTCAGGATCGCGCCGATCGCGGTTCGCTGGTCTTTCGAGGAGCCCTTGTCGAAGGTCACGACGGCCCACTTGGTGGGCATGCCGGCACCTGGATGGTGGTGCCACTCGCCGCCGAGGTCGAGAGAAACCCAGACCATCTGGTTCGAGAGATCGACGTTTCCATAGTGGCTGCCGGGGCGGAACTTGTACACGTTGTTCGCTTCGCACATGTGCTCGTCGGCTGAAGGCCCGAAGTAGCAGCTGCAGAAGAGAGGGCACGAGCAGGCTTCGATCGTGTCGGCGGTGACGTCGAACTTTTTCCCGCGATCGGGAGTCGCTGCGATGAGGACGAGGGCCGCCAACGCGGCGGCGACCAGGCTGACTGTCTTCTTCATGTTGATCTCCTTTCAAATGAAGACAACCGCCCGCAAAAGGGGTCGGGCGGGGCAAATCCGGAATTAGCAGGAAACCTGCGGCAAAGTATCCCTCCGCAGAAGCAGCCGCGCAACAGGCGGGCGGATCGGCAGGCCAGGCCGACTGTCTCCCCCCCCGCGGGGACGCGGCAAGCGCCGTTGGTGCTTTCCGCCGCCCTCCAGATAAGTTCTGCCCTCACCCCAGCCCTCTCCGCTGCGCGCGGGGAGAGGGAGGAGATCTGCGCTTCTGTCGAAATGGTGGCTAAGCGGGAGCCGCAGCGAACGAAGGGACGAGGCGAGCGGTCGAAGGCCGCATCCGGCCGAGCCGCTCGCCGGTGCCGTTCGCGGCGCGAACGGCACGTCCCG
>JBDTRB010000051.1:0-26329 GCA_039931865.1 Acidobacteriota bacterium | reverse complement strand
GGGCGACGCTTCGGCCGAGCCGCTCATCCCGCGCTCGATAGACCTCGCCCATACCGCCCGCCCCGATGGGCGCGAGGATCTCGTAGGGACCGAGCCGGGAGCCGGCCGAAAGGGTCATGGTTGCGACTCCTGTATCACGAGCGTGACCGGCGCGGTAACCGGGGACTGAGGGCGGTGCTCCCTTCCTCTACCTAGCGACGTGAGCCCGAGCGCGATCGAGCGGGCCAGGGCCCTAAAGTGAACCGGCGATGCATTGAGCCAGGGCCGCAAACCTCGAATCCGCGCGAAGGCCGTCGAAAGCCGGGTCCCGATTGACGGTTCCCGAATCGCCGGCGCGCTCCTCGCAGGCCTTCCGCAGCCACTCGAACGCCTGTTCTTTTTCGCCCGGTCCCATATAGACGACTGCGATGTTGAAAGGAGAAACATAGTGTCCCTTCGATCGTTCGTTCAGCTCGTCCAAAAGTCGCAACGCCTTTTCTCTTTCGCCAGCAACGCCGTAGGCATACCCGAGAGCTGAAGTGCTCCCGGGATCCGCGCCTGAAAGAGCTCTTGCCCTTTCGAGCTCGGTGATCGCGCGCTCGTACTCGCCCTTCTGCGAGAGGAATTCCCCGGACCATTGCCGGGCCGTCGCATAGCCGGGGTTCAACTGAATGGCCCGCCGCGAGGATCTCGTACGGACCGAGGCGGGCGCCGCTCGCGGGGGCACCGACGTGTGCGAACCAGTTCAGAACGCGGGTCGTCGCCGAGTTCACGCGCCCGGCCGTGCCCCGCCCGGTTCCACGGGCGGGGAGGAAAGCCATTTTCTAAAAGGCGGCGGTGTCCGCGACGCTCGCGAGGCTTCCAAACGGGTTCTGATATGTCCGGAGTTGGCCCGTCTGGGTATCGGTCACGGTGATCGTGTATTCCACGTTCGAAAGCGCGCCGTAGAAGACCCAGAACTTCCCGTTGAACCCGCGGCCGTCGACGGCCTTGATCACGAGCTCCACGTTGCCGTTGGAAAAGAACCAGAAATATCCAGTGTCAGACGTCAGGGGCACGGCCCTTCCGACACCGCTCGTGCCCTGCGCGGGGACGCGCCAGTCGACCCGGGCGCGAAAGCGGCCCCCGTTCAGGCAGAGGGACGTGGCGTCCGATGCGCAGGCACTTACGGCCTCCGGACGCCGGGCGGCGCCCAGGTTCGGCGGAGGGTCCGGCGAAGAAGTGATGGCCGGGCTCCTCTGCGCCGCGGCCGCCGGCGCGAACGGGCCGAACGCCGCCGTATCGGCGACGCTCGCAAGCTGCCCGGATGGGTTCGAGTAGGTCTTCACCACTCCGGTCGAGGCATCCGTGACGGTGATCGTGTATTCGACGTCGGAGAGCGCGCCGTAGAAAACCCAGTAACGGGAGTTCACGGCCCGCCCGTCCACGACCTTGATCACCAGCTCGACGTTGGAGCTGCTGAAGAACCAGAAGGACGCCGTGTCGGCGGTCAGGCGGACCGGCATGCCGATGCCGCTCGTTCCCAATGCCGGAGCGCGCCACGCGACCTCCACTTTGAAACGGCTGTCGTTCAAGCAAAGCGACGCGGGCCCGGAGGTGCAGGGCCCGACGGTGATCCGGCCGATCTTGTTCTTGCTGTATTCGATGAACCACATCGCGCCATCCGATCCGGCGGTGATGTCGAGCGGGCCGGCGAGCACCGTGGGAGGGCGAAACTCGGTCATCCGGCCGTCCATGCCGATCCGGCCGATGTTGTTTCCCGTGGTCTCGGTGTACCAGACGTTCCCGTCGAGGCCAGCCGCGATCCCGCGCGGGGCGTCCCCGCCCGGGTCCGGAAAGAGCGTCACTGCCCCCGCCGGAGTGATCCGCCCGATGTGGAACGCGCTCGTGAACCAGAGATTCCCATCGGGGCCGGCCACGATTTCGTACGGTCCGGTGACTTCGGCGGGCATGGTGAAGAGGGTCACTGACCCGGCCGTCGTGATCCGCCCGATGTGGTTGCCGTTCGGGTCGGTGAACCAGAGGTTGCCATCCGGGCCTGATGTGATCGCCTGGAGCTGGACGATTCCCGGCACCTGAAATTCGGTGATTTCACCGGAAGGTGTGACGCGGGCGATCTGGAAGTCTCGCGAAGACATCGTGATCCAGATGTTTCCGTCGGGGCCGCTCGTGATTCCTTCGGGGAGGGACGAGGAGGGGATCTGGAATCGGGTGATGCTGCCGTTGGGGGTGATCCGTCCCACGGAGATGAAGTCCGTGAACCAGACGTTTCCGTCGGGACCTGCCGTGATCTGTTTGGGCGAGACCAGCGATCCGGGGATCGGAAACTCGGTGATGATGCCGCCGGGGGTGATCCGTCCGATTTTTTTGCCGAGCTGCTCGGTGAACCAGATGTTTCCATCTGGCCCGGATGTGATCCCGAGCATCTGGCTGTCGGGAGTCGGGACCGGATACTCCGTAAAAGTCTGGGCGGAAATCGCGGCCGCGAGCCCGAGCACGCCGGCGAGGCCCGCCATCAGGATCCTGAAAGCGCGGCGAAGAGACGGCGGGAGGCAGAGCAGGGTTCCCAGGGTCATTTTCCCTCCTTCGGCCTCGGTCGCGGTGGGAAGCGGTGGCGGGCGACGCTCACCCGATCACCTCTTTGCCTGGAGAAGCGGCCTTAGCAAACATGTCTACCACAGCTCGTCGGCGAAGTCGGGGGCCGCGCGCCTCCGTCGAGCGCGGGAGCGGTGGCGTACAGGGTCAAGACCGACCTCTCAGCCCGACCCTCTCCCCGCGCGCGGGGAGACGGAGATAGCGTGATCCGCTGCGCTGGCGAGTGCGCTCGCCTCTGCCGGCGTCCCGCATCCCCAACTCTGTTTCCGACCACTGGCGGGGAAGCAGGGCGCACCACCGCCGCAGACGATGAGATCGGGCTCGGAGGATTTGGGATCTGGCCGTTCTGCGGGGACGGACTAGGATTGGGGCATGAAGCCAAGCCTGGTTGTCGTGTGTTTCTTCTTCGCCACGCTGATGATGGGAGCTGCCTCCGCGAAGGCTCCCGTTGTCAACCTCGAAGAACGGATCGGAACGCTCGTCCGCTCGTTTCCGGGGGAGATGGGAGTGGCGGTGCGGGATCTCGAGACGGGAAACGAGATCTCGGTCAACGGGGACCGGCGTTTTCCGACCGCGAGCCTGATCAAGCTGGCGGTGATGGTCGAGACCTACCACCAGATGGCGGAGGGGAAGCTGGCCCGGGAGAAGGTCGTCGTCCTTGCGCAGGCCGACAAGGCCGGCGACGAGGGGATCCCCTTGAACCAGCTCCATGCCGGGCTCGCGTTGACGATCCCGGATCTGCTGAACCTGATGATCGCATATTCCGACAACACGGCGACGAACCTGCTCGTTCGCGAGGTGGGCGCGGCCAACACGGACAGGCGGATGGAGTCCTACGGGCTGAAGGACACGAAGATCTTCCGCCCGACGTTCCGCGACGGGCACGCGGATGTTTTCCCGGAGCTGGAGCGGGAGTTCGGGCTCGGCATGATCACGCCCCGGGATGCCGCGAAGCTGATGGGTCTGATCGCGGACGGCAAAGTCGTTTCCCGCGCCGCGTCGGACGAAATGCTGGTGATGCTCGGAAACCAGTTCGACCGCCAGATGATCCCGCGGTCGCTGCCGTTTGAGAAGGAGAAGATCTTCGTCGGCAACAAGACCGGCTGGGACGAGGAGAAGCTCCCGGACGCGACGGGGGTGAAGGGCGAGATCCGCACGGACGCCGCGTACGTCAAGGGGCCGCACTCGCGCTACACGATCGCGATCTGCACGAGGCGGGGCAGGGACAAGCGGACCGGCGCCGACAACGCCGCGCTCGTTACGGGCGCGGCGATCTCGAAGCTGGTCTACGAGGAGATGGAACGGAGATCGCCAGGCCGTTGATCTAGCGGCCGAGCTCCGCGAACCAGTTCAGGGCGACGGTCGTCGGGGTGATCGACTCGCGCCCGAGCGTTCCCACCACGAAGAACTTCGAGCCGTCGGGGCTGGGAAGATATCGGTTTCTCGCGACCGCGGTCTCGAATCGGCCCTGGAAGAGCGCTTTGGGAACGCTCGCGGCGAAATTTGGATCACCCTGGATCGCGACGGCCATCAGCTTCTGGTCCGGTGCGCGGTAGTAGAGCTCCTTCCCGTCGACACGCCACCTCGGCTCGAGGCCTCCCGCGGTGGAAATCTGCCACTTGCCGCCGGGCCCGGGGAAGCTCTGAACGTACACCTCGGCGCGTCCGGACTCGTTCGACTGGTACGCGAGATAACGCCCGTCGGGAGAGAGGATCGGAAAGATCTCGCTGAATCGCGTCTTCAGGAATGGGAATGGTTTTCCGTCTCCGAACGTCGGAAGCACCCAGATGTCCCAACTGGTCTCTTTTCCACGGCTCCCGTAGAGGAGAAAACGCCCATCTCGCGAAAAGTCCATGACAAATTTCAACTCGTCGCTGCGAAGGAGCGGCTTCTCCTGTCCCTCCCCATCCGCAGGCTTCTCGAAGAGGTCCCCATTCGCACCCACGCGAAAGACGATCCGGCGTCCATCGGGAGACCAGAGCGGAACGCTGGCGTCTACCGCCGAAAACGTGAAGCGCGAGTTGACGCCGCGCGCGAGGTCCCTCACCCAGATGTCCAGCTTTCCGCTTCGCGGGTCGGCCATGTCGAACGCGACGCGGTCCCCGGAAGGAGAGAACGTGGGATTGTGATACTCGCCGGGTTCGCCGAGTGTCTCGAGGTCGCGTCCGGATCGGTCGACCCAGAGCATCCGGTTCCCCGATTCGCCGGTGCGGTACACGAGGGTCCCGTTGCGCGAGACTGAGAAACGCGCGAGCCCGACCGAGTCGGTCGCGATGTGCTCCGCGAGAGGGAGGGGTTCGCCCTTCGTCTTTCGCCTCTTCAGATCGAACGGTTGCGCAACGAGAGTCTTGTCGCGGACGAACAGGAGATATCCCGGCGGCGCATAGGTGACGAGCGTTTGGGCCGGCGCGAGCGGAAGCGACTCGGTTGAGTCGAGCAGTCCTACGCGATACATGGTGTCGTCCGGTTTCGCTCCGGTCGTGAGGTAGAGGAAGTGGCGGCCGTCCGGAAGGAACTCGGGCCAGCCCACTGTCGTCTCCTTGCGGGAGGGTTCGGGTTTTACGGCGACCACCGCTGTGCCGCCTGCCGCGGAGACACGCAGGATGGGATCGTTTGCCCGCCCGTCGAACAGGATGACCCCCTCCGAGCTCCACGAACCGTCGGATCCCGTCGGCGCGTCGCAGATTTTCTGGGCGGGCCCGCCCGAAACGTCGATCTTCTTCAACTTCCCGTCCGCGAAGAAACCCAGGGAGCGGCTGTCGGAGGACCAGAAAGGACGCGCCGTGCCGTCGGTTCCGGCGAGGGCCTGCGCCGCGAGCGCGTTCAACGGCCGCACCCAGATCCGCGTTTTTCCCGTGGAGTCCACGGCGTTGAAGGCGATCGTCCTCCCGTCGGGAGAGATGCGGGGGGCGTCGATCGAGGTGACCTCTTCCGGCGTGCCGATTTCGAACCGAACCGTGCGGAGCGGTTCGGAAGGACGGCGCAGGAACGCGAACGCGAGCGCCGCGGCCGCGAGCGCGAAGGCCGCGGCGACTCCCCACGCGATCCGCTCCCGATTCTTGCGGCGCGCGGCCACGGGGGCCGGCAGTCCCGCGAGCGACCCGCCCTCCTGGATCCACTTGAGCTGGAGAAGGACGTCGCGCGCGGTCTGCCACCGGTCCTCCGGATCCTTCGCGAGGCACGTCTTCACGACGCGGTCGAGCGCCGGCGGCGTCATCGGCTGCACGACCGAGATCGCCGCCGGTTCGTCGCGGAGGATCGAGCCGATCAGCGACGCCTGGCTCTTGCCTTCGAACGCCTTGCGTCCCGTCGCCATCTCGTAGAGCACGGCGCCGAACGCGAAGATGTCGCTGCGCGCGTCCGCCTCTCGGCCTTCGAGCTGCTCGGGCGCCATGTACTGAAAGGTTCCGAGGATCGTGCCGGCCGTCGTCAGGTTCGGGGCGATCGTCGGAAGCGCCGTGAGAGACGAGTTCGGGCTCACCGGCGCGATCGCCTTCGCGAGGCCGAAGTCGAGCAGCTTCACTCCGGACTTCGTCAGCATCACGTTGGCGGGCTTCAGGTCGCGGTGGATGATTCCCTGTCGGTGAGCCTTCTCGAGGGCATCCGCGATCTCGATCGAGAAGCGGAGAAGCTGTTCGACCGGCAGCGGCCCCTTCGCGAGCCGGTCGGTCAGCGTCTCACCTTCGAGGAACTCCATGACCAGGAACTCGACACCGTCCTGGCTGCCGACGTCGTAGAGCGCGCAGATGTGAGGGTGCGACAGAGAGGAGATCGTCTTCGCCTCGCGCTCGAAGCGCTGGCGGACGTCCTCGTCTTTGGAGAGATGGTCGGGGACGACCTTGATCGCGACCGTGCGATCGAGGCGCGTGTCGAGCGCCTTGTAAACCTCTCCCATGCCGCCCGCGCCGATGGCCTCGACGATCTCGTACGGGCCGAGCCTGGAGCCGGAAGTGAGACTCATAGTGTCAGTCCTCGGAATGGAATCACTGGAATCGAGTGAGCGGAGTCTAAACCTTCCTTCGGTCCACGGGGCGCGCGACCGGTCATGACGGCCCGACGATGAAGGGCGCGCATCCCGGACCTCATACCGGATCAACGCTTCCGCCTTCCTGCCACTCCTCCCGGCCGTGCGCACTAGAATCCGGGGATGTCTTCGAGCGTAGCAGCTCCGCCTCCGGGTACGCCCGCCGAGTTCACGCTGCGTGCCGTCGTCATCGGCGTTCTGCTCGGGATCGTGTTCGGAGCTGCCAACGCGTACCTCGGGCTGCGCGTCGGACTGACGGTCTCCGCCTCCATCCCGGCGGCCGTGATGGCCGTGGCGATCTTTTCCGTTCTCGGCCGGCGCGGCACGATCCTCGAAGCGAACATGTCGCAGACGGTGGGTTCCGCTTCGACATCGCTCGCGACCGGCGCCATCTTCACGATTCCGGCGCTCTTCCTCTGGGGGATGGCGCCCCCTTACCTCCAGGTCGTCGCGCTGTGTTTTCTGGGCGGCGTGCTCGGTCTCGCCGCGATGATTCCTCTGCGGCGGCTGCTGATCGTCGATGCCCGCGACGAGCTGCCGTATCCGGAAGGGACGGCCTGCGCGGAGGTGCTGCGGGCAACCTCTCAGCGCTCGCGCGCCGGTGTCTGGATATTCCGAGGCATCGCGGTCGGCGCGGTGCTCAAGCTCGGCCTCGGCCTCGCTTTTCTTCTGCCGAGCGAGATCTCGGCGCGGCTTCCGGTTCTTCCGAACGCGGTGCTGGCTCTCGAGCTCGCTCCGGCGCTGATCGCCGTGGGTTACATCCTCGGGTACCGCCAGTCCGCGGTTCTCGTGGCGGGGTCGCTCGTCTCCTCGCTCGTGCTGATCCCCCTCATCACGTGGGTCGGGTCGGGCCTGACTTCGCCCCTCTTCCCGGAAGCCGCGCGTCCCATCTCCGCGATGAGCGCGTCGGACATCTGGTCCCGGTACGTCCGATACATCGGAGCGGGGGCGGTCGCCGTCGCGGGGGTTCTGACCGTGGCGAAGAACCTGCCCACGATGGGAAGCGCGTTCGCCGGCGTGCTCCGCGGTCTGCGCCGGAATCGCAGCGCGGGCGCCGGGCCGGCGCTGGCCACCGACCGCGATTTGCCAGGCTCGTTCGTCATCGGAGCCATCCTCTTCGTGATCGCGGTCGCCGCCCTCGCGCCGGGTGTGTTCGCGGGCGGGATGAATCCCTGGCAGCGCGCCATCTGCGCGGCCGGAGTCGCGTTCTTCGGGATCCTTTTCGTCACCGTCGCGGCAAGGATCGTGGGGATCGTGGGTGTTTCGTCTCAGCCGACCTCGGGCATCACTCTGGTCACCCTGCTCGGCGTCGCCTCCGTTTTCGCGGCGTTCGGGTGGACCGACCCGGGTGCGCGCGCGGCGGTGCTCACCGTCGGAACCATCGTCGCGGTCGCGGCGTCGAAGGCGGGAGACATCTCGCAGGACCTGAAGACGGGATACCTCGTGGGCGCGACACCCGCGCGGCAGCAGCTCGGCCAACTGATCGGAGCGGCGTTCGCGTGCTGGGCCGTTGCGGGGACCGTGTTGCTGCTCGGTCAGGCGTACACGTTTGGCTCGAAGGAGATCCCCGCTCCGCAGGCGACGCTGATGAAGACGATTGTCGAAGGAGTCCTAGCGGGGAAGCTCCCGTGGGGCCTCGTGCTGACGGGCGGGGGACTCGCAATCGCAGCGATGTTGTGCGGCGCGTCCGGCCTCGCGTTTGCCATCGGCGTCTACCTCCCGCTGGCCTCGATGGCGCCGATCTACGTGGGCGGCTGCGTCCGCGCCTGGATCGAGCGGCGCCGGGGCGCGTCCGCGGAGACGCGCGACGAAGGAGACCCCGGCATCCTCGCCGCGTCGGGCCTCGTTGCCGGGGAGGGGCTCGCGGGCGTTCTCGTGGCCGGGCTCGTGGCCGCCGGCGTGGCGCCCCGGTCGATGGCGCCGCGGATCCCGGGAGCCATCGGGCAGGGCCTCACGTTCGTGGCTCTCGCTCTCGTCTGCGGTTTCCTCGCGATCGCGGGTCGGCGTCGGAGCCTCCCGCCTCCGTAGCGGAGAGTCGAATGCGGTCGGGCGACTGATAGCCGTGCTGCCGAGTGCGGGGCGCTGACTTACGACGCGGCGCGCTTTCCGCGCTCCGCGCGGGCCGCCGCTCGAGACGAGGGCGGACTCGACCAGCGTGTGCAACCTCTCCGTGAGGTCGAAGTCACCGGCGGGGATGAGCTGCATCAGGATGAGAAACACGAGGCGCTCGGACGGATCGACCGCGCCCGTCCCTCGCCACCAGCGTCACCACGCCGGCGACGCGATGCGCCGAGACTTCGCGCGCCACGGCTGCGTCGATACGCGACAGGCGCTCGGCCGAAAATCCGTGCCGTGTCGGAGAGCCGGCGGGCAGGCCGTCCGCGCCGGCTCGTGGTGCGCGGGCGGCGAGCGCCGCCGAGAGGAGGAGGACGGCGGCGAAGCGGGACCGCAGGTTTCTAGTTACCCGCCCAGTCATCGTCGTCCTCCGGCTCCTCCGGACGCGGCGGCTTCGGTTCGAGCGGCTCCTTCACGGTCATGACTCCGGCGAGGCTCTTCGCCCGCATCGCCTCGTTGAATTCCGAAATTCGTTTTTCGTAGAGCTCGTCGAAATCCCGGCGCGTGGAGGTGAGCTGGCCGGACAACAGCTCGAACACCTCGCCCTCGGATCCCGTCGGCCCCATGTCCGCGTTGCCGGAGACGTCACCGCCGCCCGTCCCGGATTCCGCCTGGAGCCACAGGAGCTTCAGGTACAGCCCCATCGGGCCCCGGAACGACTTCAAGTCCGCCTCCGCGAGAGTCGGTTGCATGAGACGGTCCTGCACGGAGCGGACGCGGCGCTCGAGCTCGTTCACCGCGCCGAGGGCGGAGGGCTCGGTCTTCGCCGCCACGAGCATCTTGCGCGTGTCCTCGAGCTGCTTCCGCGTCCACTCGAGCTGGTTGATCATGCGAGCCGCGTCGTTGGTCATTCCGTACACGCCTCGCGAGAACTTCGCGGACGCTTCGAGGTCCGCGTCGGTCGCGGCGGAGCGCGGGTCCTTCCGGACCTCGAGCTTCGCCGACTGCTCGCGTCCTTCGATCGTGAGCTTCACCGTGTACGTGCCCGGAGGAACGAGCGGGCCCTTCTTCGGAGTGTCGGTGCCGTAGTAGTAGATCGCACGCCGGTCCTTGCCCCTGAAGCGCTTCTCCTCCCAGAGATGCGGGTTTCCGGAGGGCGTCGTCCGGAGCCTCACCTCTTCGGAGGGCTCGTACCTCAGGTCCCAGACGGCGCGGTTCACACCGGCCTTGTTGGTCGTCAGGATCGAGCGGATTTTCTGGCCGGCGGAGTCCCAGATCGTGATCTCGACGGGACGCTTCTTCGGGGCCTTCGCTGCGGACCCTTCGGACGAAGCCGGTTCAGTCGAGGCTAGGTCCGGCTCTCCCTCCGGCGGGCCTCCCTTGACCGGCTCCTTCAGCCAGTACTGGATCGACGCCCCGTATGGCGGGTTCTGACCCATCGCGGCGCCGACCGGCGCGAGCGCCGGGATCGGGCCGGGTCGAAACCGGTACGCCGGCCGAGGCGTGAAGAGGTGCGAGGCAGAGCCCTTGACGGCGTCCGTGAGCTGCTCGAGAGGCGTCACGTCGTCGAGGATGTAGAAGCCCCGGCCGTACGTTCCGACGACGAGATCGTGGAAGTGCTCCTGCACGGTCAGCCAGTACACCGGCGCGTGGGGGAGCCGGCTCTGCAGCGGCTGCCAGTGGCCGCCGTCGTCAAACGAAACGTACAAACCGTTTTCGGTTCCGGCGTAGAGGAGCCCTTTGCGGAACGGGTCCTCCCGGACGACGTGGACGTAGGAGAGCGGGCTCTTCGGGATGTCCGAAGCGATCGACTTCCATGTGCGTCCGTAGTCGCTGGTCTTGAAGAGGAACGGATCTCGGTTGTCCACCTGGTGCAGATCGACGGACACGTAGCAGGTGCCGCCGTCGAACCGGCCGGGGTCGACGCTGTCGACCGTCCCCCGCGGTCCCATTCCGGGGGCTTTCGGACTCACGTTCGACCAGGTCTTCCCGCCATCGCGCGTCACCTGCACGTTGCCGTCGTTGGTGCCGGCCCAGATCACGCCTTTCTCGACGGAGCTCTCCGCGATGGAGTACACGACGCCGGCGTATTCCACTGACAGGTTGTCGACTGTCAGGCCCCCCGAATCTCCCATCATGGTTTTTTCGCCCAGCGTGAGATCCGGGCTGATCGCCTTCCACGTCTGTCCGCCGTCGGACGTCGCGTGAACGAACTGACTCCCGACGTAAACCGTGTTGTGATCATGCGGCGAGATTGCGATGGGGAACGTCCAGTTCATGCGGAGCTTGATCTCACCCGAGTTCGCGCCCATGGTCCGCTCGGGCCACACGCTCACCGTCCGCGACATCCCGGTGCGCGCGTCGAAGCGCTCGACGACTCCCGCGTAGCAGCCGCCCCAGACGATGTTCGGGTCGACGGGATCCGGCGTCGTCCACCCGGTCTCGCATCCGGCCGTCGTCGTCCACATCGCCGGATGAATCCCGCCGGCGCCGGGGAGTTGGCTCGGCCCGCGCATCGAGCCGTCGTCCTGCATCTGCCCGTAAACCGAGTATGGGATTCGGTTGTCGGTCGCGACGTGGTAGATCTGGCCGATCGGCAGACGGATGTTCGACCATTGCTTTCCGCGGGTGGTAGAGATCAGGACCCCGAGGTCGTTGCCGATCATGATGCGGCTCGGGTTCTTCGGGTCCGACCACATGTCGTGGTTGTCTCCGCCCCAGCGGATCTGGTCGGCCGTCTCGCCGCCATCGTAGGTCACTCCCATCATGTTCGACGGGAAGTACACCTCGTTGGCGTTGTCCGGCATCACGAGCATGCGCGTGTAGTAGTGCGGCCGCTCGTTCAAGAGCCGGCTGTGATTGACGAGCTTCCAGTTCTCGCCCCCATCGTCGGAGCGCCAGAGGGACCCTCGCTGACCTGTCTCGATCAGCGCGTACATGCGCAGCGGGTCCGACGGCGCGATCGCCACGGCGATCTTTCCGAGGGGAGGCTCGGGAAGGCCGTGGCGGGTGATCCGTTTCCACGTCGCGCCGCCGTCCTTCGAGAGAAAGAGCCCGCTGCCGGTTCCTCCGCTCTTCCTTCCCCACGTCTTGATGTCGATCTGCCAGGCTCCGGCCAGAAGGATGCGGGGATTGGAGGGGTCCATCGCGAGATCGGAGATGCCCGTGTTCTCATCGACGAAGAGAACGCGCTCCCAGGACTTCCCGCCGTCGGTCGTGCGGTAGACGCCGCGCTCCTGCTGTGGGCCGTAGCCCGTGCCGATGGCCGCCGCGAACGCGACGTCCGGGTTTCTCGGGTCGACGATCATCCGCCCGATGCGGCCCGTCTTCTCGAGGCCGAGGTGCTTCCACGTCTTTCCGGCGTCGGTCGACCGATACACGCCGTTTCCGATCGACACGTTGCTGCGGATGAAGGATTCGCCGGTCCCGACCCAGATCACGTTCGGATCCGACGGCGCGATCGCGATCGAGCCGATCGACTGCGCCGTCTGGTCATCGAAGACGGGCTTCCAGTGGATCCCCGCGTCGGTCGATTTCCAGACCCCTCCCGAAGCGGCGCCGGCGTAATACGTGTTCATGTCGCCGGGGACGCCGACGACCGCCGAAACCCGGTTACCGGGGGGTCCCACGAAGCGATACTTCATCTCGTCGAAAGGCCCCGGCGACTTCGGAGCCGTCGGGGTCGGCGGGGGAGCCGGCTTCGCGTTCTCTTTCCGCTCCTGGGCCCGAGACACCCCTGTCGAGGCGAGGAGGATCGTCAGCGTCAAAGTGATCACTCGAAGACGCGCTCTTTTACCGTTATTCATCGCGGATCACTCCTTCCGAAAGCGCGCGGTGCGCCGCACGGTTCCGTGTCGGTCAATTTTCGGGGATGATATCCAAGGCCGTCTGGTCCGCCGACAGCTCAATGCTTCGGGACCTCCGCCGTCCAGTGAATCGCCACCGTCGCGGGCTGAGCGTTGCCTGCGGATTCTTCGATGATGGCCAGGATACGGCCGTCCGGCGTTACGTCGAATTCCCGCCACTCCTGGTTTCCTGGAATCCGGAAAAGCGCGACCGGCTGGCCGACTTCGATGGTCGGCGTGGTCCGGACCGGCGCCGCCATCAGCTGTCTGTCGGAACCGAGATAGAGGAGCTCCTTTCCATCTCGACTCCAGCAGAGAGACTCGGCGCCGTCGACCGACACGCGGGTCCGTTCCGCGTCGACCCCGAATGGAGCGACGTAAGCCTCGGGCCTGCCGGCTTCGTACGATACAAACGCAATCGCCTTTCCGTCGGACGAAAACCGCGCTCGCTCGGCGTTCTCCGTCCGCGGCGAGAACTTCCTCGGCGGGACTCTCCCTGAAAGCGGCATCGTGAAGAGCTCGAAGCCGTGTCCTGTTTCTCTCTCGGAGAAAATGATCGTCTGACCGTCCGGTGAGACGTCGAGCGCTTGCTGAAATCCGCGCGATGGCAGGAGCGCCGCCTCGCTGCCGGTCGCAAGATCGTGCCGGAAGAGCTGCGGGCTCGCCTCCCGCACGGCCGAGTAGAGAATGGATTTCCCGTCGGGCAGCCAAACGCCCGCGAACTCGCTGTCCGGATCGGTCGTGACCGCCGTCTCGACGTTTCGGTCGAGGTCGAGCAGCCAGAGGTCGTATGTCCCGATAGCTTTGCGGGCGCGAGAGAAGAGAACCCGCTTCGCGTCCGGCGAGAAGGTGAGTCCCTCGTAGCTCCCGGGAGCGCCGATCACCCCGAGCCGCCGGCCGCTCCGGTCGAACCAGACGAGCCGATCGAGATCCTCCGACGCACGAAACGCGAGCTCCCCGCGGCGCCCCGTGGCAAACGCCGCGCCCCCCGTGGACGCGAAATAGGAGACTTCCGGCGCGAGCGGGAAAGGGGTGCCCGTGAGGCTCCCCGCGGAAACATCCAGCCGCTGGGCGAGCAGGGCGCCGTCACGGACGTAAACCAGAAATCCGGGGTCCACGTATTGAGCCATCGACCGCAGCTCGACCAGCGGCCGCGATGTCTTACCGGGCTCGAACAGCATGACGGCACCCTGCCCGTTCCGGAGCCTCACCATGTAGAGGAATCGGGAGCCGTCGGGCAGAAACCAGGGCCAGACGACCCTGGTCTCGGATCGTTTCGGGTCCGGCCGGATGAGCGGCTCGGGCCGGCCGCCGGCGGAAGCCACCCGATAAATCGCGTCTCCCTGTACGTCGGCGAAAAGAATTTCCCCGCTCGGGCTCCAGGTCCCCGATCGCCCGGCTCTTCTGCCCGTGAGTCCTTGAGAGAGATCACAGACCGTCACGGGAGTGCCTCCCGAAAGGTCCAGACGTTTCAGCTTCTCGTCCGCGAAGAATCCGATCGACCCCCCGTCGGGCGACCAGAACACGGATCGGGCTCCCTCGGTCCCCGCGATCGGGTGCGGTTCCATATCGGAAACGTTTCGCATCCAGATGCGTGACGGACCGCCGCCGACGAGCACGAACGCGAGGTGCGTCCCATCCGGCGAAAAAGCCATGGGGGTCGATTCGCCAAAGTCCGCGAAGGCGGTTCCTTCGGGAGGAGCGAACCGGAAGCGGATCGCCGAAGAATTCGACTCGGTCGAAGTCCGCGCGCGGGCGAAAAAAAGGACGATGACCGCGATCGCCAACGCAGCGGCCGCCCATTTCCAGGCGGCGGATCCGCCGGTACCTCTCGAGGCGGGCAGAGATTCCTCAGCCGTCCCGATCGCGGCGAGCTGCAGGGCGACGTCGCGCGCGCTCTGCCATCTCTTCTCGGGATCCTTCGCGAGAGCGGTCGTGATCAGGCGATCGAGCGCCGGCGGCGCGGCGGACCCGAAAGAGGATGCCGCCGCCGGCTCGCTCTGAAGGATCGCGGCCATGAGGCTCGCGCGACTCGAGCCGGAGAACGCCTTCCTGCCAGTTGTCATCTCGTAGAGGACGGTGCCGAGCGCGAAGATGTCCGTCCGCGCGTCGGCTTCCCTGCCCTCGAGCTGCTCCGGCGCCATGTACGGGACGGTCCCGACGATGATCCCTTCGCGCGTCAGATCCTTCTGCGCGGTTTCCGCGAACGTGACGCTTTCGGGCGAGGCTGTGGAGGAGAACGCCTTCGCAAGGCCGAAATCGAGCAGCTTGACCCCGTCCTTGGTGATCATCACGTTGGCGGGCTTCAGGTCCCGGTGCACGATGCCCTGCCGATGTGCGGCGTCGAGAGCGTCGGCCATCTCGCGCCCGTATTGCAGCGCCAGCGACAGGGAGAGCGTTCCCCTCGAGAGCCGGTCGGCGAGCGTTTCGCCTTCCAGGTATTCCATGACGATGTAGTCGGTGGACTCGTGGCGTCCGACGTCGTGCACCGCGCAGATGTGGGGGTGCGACAGCCGGGAAACAGTCTTCGCTTCCCTCTCGAAGCGCAGCCGCATCTCGTCATCCCTCCAGAGGCGCTCCGGAAGGACCTTGATCGCCACCGTGCGATCGAGCCGCGTGTCGCGCCCGCGGTAGACCTCACCCATTCCGCCCGCGCCGATCAGGGCGAGGATCTCGTAGGGTCCGAGGCGGCTACCGGTCGAGAGCGGCAAGGTGAGAGAGGGTACAACGGCCGGGATGAGGAGCCGTCAGCTCAGCTGTCAGCTCTCAGCTCGCGCCAGCCGGATGGGGCCTTGTTCTAGCGGGCGGGGAGCGCCGCGGTCCAGTTCTGCACGATGCGGATCGAGTCGGCGACGTCAGGAGCGGCGAGAGAATTGATGAGGAGCCGCTCGCCGTCCGGAAAGACCGCGTACTGCGGGATCAGGGTCCGGCGCATGCGCGGCGAGAAGAGCGTATGCGGCTCCTCCGTCTCGAACGACGGGTCGGTCCGGACCGCAACGCGCATCAGCCGCCCGTCGAGAGTCACGTAATAGACGGCCTTGCCGTCGCGCCCCCACACAGGCTGATTTCCGCCGGCGCTCGAGATCTGCCACTTCCCTCCCGGCCCGGGGAACGGTTGAACGTAGATCTCGAAGCGACCGGATTCGCTCGACATGTAGGCGAGCCAGCGGCCGTCGGGCGATAAGGTGCCGTCGCGGTCTTCGGCGGGCGTCTGAACGAGAACCTCGGATTTGCGATTCGAAACTTCGAGCCCCCAGACGTCGTTCCGGGACTTCCCTCCCCCCTGATTGAAGAGCAGGCGAGCGCCGTCGGCGGACCACCCGGTGAGATAACTCGTCGTCGGCGCGGAGTAAACGTTCGACTCGGCGCCCTGACCGCGAACCGACTTGATCCGGATGGACCATTCGGGGACCTTTCCCCGCTCTGCGGCGGCAGAGCCGTGGAGATACGCAATCCGGGAATCGTCGGGGGACCACACCGGCGTCGCCATGTCGCCGGGATCGAAGGTCATGCGAACCGGGAGAGTCGGCCGGGAAAGATCGTAGATCCAGATGTCGCGGTTGCCGTTTGCGGGGTCCATGACCTCGGCGGCGACGCGCCGGCCATCGTTCGAAAGGCGCGGCGTCCAGATCTCCCCGACATCGCCGAGAGCGGCCTGCCGCTTTCCATCGAGTCCGTAGACGGCCAGCTGGCTTTGTCCGATCGCCCCGCCCTCCGCCCAGGCAAGGACTCCTGTTTCCGAGATGGACGCGAGCGCGGTTGCGTCGTCCTGGGTCGTCGAGACGTGCCGGGCGACGACGACCGGGTCGCCCGACAGCGTGAGCCGGGTCGCATCGAACGGCCGCGCCACCAGATCGCCCTGGCGGACGAAGAGGAGGTAACCGGAGCGCGCGTAGAGGGCGTTGGATTCGGCGGGAAAGAGAGTCCGGCTTTCCTTCGAGTCGATGTTCCCGACGCGGATCTCGCTCGTGACCGTTCGGGAGATTCTGTCGAGCCGGCGCGCGAGGTAGATGAAGTGCCGGCCGTCGGGGAGGAACTGCGGCGACTGGTGAGCGATCTCGTCCGGACCGAACTCTGTCGCGGAAGACAGGACCCTGGTCGCGACCGAGTAGCGGACGAGCGACTGGCGGCCTCCCCGACCCGCCAGGATGACGCCGGAGGTTCCCCAGGTTGCGACCCGGCTGCGGATTACGTCCACGAGCTTCTCGGGAACTCCTCCTCCGGCCGGCACCACCGCCATCGTGTTGCCCGTCGAATAGCCGATCGACTTTCCGTCGGGCGACCAGAACGGGCAGGAGGCCCCTTCGGTGCCGGCGAGGAGCTGCGCGGAATCGGCATCGAGAGCCCGCACGTAGAGAAACGTCTTTCCGTCGAGCGACCTCGCCGCGAAGGCGAGGCGCGTTCCGTCCGGGGAGATCGCGACGGGTCCCGCGAGCAGGTCGAATCGCGTGCCTTCGGGGGCTGGAAGCGAGGCGCGCAGAGACACTGCCTTTGTCGCGGGACGGCGAGCGAGCCAGCCGCCCGCGAAAGCGGCCGCCACCACCGCGGCGAGGACCGCGCCGCGCAGAAGCCGGGAGCCGGGAGCGCGGGTCTTCGTGGCGAGCGAGACAGAGGCGCTCGGATGGGAATCCTCCTGGCGGATCCACTCGAGCTCCGAAGCCAGATCGTGCGCGTTCTGCCAGCGCTCGTCCGGGTTCTTCGCGAGACACGTCCGGACGACCCGCTCGAGCGCGGGCGGAGTCATGGGCTGGACCTGCGAGATGGGCGGCGGATCGTCGCGGAGGATCGCCGAAATCAGGGACGCCTGGCTTCCCCCTCGGAACGCTTTCACGCCCGTCGCCATCTCGTAGAGGACCGCCCCGAAGGCGAAGATGTCGCTGCGGGCATCGGCCTCCCGTCCTTCGATCTGCTCCGGGGACATGTACTGGAACGTGCCGACGATCGTCCCTTCGGCCGTGATGGGACCGATCTCCGTCGCCAGGGCGGTGAGGTCCGCCTGCGTGGCGGTTTCGTGGCTCCCGGCCGTTCCGTCGTTGCCCGCGGTTCGAAGCGGCCGCCGCCGTGCCAGGCCGAAGTCGAGAAGCTTCAGGCCCGACTTCGACAGCATCACATTGCCCGGTTTCAGGTCCCGGTGGACGATGCCCTGCCGGTGTGCGCAGTCGAGCGCCTGCGCGATTTCAACCGCGCGTTTCAGGGTCCAGTCGAGCGGTGGCACTCCTCTCGACAGGCGGTCGTGGAGCGTCTCGCCCTCGAGGTACTCCATGACGAGGTAGTCGATGCCGTCCTGATGCCCGACATCATGGAGCGCGCAGATGTGCGGATGGGAAAGCGCTGAAATCGCGCGCGCCTCGCGGTCCAGACGCTGCCTCGCTTCGGCGGATTCGGACAGATGCGACGGGAGGACCTTGATCGCGACCGACCGGTCGAGGCGGGTGTCTTTGCCGCGGTACACCTCGCCCATGCCTCCCGCGCCGATCGGCGCGAGGATCTCGTAAGGACCGAGTCGCGAGCCTGGAGTGAGAGCCAAACGAACCAAGGGTACATCGGCGGCACTTTCAGGCTGACAGCTGACAGCGCTTGATGCGGGAGGAGATGCTCCCTCATCCTCTCGCCGACGGGAAGAATCCCGACGCGACGGCCGCGGCCAGCAGCCCGCCGAGAACGGCGCCGAGGATGATCAGGGTCAGAGGCGCCAGCAGCACAAGCGGCACCCCCCTCGGACCCGCCATGGCGAAGAGCCCGAGCACTCCGCTGTCGAGCACCTTGTCGAAGGAGACGAATCCTTCGATGGTCCCGCCGATTTCCATGATTCCGGCACCGAGGAGACCGGCCAACCCGGCCGCCGAGACACGTTCTGCGGCGCGAACCGGAAACTCCCTCGCCCGCGCGGCCGCCCAGCAGCCGCACGCGATCGCCGGAAAACCCGCGAAGTACCAGAACTTCTGGATGAGGACGAGGACGACGAGGCCCAGAACGATTCCGGGGAGCGCGCCCGCCCGCCAGGTCATCTCCAATGCTCCGCGGTGTCGGCGGGGAAGCCGAGGTCAGATCGGGCCGTGCAACAGCCGCTCACTCAGGCTGCCAGGACGGAACGCGGCCCGGCGTCCACGGGGAGCCCGAGGTTTCCATCGCGTCCTCGACCTTCTTCAGATCGACGTTGACTAGCTTCCGCAGCTTCTCGAGCTCGCCGGCGAATTCCGCGGCCGCGAACGCATACGCCTGCTCGCTCGTCGCTGTCGGCGCCGAGGTTGCGTTCCATTGCGTGCCGACGACGGACTCGACGCGATCGGCGATCGACGGCGCCGTGGGCTCGTTGTGCGCGGCGAGTGCCGAGTCGCCCTTCAGCGCGACCTCGATGTCCGCGAGCCGCACGTCCATCGAGCGGATCTCCGTCCCGAGGGCGGCGGTGTTCCCGGGGGTGTCGAGAAGCGACTGCTTGATGTGCGTGATGCGGTTGCGCGCCTCGGTCGCAGACTCGACCGCGCCGGTGACCGCGCGCTGCAGTTTCGCGACCTTCCGTTCGAACTGGAGCAGCTTCGAGCGATCCGCCGCCGGGATCTCGTACGCGCCGCGGGCCTCGAAGGTTTGCGGCTCCGAAACGGGGGTGGCGCGCCCCTGCACCCATGTCTCCATCGTCACGGTGTAGCGGCCGGGGGCGACCATCGGACCGGAGGGCGGGTCGCTGAAGGGATCCGACACCGGTGGCTTCAGCGAGGTCGGCGTCGCGGGAGGATAGCGGAGGTCCCAGGCGATCCGGTGCATGCCCGCCGTGACCGGCGCTTTCAGCCGCCGGATCACCTGGCCCTCGGGATCCGAGATCGTGAGGACGATTGTGGGCTCCTCCTCGCGGACCTCCGCGCGGAAATCCTGCGCGGTCGGGTAATCCGGGTCCTTGCCCTGCTTGACGAGGCCCTTTTCCCTGTCCTGGCGGCTCTTGCGGAGGGTCTTCAACTCGTCCTTCAGGTAATAGGTGAAGACGGCGCCGAACGGAGGATTGGGAGCGGTGAACCAGGACTCGCCCTGAAACGCCTTGCCCCGGATCCCGAGCGGCGCGGAGGGCATGAGCACGAGAGGCCGGCGCACGGGGAAGAGGACCGCGTCCCTCTCGAGCGCGTCCGCGGTCGAGAGGCGCAGGGGCGTCAGGTCGTCGAGGATGTAGAACCCGCGCCCGAACGTCGCCACCGCGAGATCCCCTTCCCGCTTCTGAACCGCGAGGTCCCGCACGGCCACGTTCGGCAGGCCTCCCGTCAGCTTGAGCCATCGGCGTCCCTGGTCACGCGTGAAGTAGAGGCCAAACTCGGTCCCGATGAAGAGCAGATCATGCTGCGCCGGATCCTCGAGGACGGTCCAGACCGTTCCGCGCGCGGGGAGATCGCCGGCGATCGAGCTCCACGAGCGGCCGCGATCCGTGCTCCGGACGACGTACGGCTTGAAATCTGCGTTCTTGTGGTTGTCGAAGGAGGCGTAGACCGTCCCCTTCTCGTGCGACGAGGACGCGACGCGGCTGACGTACGCGAACTCGGGCACGCCCGGCACGGCGGACGTCTTCCGCCACGTTGCGCCTCCGTCCTCGGTGACCTGGATCAACCCGTCGTCGGTGGCGGCGTACAGCAGCCCCTCCTGGAGCGGCGACTCGGAGAGCGACACGATGTTGCCGTAGAAAGACGTGGACGAGTTCTTCGCGACGGCGTCCGAAGACCACACGCGGCCCATGACTTTCATCCTGTTGCGGTCGAGCTGGCGAGTCAGATCCGGGCTGACCGGTTTCCACGTGTTGCCACGGTCGTCGCTCCGGAACACCCGCTGCGCGGCGAAGTAGAGCCGCGTATGACTGTGCGGGCTGATGATGATCGGCGAGTCCCAGTTCCAGCGAAGCGGGGGCTCGCCAGGCCGCGCCTGCGGCTGGATCACGAGGCTCTCTCCCGTCTTCCGGTCGAAGCGCGTCAGGACTCCGTACTGCGCCTCGGCGTACACGGTGTTCGGGTCCTCCGGGTCGATCTGGCTCTGGAACCCATCGCCGCCTTCGGTGACGAACCAGTCCGCGTTGGAGACGCCGTGGATGTTGGACGTCCGCGACGGTCCGCCCAGGCTGAAGTTGTCCTGCGTCCCCCCGAAGAGGTTGTAGATGGGCGAGGCATTGTCGACGCTCACCCGGTAGAACTGCGTGACGGGGAGGTTCGCGAAGAACCGCCAGGTCGCGGCGCGGTCGAACGTTTCGTACATGCCGCCGTCGCATCCCACCACCAGGTGGTCGGTCAGGTCGGGGTCGATCCACATCGCGTGGTTGTCGGGATGCTTCGACGGCTCGCCCAGCTTGTGGAACGTTTTTCCGCCGTCCTCCGTCACCTGGATCCACACGTCCATCGAGTACACGCGCTCCGGGTTCTTCGGGTCCGCGAAGATCTCGTTGTAGTACTGCGGGCCGCCCGGGACGTATTCGCTGCGTTTCTCCCAGGTCTCACCGCGGTTGCCCGATCGGAAGAAACCTCCCGCCTTGTTCGCCGCTTCGATGACGGCGTAGACGACGTCGGGAGCCGCGGGAGAAATCGCGAGACCGATCCGTCCCATCTCTTCTTTCGGCAGGCCGGTCGTCACCTTTTTCCAGCTCCCGCCCGCGTTGACGGATTTGTAGATCGCGGACTCGGGGCCCCCGTCGATGAGCGTGTAAACGTGGCGCCGGCGTTGATAGGCCGCCGCAAAGAGGACGTCCGGATCGCGCGGGTCCATCACGATGTCGGTGGCTCCCGTGTTCTCGCTGATCGCGAGCGAGGACTTCCACGTCTTCCCACCGTCGGTCGTCTTGTACACGCCGCGTTCCCCGCCGGGGCCCCAGAGCGGTCCCTGAGCGGCGACATAAACAACGTTCGAATCGCGCGGGTCGACGACGATCTTTCCGATGTGCTCCGACGTCTTCAGGCCCATGTTCTTCCAGGAGGCGCCGCCGTCCTCGGAGCGATACACGCCGTCGCCGTAGCCGACCACCCGCTGACTGTTGTTCTCCCCCGAGCCGACCCAGACGACGAACGGATCCTTCGGGTCGATCGCGACGCAGCCGATCGAGTGCGAAGCTTCCGCGTCGAACACCGGCGTGAACGTCACACCGCCGTTCACCGTCCGCCAGACCCCGCCGTCCGCGGACGCGACGAACCAGCGGTGCGTGTTCTTCGGATCGACGGCGATGTCCACGATCCGTCCGGATGTCAGCGCGGGTCCGAGGGAGCGCAACTCGAGTCCCGCGAAGGTCTCGGAGCGGAAGCCGCCCTTCTTCGGCGCGTCCTTATCGGCGTTGGCGCCTTTGCCGGTCTTGTCCCGGGATTTCTCTTCGCGGCTCGGCTCCTTACGCGAGCGGATCACCGGATCGGAGCCTTCCCCCCGCTGCCTCCCGGACGCGGACGCCGCCGGGGTCGGGCCCGGGCTCGGCGCCGGAGTCGGCTCCTGGCCGGCGGCCAGGCGGGAGCAGGCGATGGCGAAAAGCAGGGCGAAGCCCCGTCGGAAAGTCGATTTCACGGATCCTCCCTTTCAGCGCGGTCGGGGGAACTCTACGGCAACCGGTGCGGAGGGTTTGGAGCGGCTGGAGGACCGGGCGCATCCGCCACTGAGGTGAAAGCGCGCCACCTCCCTCTCCCCGCGCTCGGGGAGAGGGTCGGGGTGAGGGGGCCCGCAGGCAGCCGGTGGGTCTTTGCAGCCCGGTGACCAGTCCGGATAAGGGTTGCGGGGTGATCGGAGCCGCCCCTCACGCCGCCGGGCGGCAGTCCTCGCACGGGAGAAAGCCTGCCGCGAGTGCCTGGCTTGCCGAGCGGAACGGCACCCGGTTGGACCGGCGGGGGGACTGGAATCCGCCGCAGGTCGGCAGGCAGAAGTACCGGCCCGATTCGCTTCCGAGAAAGCGGACTCCTGAAGAACCGAGCTTCTCGAGCGCGTCCGGTTGCGCCCCTTCCGACTTCAGGAGCGTGCGCTTCGCGCCGCTGCCGAAAATGTAATCGCCGACCCGGCCGTCGGTCCTCACCACGCGGTGACACGGAATCAGCAGCGGGAGAGGATTCTTCGCGAGCGCGCTTCCCGCGGCGCGGACCGCCTCCGGGCGGCCGATCTCCTTCGCGATCCAGCCGTACGGGCGCACCTGGCCCGCCGGAATCTCGAGCGCCTTCCGGAGCACCGCGCTCTCGAAATCGGTCAGCCCGCGCAGGTCGAAACGAAGCTCCCGCGCGGACTTTCCGGCGACCGCGCGGCGCAGAGCGGCCGCCGCCGGACGCGCCGCCGGGTAAACGGGACGGCCGAGGCGCGTCCGGAACTCCCGTTCGAAGGCGCTCGAGCCGCCCGCTCCGGCGCGGCGGACCAGGGAAATCCCCGCCGTGCCCTGAGCGACGTAGAGCGCGCCGACCGGCGATGCCATCCTCCAGTACATGTCGGCCAGCCCCGCGCGCCGGAGGACGGCGGGCACGAGCGTCGCGGGAGCGCGAACGGAATCCATGCGGCGCAGCGCGCGTGTCACGTCGAGGGTGTCGCGGATGGGAAGGGGAGCTTTCATTGGTACACCTCCTGGGGCCGCCGGGAGCTTCGGGAACGGGAGAGGGAAACGCGCAGGGCATTGACTCCCCGGTGCAGGTTCGATTTGGCCGTGCCGACCGGCTGCTTCAACACCGCGGCGACCTCCTCGACCGGCAGGCCCTCGACGTATCGAAGAACCAGGGGCGCGCGGAAACGCTCGGGCAGCGCGCGGACCAGTGTCGCGAGATCCGACCGCTCGCGGCTCTTCTCGAGGCGGCGGTCGGGGCGAAGCTCCGGATCGTCGGCCGGATCGATCTTCGTCGAGTCGGTGGCACCGCCGCTTTCCAGGTACACGAAGCGGTGACGCTTGCGGCGGAATCGATTGCGCGCGACGTTCAAGGCGATCTGGTAGAGCCACGCGCGGAGCGCGAGGCCGCGGATCCTCTCCGGTGGATACCCCTTCAACGCGCGGTAGGCTCGGACGAAAGCATCCTGTGCGATTTCCTCCGCATCCTCGCGGCTCGCGCAGAGCCGGAAGGCGAAACCGAAGAGCCGGTCCTGATAGTCGAGAACGAGACGCTCGAACGTGCCGTCGAGATCGGCCGCGAGCGCGTGCTCCAGGTTTTCGATTGCGGGTCGCCGCATCAGATCCGCCTCTTCGCTCTTTGCCGGACCTGCCTCCACGAGCCGGAGCCATCTGCCCCCCGGAAACGCGGACCGGTCCGGCTTCTTCCGCGCGGAGATGTGCCGGATCGGGGTATCGGATCGTCGCATGCTTCCTCCTGGCCTCCCCCTTTGAACACGGATTCCGGGGCGGAGGTTGCAGATTTCGGCAGAGAGCTTCAGCGGATCGAGAGAAAGACGCGGGCGCCGTCGCCGGTGAGCTCGACGCGGTTCTCCGTGATGGAGATGATCGTCATGCTTCCGACCACGCCTCCCACCGGGAGGACGCGGCCGTTGATGAGGGCGACCGGATTCGTCTCCGAATAGACAATGCCTCCGAGCTCGATGCGGGTCCCGTCGGGCGAGACGAACGTGCCGCTGTGAGCCTTCGCGGCTGCAGGCCCGCGGTCCGCCGGCGCGCCTTCCCCCGGGAGGATCGTCCGGGAACGGTTTCCGGCGGCGACGCGCGGGGACCCGGATGCGATCCCCGGAGAGAAGACCTCCGGCGGCGGCGATCCGCCGCCCGTCCGCAGATCCCGTTCGTGAGGTTGCCCGGCGTTCGCGGCGGCGCCCCCGGCCGAGGCGAGACCGCCTCTGCCGCCCGCGCTCTCAGGGTCCGTTCTCCCGGGGACGGCCGCGGATTCGATCGCGCGCGGAAAATCCCGCGCTGGGGCCGGAACGGTCTGCTCCGCGGACGGAGCTGAAAAGGGAGCGGTGATCTGAGGACGCGAGGGTCGCAGAAGAAGCCACGCGGCTGCCGCGAGCAGCAGCACGCCTCCGGCGATCGCCGCCGCTCCTTGCACCGGCACGAGCAGCGGCGCGCGATCCGGGAGGGGCGCGTAGGACCAGGGGTCCTCCTGCTTCGCGGTCGGGGGAGCCGCCGCCGGATCTGGCGGTAGGGTCTGTCGAGCGGTCTGCTCCCGGGCGCGCTTCAACGCTTCGTCGATCAGACTCACGACGCCTCGCCTTCGAGCTCGCGGATCGCCTGGCGGATCCCGCGCGGGGTCAGAACGTCCACCCCGTTGACGAATCCGTACAGGAGCGCCTTGTCACAGACCGCGTTGACAAGGCGCGGAATTCCGCGCGCGTACCCGTGCACCGCGCGGACCGCGCCGGGAGTGAAGTCGGGCCTTCCGTTCGCGCCGGCCACCACCAGGCGGTGCGCCATGTACCGCTCCGTGTCCCTGAGCGACAAAGGGCGGAGGTGATACCGCACCGTGATCCGTTGTCGCAATTGCCGCAGCCGCGGATCATTCATCTTGTCGCGCAGCTCCGGCTGACCCAGGAGGACGATTTGAAGCAGTTTGCGCTCGTAGGTCTCGATGTTCGACAGCAGACGGATTTCTTCGAGAAGACCCGGATCCAGATCCTGAGCCTCGTCGATGAAAAGAACGACATCGTTGCCGGTGGACACCTGCGCAAACAGAAAGGCGTTCAGGAGGTCCTGGTATTCCACGCGGTCGAGCTTGCCGGGCGTCAACCCGAGCTCCGTCAGGACGGACCGGAGAAGCTGCTCGATGGTCATGATCGGGTTCAGGATGAGAGCCGTTTTCACATTCGGGCCGAGCTGCTCGAGGACGGCGCGGCAGACCGTCGTTTTCCCCGCGCCCACCTCGCCGGTCACCTGGATGAACCCCTTGCGCTCCCGGATCCCGAACAGGATGTGGTGGAACGCCTCCCTGTGCTGATCGCTGAAGAAGAGAAATCGCGGGTCCGGCGTGATGTGGAAAGGCGGCTCGCGAAGACCGTAGAAGCCCGTGTACATCGAGAGGACGTTAGCACCGGCCGGCGCTTGCGTTCGAGACCGTGTACGCGAGGGAGCTCGCAAACGCGGACCCTTCGAAGATCGAGGGCTTCTGTCGCCGTTACGTCGCGACGTGGCGCCAGGAATACGGACGATTCGCCGAGCGGCGCGCCCGCGTGTCCGGCAGCGGTGCAGTACCCGCGGTTTGCGCGAGTGTTCGCTCTGACGTATCAGATGCTCTACGAGCAGCCGGTGCGCCACGAAATTTCGCTCATCGCGGTTTCGACGCTGCTCGTCATCGGACAGGCGGACCGCACGGCGCTCGGCCGGGGTCTCGTTCCCGACGAAGCGCTGAAGGGGCTAGGCGATTACCCGGAGCTCGGACGCGCCGCCGCGCGGGACATTCCGGGAAGCCGCCTGCTCGAAGTGCAGGGCGTCGGGCACCTCCCGCACCTCGAGTGGCCGGATCGATTCAACGCGGCGCTGATCGGATTCCTCGCGCCCTGGAGGCGCAAAAAGACGACCGTCGCTGGCGCGTCCGGCTCCGGCCGACTAGAAGCCCCACAGGGCGAGCTCGTTCAACAGGTTCGACACATCGGGATGCTCGGCGAGCTCGCGATAGAGCCAGCCGTGCCGCTCGCGCACGTCGGTGAGCCCTGTTCGGAGTCCTTCGGCGTTGCGGGACGATGCCGCGGACCGCAGCTCCTCGACGGAGCGCCGCGAATTCTCATCGAGCCGCGGGCCGACATGCCGGTCGAGCGAGTCAAACGCGTCCCGTACCCGTTTGTCATGATCGTCGGAAGTAGAGTCGGGCATGAGTCCTCCGGGCGCATTATCCGTCGCCTCCGCTCACTGCGGGAGCTGCCGTTCGCCGACGGCGAACGGCACCGGCCGGCGGCTCGGCCGGATGCGGCCTCGACCGCCGGCCTGCTCCCT